>NZ_CP080590.1:290000-618750 GCF_019504385.1 Devosia salina
TGTCAGCAGGCATGGAAAGCGCCTAGGGCTGGAACACCATGTCGCGGTGAAACTGCAGATGCACCGCCGCCGGACGGGCCGACTGGGCATCGGGGAGCCAGGCGCGGCTGCGGCCGTTGAAGCGCGTGCGCAGGTCCGGCACCATGCGATTGCTGACCAGGATCTGTCCCTGCTGGGCCAGGGTGAACAGTCCGGCGTCGAAGGCCCAGTGATGCGTCCTGCACATGGGCATGACATTGCTAAGCGCATCGGGCCCGCCAAACCTGAGCGCCTGCAGGTGGCATACCTCGACCTCATAGAGGCCCCGTTCGACATCGCCAAAATTGCTGCCGCAGATGGCGCAGGCGGGACCGTAATGTTCGAGGACCTGCCAGCGCAGCTGGGCGTCACGCAAGGCCATTGCGCGATTGATCCGACGCAGTGGCGACGGCGCGGAGGGCCTGGCCACCAGTTCCGGCTGCGCAGGCGCTTCGAGGCCGTCAAACGGCAGGAGCGTGCGCTCCAGGCGCAGGATGGCCCGCCGGTCGGGCGCGGAAAGGCGCCTTATCCCGGTGGAGAAATAGCTGAACGCGATGCTGCCATCGGGCCGATAGGCCAGCGCTTCCAGCGGCTCGGCTACCTGTTCGAGGCGGATGCTGTGGGCAAAGATCTCGATCTGACAGAGGTCGAGGAACATGAACCGCCGATGCATCGCATCGAGTCGAACCTCGGAGACCTCGGCCTTGCCGAAATAGCCGTGCCGCACTTCGTCCCGCGGCGCATAGAGCAGCACCTTGCGGCCGATGGCCTTCATGGCCAGGTCCTTGTTCCGGTTGTCGATCCGAACCACGTCGAACGATTTCTGGCGGCTGGGCCGCACATTGAGAACGGCAAAAGGCATGCGTATTTTCCCCCAAATGGGGCCAATACGTAGGGATGGCGCCGAAGAATGCCTTAACCGCGAGTCTCCGGCCCGTTATGACGGCCAAAGAAGGCAGATGCCGGATCGGCCAGGACAAGATGGCGGATCTGCGACCAGAGGTGTGCCCGCTGTTCGGCGAAGGCCGGCAGGCGGGTGGCCTCAGCAATCGATCGTGGTCGCGGCAGCGCCACCTCGACATCGTCAAGCAGCTTGCCCCCGCCCATGACGATCACCCTGTCGGCCAGCAACAGCGCTTCGTCGACGCTATGGGTGACGAAGAGCACAGTGGGCCGTCGCGCCGCGCACAGGGCCAGCAGGTCTTCCTGCATCAATTCCCTTGTCTGCGCGTCGAGATTGGCGAACGGCTCGTCCATCAGCAGAATATCGGGCTGCCCGGCAAGGGCCCGGGCGAGCGCCACGCGTTGCCGCATGCCCCCCGACAATTGTGCGGGATAGTGCGCGGCCCAGCGTTCCAGTCCGACCTGGCGGAGATGTTCCTGTACCAGCCGGTCGCGGTCGGTGGCGGGCCACCCCGCCGCTTCAAGAGCGAAGCGGACATTGTCGCTGACATTGCGCCAGGGGATCAGCCGGGCCGTCTGGAACACCATGCCGATGCCCGGGCCGGGGACAGGCGGCGCCGCCCCGATGCGGACCGAGCCCTGGTCCGGCGCGATCAGCCCATCGGCCAGCCGCAACAGCGTAGTCTTGCCACAACCGGACGGCCCGACAACGGCAACAAACTGTTGCGCCGGCACCACCAGGTCCACCGCGTCCACTGCCCTTGTCGGCAGGCCGTCGCGCAACGCAAACGATTTGCTGACCCCGGAGAATGTGATGGAGCGTCCGGTGTTGACTGCTTCAGGGCTCGGTTGCGGCCTGGCCGCTGTTCGGTTCATCGGTCCGCCGAATCCATGGAATCGACGACGCCCAAGGCCGCGAGGGCCGCATCAACCGGCGCGAAATCCACCCAGTCGAGCAGCGCCGGCGTGCTCAGGCCGGCAAACTCTTCGGTGTCGAACAGCCAATTGGCGGTATAGTCGAGGGCGTCGGCGCTGAGGCCCCCATTGACGCTCCAACTGGCCGCAAATGCGGGTGCCAGCGTTTCGAGCATGGTCCGGTCCGTATCGGGCAGTGCTGCGCTCATCGCGTCGACCCAGAGCGCCGGATCGGCGGCGAAGTCGCGGCTGATGCGGATGAGGGCCCGGATGACGGCGGCGACATCCTCGGGCCGCTCCGCCAGCACGGCAGCAGGAACCGCATTGACCTTGTTGACCAGCGGCGCGGCGGCGAAATAGGCGTCCTGATCCACCAGGATATGCAGTCCGCTATGGTCCGGCAGGCTGGCCCAGGTGCCGATCGACATGGTGGTGGCGTCGATCTGTCCGGCCAGCAAGGCCTGGGCGCGAATATTGGGTTGGCCCAGGCTGATGACTTCGGAGGCATCGAGATCGGCGCCGAGGCGCTCGAGCACCAGGCGCGACAGCGTGTGATCGAGGCTGCCGATGCGGCCGACACCGAAGCGCGCGCCACCGAGCCCGGTCAGGTCCGTGATCTCCGCGCGCGCCGCGATCAGGAAGGGCAGGGACGTGTTGGGCGAGGTCACGGCGCGCAGATCACCGGCGCCGGCGGCCATGGCCTGCAGCAGGGCGTCCACCCCGATATTGGCCATTTCGCCCTCGCCGGCCTGCAATGCCGCGAGCGCCGATGGCGTCTGCTGCACGCGCACCAGCTCGACATTGACCCCTTCACGCTCGAAATAGCCGAGGGCCACGGCCAGATCCATCACCGAATTGGGCACCAGGGGCGGTTCGAGATGGGTCACGATCAGGCGGAAAGGCGCATCCGATTGCGCCGCGCACCCGCTCGCGAGCGCCAGGGTCAGCAGCAGGGACGCCAGATGGGCTTTTACGTGACGGAACATGCAGCAATCTTTCGCATTCGGCCGGTCTAGTGTGACCAGCGCGTGAGATAGTTTTCGAGGAGGCGCAATAGTTCTGTGACGATCACGCCAATGGCGGCAAGGGTCAGGACGATGACGAAATATTCCGCCATCCGAAAGCTGTTGCCATAAAGCGCCAGCAGGCCGCCCAGACCGGTAACGGCGGTGTAGAGCTCGGCCACCACGGTGTTGATGAGGCCGATCGTGGCGCCGATCCGCAACCCGGTCAGGATATAAGGAACCGCGCCGGGCAAGATGATCGCCCGGAAGATGCGCGCCCTGCCGGCCCCCACCGAGCGCGCCATTTCGACCAGGTCGATATCGGCCTGGCGCACACCGGCATAGGTATTGATCACCATGGGCATGACGGCGCCGAGGAAAACGATGAAGAGCTTGGCCTCGATACCCAGGCCCAAGAGCACAATGACCAGCGGGATGAAGGCCACGCGCGGCGTTGCCGCCAATGCATAGACGTAGATTTCGAGCGTTCGCCCCAGAAGGCCGAAGGCACCCATCAGCGCGCCCAAAGGCAGGGCCAGCAACGCAGCCAGCAGTGTGCCGCCGAGATAGGTCCCCAGGCTTGCAACCAGAGCCCCCTGCAGCCGCCCCTCGGACCACAGCCGTGTCGCCGCTACGGCGGTGTCGAGCGGCGTCGGGATGATGTTCCGGCTTGTGTGGAGTGCCGCCAGCCACCACAGCACCAGCAGCAGGCCGAGCAGGCCCAGGCGCGTTGCGGCAATCAGCAGCGGCGCGGCGTGGCGCGCGTCCAACCTGCCAGCCATGCCTTGCCTCCCTGTCACGACAGGTGCCACTTGCACCTGTCCGCTCGCCTGGTCAAGGTTCGTCGGGTCAGCTCTGCCCGATGCCCGCTAGCGCCATTGTGTATCGATCGCGAATGCCATGGCGGCCTGACAGGACCATGCGCGCTGCAGAGGCTCGCTGGATGTCCATTTGAGGAATTGGAGCGGGTGAAGGGAATCGAACCCTCGTCGTAAGCTTGGACAATAAACAGTATGATACGTTTTCCACAACCTACGTGTAACACAATATTCCGCATTTTGTATCACAAAAGCTATTCGTCAAATTGGG
Organism: Devosia salina; assembly: GCF_019504385.1. NCBI lineage: Bacteria > Pseudomonadati > Pseudomonadota > Alphaproteobacteria > Hyphomicrobiales > Devosiaceae > Devosia > Devosia salina. The sequence goes on from NZ_CP080590.1 coordinate 293,930, forward strand.
ATGAGGACCATTGTAGGGTGCGTTCCAGATGACGTTGCCCCCATCTTTTATCCAGCGTGACGTAGACTCCGGGGGTTGTTTTGGCCCTGCTGAGCCTGGTGGAAGACGGGGGCTGGCGTGGAGCTGGCCATTGAGCGCAGCGCCAGGTCCCGTCATGGGGTAAAGGTGGTTGCGTATTCGGTTGGGGTGAGCCAGCCGAGCCGCGAGTGTGTGAGCTACTCCCCAATCGTTGGACAGCTTTTGGCGTAAATTAAGCTACTCGTTGCACCTGCTGGTCGGGTTGGTTTTGGTCAATGCGCTGCCAATAGATCACGGCAGGCGGTTTTCCGCCAAGGGCGGAATGAGGGCGTCGGTTATTATAGAAGTCCACCCATTCGCGGACGCCGGCGCGGGCCTGTGACCCGGTCTCCCAGGCGTGCAGGTAGACGCATTCGTATTTGAGGGTTCTCCAGAGCCGCTCGACAAAGATGTTGTCGAGGAACCGGCCCTTGCCATCCATGGAGATGCGCACCCCCATTCGTCGCAACCGATCGGTCCAGGCAAAGGACGTGAACTGGCTCCCCTGATCGGTGTTCATGATCTCGGGCGGACCGAACTTGTGGACCGCCTCGTTCAACGCCTCGATGCAGAAGTCTGCCTCCAGCGTGTTCGAGATGCGCCATGCCAAGACCTTGCGGGTGTGCCAGTCCATGATGGCCACCAGGTAGAGAAAGCCCCGGCGCATCGGTAAATACGTGATATCCGCAGCCCAGGCCTGGTTCGGGCGCTCCACCCTCAACCCCTTCAGAAGATAGGGCCAGATCTTGTGCCCCTTGGCTGGTCTCGAGGTATTGGGCTTCTGATAAATCGGCATCAGGCCCATGAGCCGCATCAGCCGACGCACGCGCTTCTCGTTTATCACGTGACCTTCATTGCGCAGGTGCCAGGTCATCTGCCGGACTCCGAAGAAGGGCGTTTCCAGGAATTGCCCATCGATCCTGCGCATCAGGGCAAGGTTGATCTCGGTCTCGCCTTTCGGCGTGTAGTAGAACGAAGAGCGCGCGATCGACAGCAGCGTGCACTGTTTGCCAATTGAGAGCACGGGGTGATCAGGTTCTATCATCCCTCGCCTCACTTCCCGCCCCAAGGCTTGAGCTTTCTGGACAAAAAATCGTTGGCGACGGCCAGCTCTCCGATCTTGGCATGCAGATCCTTGACCTGTTCATCGTCAATCTCAGGCCTTTTGCGCCCGCCGCGCTCGAACACACCCGATGCCCCTTCGAGCAACGCCCGTTTCCATTGGTGGATCATCGTGGGGTGAATTCCGAACCGGCTCGCCAATTCCGATACCGTCTCTTCGCCCTTCAATGCTTCCAGGGCGACCTTCGCCTTGAACTCGGGCGAATGCTGCTTGCGTTTCGACATCTCTGATCTCCATCGTCGAAGACCAGCAGACAACAATTCCTAGCTTACGTCAGCGTCCCATTTTCGGGGAGTAGCTCAGGGCGATAACCTACCAGTAAGAGATATTTATTAACGTCACTCGAACTGGAGCAACGAATCAAAAGCTAGATTACGCGTTGTGGGCTCGAATATAGCTCATGAATGCGGAAGCCGAGCCACTCCAACCGCTTTTCAGAGTGGAACTCCGAGGGACAAAGGCTCGACTGATGAGCAGAAAGACCAGAACGCTGTGGCTGGCAAAGCACCTCAAAACATCAAATTGCCTTTCGAGCAAAGTGTCGGCTACCAAGCTCGCCTTACTCATCGGCTTATACAGCGGCTCCTCCACCAGAAGATTGCGCCGTATGGGGTAACACCCGGCATGTGGTATTTTCTACGCGCCTTGTGGCACAAGGACGGGCAAACTCAGCGAGAATTGTCCCTTTTGGTCGGCACTATGGAGCCGACGACATTGAGCGCAATCAGAACGATGGAAGCTTCTGGATTAGTTCAGAGAAAGCGAAACGACGAGGACCGACGAAAAATAAATGTCTTTTTGACCGGTCGCGGACGCGAGTTGGAAAATATCCTTATGCCACTTGCGAAGGAGGTCGTAGATGCATCTGTTGAAGATTTCTCCATCAATGAACGTGGTCTCTTGCTTCAATATTTGAAATCAATTCAAAATAATATTTTGAAGCACCTCGACGAAGACGTCCATCTGGGTTAACATCCCACTCTTGGCCTCCACCGCTCCCGAAGCTTACGGCGGACTGATTGTCCTCACAAATTCCTCGATCGACATGACCTCACGCGGGGGTATATCCTCGATTTCAGGCCCAGGATCGACGTCGTAGCTGAGCGTATCGCCATCCCAGAACCACCAATAGGCCACGTTCTCCCGCTTGCCCTCATGTTTGTCGAGTATCGACATCTTGAACTTGGGGAAAGCCTTCAGCGCGTCCGGTACGGGAGCGTTGCCCATCAGGCGCGCAGAAACGGATCCCATGTCGACGGCTGCGGCCAAGGGGATCATGGCGATAAAGCGCGTATCGAGCCTGGCAAGGGTGGCCGCATCCGCGCCCTGTTCGTATGGTCCGGCAAGAGCCCGCACCACCTCGGGGTAGGAGGGATGATTGTGGGTAACCTGGACATAGGCATGTCCACGCGGTGTTTCGACTTCGACTATGTCGCCTGGCACAAATTTCGTCATGGTTCAGAGACTGAAGCTTTCTAGGGTCGCAGGGTGAAAGAGCTCGTTCACATCGACCTTTCGGGGAGAGAGCCCCTGCTCATAGTGATAGCCGAGAAACGTCTCGAGGACCTTTCTGTTCTGATCGACGCCGTAGGACCATATATCGTTGCCCATCAGGTTGCGAGCGCGACGAAGATTGTCTTCGACGAACGGCATGGTGACCTTCGTTGCAGAAGTATCCGCCAGCGCAGCATCCGACATCGCCTTCGAGCGGGTGAAAGCCTTCAGCAGTGCTCCCGGCAGCCACGGATGCTCGTCTGCCAGACGGCGCCGCACACCCAGAACGTGCATGATGGGGAAGATGGCGGTGCGCCTGAAATAGTCCTCGGCCGCGCCGATCGAGTCGGTGAACAGGCGCCCCACATGCGGGTGTTCCTCGTCGTAGCACAGAGGCGCGCGCGGCCCTATGAACCCGTCTATCTCGCCAGCGGCAAGCATGGCGTTCAGCGTGGCGCCCTGAGGGGCTTCCTCGACCTTCACGTTCGGCGGCAGGTCGACCTTGATCTTTTCGGGACGCCCCGCCGTATTCATGCCGCCGCGGACCCAGACGATGTCCTCGGCGCCGAGGCCGTACTCGTCCTTGAGAATTCCACGCACCCAGACATTGGCCGATAGCTGGTATTCCGCGATTCCGATACGGCGTCCGCGAAGGTCCGCCGGCGTGGAAATGCCCTTGTCGGTGCGGATGTATATGGACGTGTGGCGGAACGCACGCGAGAGGAATATGGGAACCGCAACATAATGGGGCTCTCCGCGTGCGACCGAGATCGAATAGGAAGAGAGCGAAAGCTCGCTGATGTCGAACGCCTGGTGCCGGAATGCCCTGAAGAACATCTCCTCGGGCGAAAGCAGCATGCAGACCGGATCGACCCCGTCGATCTTCACCCGGCCGTCATAGATCGGCCGGGTCCGGTCGTAATCACCCATGGCAAGCGATAGATTGAGATTGCTCATTTATTCTCCCCTCATTGTTATACGGGCACCTGCTCGACGAGGTCGACGAAAGTCCCTGTCTCTGCGGAACGGATGATGGCGTGGCAAGCTTCAAGGCTCGCCAGACCCCATCTGGCGGACTGTACGGCCGGATGTCCGTGCCGGACGGTCTGGACCAGCGCATCGATGACTTCGGTGCGCGCTGTCTCGAACGTCGGCGCGGGCACGAATTTCTGTTCAAAGTCGCCATAAACGTGCAATCCAGAGGGAACCAGGCGAATGTCCCCGCGATCGCACAGCACAACGATCGGTCCGAAATGTTCATACTGGTCCGCCGGCTTGGGTGCGTCGCCGGCACCGTATGTACGGGTCGTCTTGAGCGCAGCTTCCTGCTGCGCATCGAGCACCGTCGCCAGCGTCCTGCGCGCCGCGCCATAGCCCTGGGGCGATTTCCGTTGCCCGAGCTCTCCGATCCCGTCCATCCAGATGTCGCTGTCGAAATGCGCGTAACCCGAATATGTGAAGGTCGCGAAGCACCCGTTTTGAAAGCTCATCAAAGCGCTGTATGCGCCTTCGGTGGGACGATCGGGGTCCCAGGCGCCGGTCATCGCCGCCAGCCGGGTCCCCACGCCTCCGGCGAGGAACCTCACGACATCGATCTGATGTACGCCTTGGCTGAAAATGACGCCCCCGCCTTCGCTTGTGCGCAATTCTTCCGGCCGCCGCGGCCGATAGAGGAAATCGGTGTAGTTAAAAGCTTGAATCATGCGAATCCGGCCAAGTTCGCCGCTGCGGATCAGTTCCCCCGCCTGTTGCACGGGACGATCAAAGCTGTGGCTGGGGCCGACGATCACGTCGACGCCCGCTTTCTCGGCCGCCTCGACGATGCGCCGTCCGTCCGCCATCTCCACGGCCAACGGCTTGTCTAGCAGGATATGTTTGCCGGCCGCGGCGACCGCTACCGCATGGTCAGCATGCATCTGGTGCGGTGTGGCGATGTACACCACTTCCACCTCGGGATCGGCGCAGAGCCCCTCCACATTCTCGTAGACGCGGCCACCGAATTCCGCCTGAAAAGCACGCCGCGAGGCTTCTCGCGGCGCACAGGCGGCCACGAGGCGGATACGGGGATCCGAGCGAAAGGCAGGCAGCATGAGCATGAACGCCCGCCCCAGCCCTAGCACGCCCAGTCGGATGGGGTTCGAAATTGCTGGGGAATCAGAGGTCAACGACAAGATTCCCGCTGTTTGCCCGGGACACGCAGATCATGATTGCTTTGTCCTTCTCCTCATCCATGAGCACCATGTCGCGATGGTCAACATCACCGGCAAGAAGGCGGGTCTTGCATGAGCCGCAGGTTCCGCTTTCGCAGGAGCTGACGGTCCGCACACCGGCGTCGCGTACGGCCTCGAGTATGGAACGATCGGCAGGAACGTGCACCGTCTTGCCCGACTTGGCCAATTCCACATCGAAAGCCACGTCGTCGGGGCGGACGATGTCGACGGGTTTGAAATCCTCGAAATGGACACGTCCCTCGGGCCAATGGCCCGAAATCGCCTTGATCTCCTCCATGAGCGGCTTCGGCCCGCAGCAATAGACATGTGTCGGCTGAGGTGTCTCGAAATGATCCCAGAAATCGTAGATTCGCTCGGGATCGCCCTCGTCGTGATGGACGATCATCCGGTCCCCGAAGGCTTCGCGCATTTCGGCCAGATAGGCGGCATCCTGCGGGCTGCGGCTCACATAGATTATCCGGAACGGCTTGTCCTGCTCCTTGAGACGCTTGGCCATTGCATAGATCGGCGTAACGCCGATGCCTCCGGCGATCAGGAGATAGTCGGGCGCGGGACCGAGAGAAAACTCGTTCTCGGGGGGAGCGACCCGGAGCTTGCTCCCTTCAGCAACCTCATCATGCATGGATTGGGAGCCGCCGCGCGATTCCGGCTCCCGTTTGACCGCGATCGTATAGGTGTTCGCCTCGCCGCCGACGAGGGAATAGCGGCGCATTGCCCCCGATGGGGTCTCCACCGTTATGTGCGCGCCCGGACCGTATTGGGGCAGGCTGATCCCCTCCTCCGGCTTGAGCACGAACTCCACGATACTCGGCGTCAGTTCGCGGCGCGAACTCACGGTCATCGTGATAAGATCGTCGTCGGTTATAATCACGGGAAAACCATCCAGCTTGCCTTTTTCCGTTCCTTAGCTACCTAACTAATTTCTGTCAATGCCTAGACTTCGCAACTGAGATGCACTAAACTCTTAGCTTCCTAACTTAATGAGGGATGGAGACGATGCTTACTCCCGAAGAAAACGATCTTTTGTGTCGGGTATCGAACAACGCCCCGATGGGACGCCTGATGCGCCAGCACTGGACACCGGTCTGCCTTATCGAGGAGGTCGCCGAGCCGGATGGCACCCCGTTGCTGGTCGAGGCACTCGGGGAGAGGTACGTCGCCTTTCGCGACACCAATGGCCGCGTGGGGCTTCTCGATGAGCTGTGTCCGCACCGGCGTGCCTCGCTCGTATTCGGACGCAATGAGGAGTGCGGTTTGCGCTGCCTCTATCACGGCTGGAAAATGGATGTGGACGGCAAGGTCATCGCCATGTCGTCGGAGCCGGAAGGCAGTCCCCTCCTCAACAAGGTGAGCCACCGCGCCTATCCCGTCAAGGAATGGGGCGGATTCGTCTGGGCCTGGTTCGGCGACAAGGAAGATGTTCCTGAATTCGACCCGCCCGCCTTTGCTCCTACCGTGGATACGCCTTTGGCAATCCTGAAGATTCGTGTTCCTGCGAACTGGGCGCAGATTCACGAAGGCCAGATCGACAGCGCGCATTCCTCGAGCCTGCACTCCTCCGATATGGTGCCGGCCAGGGTCGAGGGCGCCGCAGCCGACGACAAGTCGTGGTATCGCCCCTCGACGGACAAGTCGCCGCGCATGCAGACGCAGACGACGAGCTACGGGTTCCACTACGCGGCGATCCGCAAGCCGATCAAGAATGCAGCCACGCATGACTACCTGCGCATCACCGAGTTCATTGCGCCATATTACTCGCTGATTCCGCCCAACAGCTCCTACAATGTCGCCAGCGTCATCGTCCCTGTCGACGACGAGACCACGCATTTCCACTTCATCGCGTGGGGTGGCACGGCATGCCCCACCACCGAGGAGTGGCGCAAGTTCAACCATGCGGAGAAGGGAGTCGATCTGGACGAGAAATGGCGCTCGCGCCGCACGCTGGAGAACAACTTCCTCCAGGATCGCGAGCTGATGAAGCAGGGCAACTTCACCGGCGTTCTGGGCATTCCCAATCAGGACATCGTCATGTGGGTTTCCATGGGGCCGATCGTCGATCGCACCAACGATATCCTCGGGGCATCCGATCTCGCCATCGTCGAGTTCCGTCGTCTGATGGTCGATGCTGCGCGGAAGGTCGCCGAAGGCGGCAAGGCCATCGGCACTGAAGAGCCCCGGCTGCCGCATTCGCGGATCATGTCGCGCGAGGGCGTGTTCCCCAAAACGACTGATTGGCGCACTCTCGTCAATCATAATGAAATGGTCGCGGCCGAATAAGCCGCCCATCCCTGCCTCAAAAAGACCTTTCGGCCCGCGCGGCCGAAAGGTCTGCTGGCATGTCGCAGCCTTGCGATTTGTAACGACATATCTGCAAGCCGGCAGCTCTCCTCCCGCCACGACAGGAACGCAACCGCCCTTCCCGCCACATTTCTCGTTTCCTCGCGCACAGCCCGATGGAAGCGGACCGCTTCCCCTCACAATCCCGGTTCATGCGGAACCCCGGGCCGAAGTTAGGCAAAAGCGAAGGCCGCAGGAGCGAAAGATGGACGAGGCCGATTCTGCCAATCCAGAACAGCTCCATGAAGGCGATCGCCCAGAGTTCCCTTGCCTCGGAATTCGGCCAACGGGTGGCTTGACACATATAACTAAGTAAGCAAACTAATTAAATTGGCGCGAGGGGGGAACGCCGATCTGATCGTCACAGACCACTTCCGGAGGAGGGAAGTTCCATGTTGAATTTCAATTAATCGACAGCGCGGCGCCGGTGGAATGTCTTCACGGGCCTGCTGCTGGCAGCGTCCAGCCTGGTGCCTCTGGCCGCCACCGCCCAGGACCTGATCGAGTTCGATCAATGGCGACCGGGAGGTCGGGGCCTACAATCGCACATGGGTTCCAGGCGAATAATGCGAGACGCCCCCTTCTCTCCTTGTCGGCTCCGGGAGCCGGCAAGGACTGTGTCGAGACCCATGAGTCTTGGCTGCGTTGGCCTTATACACCCCCCCGGGGCGCATCACGGCCGGACCGCGGCGGATTTTGAAACCATCGCGCTTGACTGCTTAGGAAACTAACCATAACGTTGATCCTGCCGGCCGCGGAGCGGAGCTATCCGGCAGCGAGATTTCTGCAAAAGCTCAGATTTCCAATGGGAGGAACAGATGCCATTATCGCGAATTACCCTGACCGGACTATCCCTCGCCTTTATCGTGGCGCCGGTGCTGCCGGCGACTGCGCAGTCGCTCAATCTCACACTCGCGGGCGCCAGCCCCGGAGGACTTTGGACGCTTCTTGGCGCGGGTCTAGATGCCGTCGTGAAGGCAAACGATCCAAACTCGACGATTACCTACCAGACTACCGGCGGCGGATTTGCCAATGCCGCAATGATCAGCGAAGGAAGGGCCGAAATCGGACTTATCCACGACGCCGAGCTTGCTATCGCGGCACAGGGTGGCGAGCCCTTCAGTGCGCCGATCGAAAATCTACGCACGATCGGCTACCTTTACGACTGGGCACCCATGCAGTTCGTCACGACGCGCAGCTTTGCCGAAGAGCATGAAGTCGATTCCGTGGACGATTTTGCTGCCGCGCAGGTTCCGGTGCGTATGACAGTAAACAGAGCCGGCAATATCACCGGCCAGATTGCGTCTGCCATCATGGCGGCGGCGGGCGCCGACGACGAAGCGATCGCCCAATGGGGCGGAGCAGTCGTTCAGGCCGGTTCGTCCGAGCAGGCCGGCCTGCTCCAGAACGGTCGTGTCGATCTCTACGCGAACGGTGTTTTCGTCGGTCACAGCTCCATCCGGGAAATCGAGAACGCACTCGACATCAAACTGCTGAGCATTCCGGCCGATGTCAGGGCGCAGATCGCCGAGGAATTCTCGATCGCCGAGTTCACGATTCCCGCCGATTCCTATGAGAACCAGCCCGAAGCCATCGAGACCCTGGCTCTGGGTGCCGTTCTGATCGCCAGCGCGGAGATGAGCGAGGAAGATGCCTACACGCTGACCAAGGCGCTGATCGACAATCTCGACTCAATACGCTCGGTCCATCCGGCAATGGCCGACCTGGACACCACGCTGCTCACTCGGGAGACCGCAGTGCCGCACCACGATGGCGCCCTGCGGGCATACCAGGAAGCGGGCCTGATCGAATAGTTTCCGTTTCCAAGAACAACCGGAGGAGTGGGTAAATGGCCTTGGCCAAACTCGTCGGAACCGGCCGCCGTCGATCTTTCGACGGCGTGCCGCGTCAAACCTTGACCGTTGCTGCCGCGATTTTTGCCGTCGGCGTTGTATATGCCAACATCTTTGCGCTGCCCGATGCGCTGCTGATCGGCATTCTGTTCGTCTGCGGCATTTATGCCCTGCTGTTTTTGACGGTCGGTCCGACCTCGACATCAACGGACCGGATCGGCATTGCCGATTGGGTCCTGAGCGGTGCGAGCGTCGCGTGCGGCATCTACTTCTTTACGATCAGGGCTGACCTGGCCAATCATATCACGCTCCTCCGGCCACTGCCCGGCGACCAGCTCTTCTTCGGCACGCTCCTGCTTGCCCTGACCATCGAGGCGGCCAGGCGGACAACCGGCATCGGGCTTACGATCGTCCTGCTCATTTTCCTTGCCTACAACCTTTGGGGACACCTGATCCCGCCCCCGCTCGGCCATGGGTTCATCGACTTCGGTTCCTTTGTCGACGTTCTGATGTACACCACCGACGGCGTATTCGGCGTACCCATCCAGGTGGCAGCCAGCTACGTCTTCTTGTTCGTGATGTTCGGTTCGGTCCTGTCTCATGCGGGAGGCGCCGAATTCATGTTCCAGCTCGCAGCGGCGCTCACGGGCCGCTCGCCCGGAGGCCCGGCCAAGATCGCCGTCATATCGTCCGGCATGTACGGAATGATCTCGGGCAGTCCGACTTCGGATGTGGCGACCACGGGATCCATCACCATTCCGATCATGAAGCGGCTCGGATACTCCCCGCGTTTCGCGGGCGCTGTCGAGGTCGCGGCCTCGACGGGTGGAGCCGCCATGCCGCCCGTCATGGGATCGGCCGCATTCATCCTGGCCGAGTATACCGGCATCGATTATCGGAACGTCGTGCTCGCGGCGCTGATTCCGGCGATCCTTTATTATATCGGCGTCTATTTGCAGGTGCATTTCCGTGCCGTTCGCCAGGGACTGCAAGGCGTCAAGGACGTCGACCCGGTGCAGGAGACCCTGAAGACGGGATGGGTGTTCGTCATACCGCTCGTGGTGATCACCGTAGCCCTGCTGATGGGCTATACGCCCACCTACGTCGCCGTTTACGGCACGGTTGCCCTGGTTGTCGCGTCCCTGCTGACCAAGCGGACCCGGATGACGCCGCGCAAGATGCTGGAGGGGCTGGGCGAGGCGACCATCCGCATGTTGCCGGTGGCCGGCGCCTGCGCCGCAGCGGGATTGATCATTGGCGGGCTGACGATGACCGGCCTTGCCCTCAAGACGTCGAGCCTTGTCCTGATGCTGTCGGGTTCGGGCCCCTTCGTCGTCCTGTTGCTCGCCGCCGGCATCGCGATTCTTCTGGGACTGGGGATGCCCACGCCCAGCGCCTATATTCTTGCGGCCGTGCTCGTCGGTCCGGCGTTCACGGTCGTCGGGCTGCCCCTGCTGGCCTCCAACATGTTCCTGCTCTACTTCGCCCTGCTCTCCGCCCTGACGCCGCCTATCGCGGTGGCAGCATACACCGCATCCGCAATCGCGGATGAAGACCCAATGAAGATTGCCGTCACGTCGGTGAAGCTGGCCGCCATCGGGTTCATTCTCCCGTTCTTCTTCGTATGGAACGAAGCCTTGCTGGCCCAGGGCAGTGCCTTGGAAATCGGTGTTGCCGCGTTGGGCGGCATCGTGGCCACGACTCTTCTGGCGCTTGCTCTGGAAGTCGAATTGAAGCCAATTGTGCGGGTGGTGATTCTGGCGGCCGCTGCGGCGGCGCTCTCTCCCTACCTTTTCCTTTCCATACCGGTGACCGTTCTCGCGATCGCGCTGGGCATATGGCGACGGACAGGGAAACTGGCCACAGATCCCGCGCACCAGGAGCGCACGATTTCACAACGCTAAGGTCCGCAGCGGAAGGATTGCGCATTGGCGAGGCCGTATTTCGGGAGACCCCGTTGCGGCCTCCGCTCCCGTTCCACCAGGGGACGCATTGGGACGAGGCGTTCCCCGGACAGTTTGGCATCATCGCCTCGCCCTCGAAGCCCAGTATGCACGGACCGCTGAATGATGGATCGGAAAAAGCTATAACGACGCCTGTTTTAGGCTTCGATTATTGACACCCAACAACCGGGGATATCAAGGCAACCCTGGCCCCGCCATCGCATGACACGGCATGCAATCTGGAAAAGAGGATGTAATTCTCTCATCCGGAACCATATATTTTTGCAAAATACTATGAAGATTCCTACATATATTTATACACGAACTCCCCCCATTCAAAAATACAGAACGAGAACTGTCATTGACAGACTATCTTTTGAAAAGTAGTCTTGATTTGTTAGGAAGCTAAACGTTTTACCCCTCCGGCGGGGCGTTTGGCTCGTTCAGGAGGAAGATAAGGTGACCTTTGACACGCTTGAGAAGAGCTATCGCAAATATCTGAAGAGCGGCACCGCGGCGTTCGCGTTGCTGGCAATGCTTGCCGCCAGTCCAGTGGCGCAAGCACAGAAAATCGAAGAGATAAGCGGCACCCTGCCCGACGGCACGGCCTGGCTGATCAGCGTGCCCACCGACTGGAACGGCGTGCTCCTGCGCGATCTCGACTATGCGGCGAATTCGCAGACGGAGCGCTTTACGGATCTGCTGAGCAGAGGTTATGCCTTCGCGGGTCTGGCGCGCCATCCCATGCGCCCGTGGCAGTATGATCCGCAGCGGGAAATACATAACCTCGAAGCCGTTCAAACGATTTTCGAGGAGCAGTACGATCCCGAGTGGGTGCTGGCGTTCGGCTGCTCAGGAGCCGGATTCGTCAGTCTCGCCGCCGCCGAGGATTTCTCCGATCGCATAGACGGTGCGGTCGTTCTGTCGGCGCATATACCGGTGTGGATCATGAACAGCTACCTCGATGGCTGGTTTGCCATGCAGACGCTCCTCGCGGACGCGTATGAGGAAGCCGGCCTGGGCTCCGCGAGCGACCTTCGCATCGTCAACATGCCGAACGGCGCCGGCTCCGACGGCAGGACGATCGGCGACATCCAGGCCTCATGGCGCAGCGCGGTGGAGACATTGGGAGAGACTCCCGAGGGACGGGCGCGCCTCGCCCTTGCCTTCGCGATCGGCCAATGGTCCCCCTGGGAGGCTGCGGATCAGCCGTTCCCCGATCCGCTCACCTCCGAAGCACTGTCCGATCAACTGGTGCCTTCGGCATTGCGGCTTACCGGCACCGTCGGCGGCCAATCGCGCGTGATGTTCGAGAATGCCGCCTCGGGCCAGCAGCTTTCAGGCAATGAGGGCATCGATTACGCAGCCTTCTACGATACGGCATCGCCGATCATGAAGGAGCTTGTCGAACATCTTTATGCCGAGGCGGGCCTCGATATCGGCGAGGACATCGAGCGCATCAATTCCGCGCCCCGCATCGCAGCGTCCGACTATGCGCTCGATTACTGGAGCCAGCCCGGAAGAACAGCGGACGGGGACCTGCAGGTGCCTACGATCCGCGTGCACAGCCTGGGCGACAACTCGATTCCCTATAGCCTGATGCAGGGCTATCAAGCGCTCGTGGAAGAGAAGGGCACGACCGATCTCTACCGTCAGTCGCTGCTCAAGTTCACCGACCATTGCGGCTTCGAGGCGTCCGAAACCACCGCTCTTGTCGAGGTCATGATGGAGCGGCTGGAAACGGGCGAGTGGCCGGACACGTCGCCGGAGGCCCTGAATGCCGTCGCTGCCGAGCTCGATCTTGGCGAAGCCCGCTTCATGGAGGAAGACGGGTGGCGCGTTGAAGAGTACAATCGTACCTGGATAGCTGGAGAATAAGCCTCCGGAGAACGATGCGGGGCATTTCCCCGCATCCATTTCCCCACGGCGCGATTTATCGATATTCGCGCCGTAGACGCCACGGGCCTCAATCGACCCGGCTGATCAGCATTCCTTTTTCCAGCGGCTTCACGCTTGTCTGCCCCGGAACGAACGCCGCGGTTTTGTGGGGGCTGCTGCCGTCGACCCCGAACCGTGCGCGCCCCAGCCCCTCAATTTCGATCTCGAGGCTGTCTCCCACGTTTATGGGCTTGAGCCCTTCATGGTTGGTGCCGGTCGTGACGAGGTCCCCGGCGTGAAGCGTGGTGAACCGGGAGAGCCATTCGATCTGCTCGGGGATTCGATTTGCCATGGTATTCGTCGAGAAATCCTGGGCGATCACGCCGTTCAGCCACGAGCGCACCCGAAGCTCGTGCGGGTCGTGAATTTCGTCAGCGGTCGTGATCCAGGGTCCGCACAGCGCAAATCCGCGCTGACCCTTGGGGATGAACTGTCCCCTGCGATGCAATCCTCGCGCCGAGATGTCGAAGAACGGAACGAATCCGAAAACCTTGCCCATTGCATCTCCGGCAGAGACATCCTGGACCTCGCTGCCGATAACGAAGGCAAGCTCCGCTTCAGCGTGGAAGACCACGACGTCGTCAATGTCCGGCAATGTGGTCCTTCCACCCGACCCAACCAGATCGTTGCTCTTGTGGAAGAACTCGTTCGGCAGGCGGTCCTTCGTGAACCCGAGAATGTCACGTAGTTCGCGAACGCCGAGAGACCTTTCGAGGGGTGATGAAGCGGCGCAAGAAGTTTCACGTCGGAAAGGGTCTGGCCGGGCGCCCTGGCGAGCAGATTCTCGATTTCCGGTTTCAGCTCCTGAAAATTCGCGATCAGGAAGTCGAGAGCGCCCTGCGGACCGCGGACGCTGCGCATGGGGACGAGATCGCTGACATCGACCACTTCCGCTTTTGCATTGAGCACACCGATCTGATCGTCGTTGAACCTGAGAATCTTCATTTCACGTTTCCATTATATGCGTCTGGATCACGCCGGCGATCGACCGGGAGCGGGATTTCCTTGAGGATGATGGACAGGCAAAAGGCCAGCACGGCAGCAACGGCCGTACAGAGAAAGATGGGATGGAGAGCACCGGTGAACGCATCCAGGACCGTATCCCGCAAGGACGGAGGAAGCTCGGAGATGAGCTGGGGCGACATTGCGCGCAAACCCGTGTTTCCCGTATCGTTCAGCAGGCCGCCGGGGAGCCGGCTCGACAGCCCGGCGGCAAAAATCGCGCCGAAGATGGAGACCCCGACGGAACCGCCGATCATGCGGAACATCTGGGAGCTCGCCGTCGCGACGCCGAGCGCCCCCGCGGGAACGGCATTCTGGATCGCGGCGACGCCGATGCTGTTGACCGGGCCGATCCAGATGCCCACCGTCAAAAGATAGAGGCCCAGGATCCACACATTCGTGTCCGGGGTGATGGTTGCGAGCAGAAGCGCGCCGACCGCCAGCAGGGGCATGGACAGGATGGGCACTATTCTGTAGCGGCCCGTCCGGCTCATGAAGATGCCGGACAGGATGGACCCGCCGACGAATCCGAACATCAGGGGCAGCAACAGCAGGCCGGAAACGGTCGGGCTGTAACCTTTGACGACCTGTAGGTAGAGCGGGATGAACGTTATCATGCCAAACATCGACATGCCGATGATGAAGCGCACGGCATTGGACACCACGAAATTGTTGATGCGAAACAGGCCGAGAGGCAGAATCGGCTGAATGGTCCGGGATTCGATGAACATGAACCCCAGAAAGCCCAAGCCGCAGACCACGCCCAGCGCAACGCTCGGCCAGGATGCCCAGGGAATGGCCGTGCCGCCAAGGCTCGCGAAGAGAACGATGCCGGTCAGCGTGATGGCGAGCAGAATGGCCCCGGGATAGTCAATTTTCTGCCGGCCGTGATTGCCGCCCTTGGGCAGCAGGAAAGTGATGCCGGTGAACGCCAGGACGCCGAACGGCAGGTTGATGAAAAGCACCCAGTGCCAGGAAAACTGCTCGGTCAGAAAACCGCCCAAAAGAGGGCCGAAGACGGTCGAAAATCCCAGGACGGCACCCACAACTCCCTGTGCCTTGCCACGATCGCGTTCGCGCAGAACATCGGCCACTACGGTCATGGCAACGACGATCAGCCCCCCGCCTCCCAGACCCTGGATGAAGCGCCCGAAGATCAGCACCCCCATGCTGCTGGCCAGACCGCCGATTCCCGCGCCGGCAAGAAAGACGAGAATACAGGCCTGAAGAACGGGCTTGCTCCCGTAAAGATCGGCCAGCTTGCCCGAAATCGGCGCGCCGACCGTGGAGGCGAGCAGATAGACCGTCATGATCCAGGTGACGCTTTCGACGGACCCCAGATCGGCGACGATAACGGGAATGGCCGTGGCAATGCTCGTCTGGCTGAGAGACGCGAGCAGCAGGACGCAGGCCGCCGAAAAAATGATCAGTCGGATCGGCTGGCGGGGACTTGCCGTCTCGGAAGGTGTGGCAGCTGACATCCGTCAGGTCCTTTCGCGTGAGGTTGGATGCGAGATGAGACCGGCTCGGCGATCAGGTGCGCGAGATCAGGAACGAGCCGACAGATCGATTGAACCGCTCCGGCTGGTCGATCCACAGGAAGTGATTGGCCTTGTCGAAGATGTGCAGTTCCGAGTCGGGCAATGAGGAGAACAGGTCGATTCCCGACTGCATGCCCTTCACCGTGTCCTTGCCCCAGATGATGAGCGGGGCGGATTTGAGCTTGTGCAGGTGTTCGCGAAGATGGACGCCATCAAGCAGATATTGCTGCCTGTTTCTCACACCGCCGTCGGCCCAGAATGCCCGCCAGGGATCTTCCCATATGGGAAGCCAGTGTTTCGCCCTGCCGATACCGTAGGCGATGAAATCGTCCGGAACACTGGCCATGTCGTGAACCATGGTGTGGAGCAGTCGGACCACGCTTTCCGCATCCGGTTTCAGGCCCTCGAGAAACATGGTGTTGGGCAGGAAAATCTCGTGATGGCGCTGCGCGACATTCGCGTGGTTCAGGCCGCCCTCGGGAAGCGTGAGACTTGCGCTGTCGACCAGCACCAGACCCTTGACCAGATCGGGGCGCGTGACGGCGATGAAGGCCGAGATCCAGGCGCCCTGCGACTGTCCCACCACGTCAGCATCCTCGAGATGAACGGCGACAACTATCGCCTCGCGCAAAGCCGGGCACGAAAAACCGCCAACCCTCACCAATAAGATCGCCGACGCTGCGAGCGGAAAACTCTGGTCGGGCTACGCCCTCCCGACGTTCCCCGCTCGCAGCAGCGCCAGTGGCCTGGTTTTGCGCCGCCCAATGGCCGGTTTTTGCTCCGCCGTTGACACCCATGCTGGTCTTTATGGCCGCGCGACGCATCAACACGATCAAAGCTGATGTGGTTCTGCTCGAAACGCGCCTAGCCGAAATAGTCGCCGCCGATCCCGAGATGGCCGACATCGACCGCCGCCTGCGCTCGGTGCCCCGCGTCGGCCCGTCCTAAGCTGGACACTTTTGGCCCATCTGCCCGAACTGGGCCGCCTCTCCCATGGCCAGATCGCCGCCCTTGTCGGGGTCGCCACCTATGATCGGCAAAGCTGCGCATTCAAGGGTCGCAGCACGATCGGGGGGCGGACGCTCCGCAGTGCGCAACGTCGCCCACATGGCCGTCCTCAGCGGCGCCAGCTTCAACCCAAGTCTCGCCGCCATGAAACACAGGCTCGCCGCACGCGGAAAGGTCATCCTGTCGCTCTGATCAACAAGCTCATGACCTGGCTCAATGCCATCATCAAAAACCAAACCCAATGGCCCCCAAACACAAACTGAACAACACAGTTGCTTATCCGACCGCGACCATCACCACGCCGACCGTTGCCAGCAGGGTCGCAAGAAGAATGCCGGGGGCCGGCATGCGCTCGGTCTTGAAGACGACGACGGCGAGGTAGGCGGCGATATAGATCTCGACCGAGTTGATCACGGCGACCTGCGTCACGCCGGTATAGGTCAGCGCGATGAATTGGGTGATCTGCCCGACGGAGATGCACAGGGCGGCGAGCAACTGCCAGGGATCGGGCCGCCGCAAGGCGTCGACCACAACCTTGCGGTAGTAAGGGCTGACGGCGCAGCCGGCGACGTAGTAGCCGAGCGCGGCGACCGAACCGACGAACGCGCCGAGATATGCGTCAGGCAGCGCCATGAGGCCGAATTTCCGGCCGATGTAGCTAGCTGCGTAGGATGCGGCGCAGATGATGCCAAACATGTAGCCGCGCGGGATGTCGGGCGGCGCGTTCGCGCCCGTCTCTTCCGCCATGCTCCTGTCGCGCCGTTCGATGACCAGCAGGGCGAAACTGACGGCCAGCAAGGCAATTCCCGCCCCCGTCAGCCCACCAATCGTCTCATCCAGGATGAGCCAGCCGAGAAGGGTCGAAAGGAAGGGCGTCAGGCGGCGAACGGTCGAGACGCGGATTACGCCGGCATTCTGGATCGCCTTGTAGAGCGTCTGCCTGCCCCAGACAGTGGCGAGAATGCCCGAGGCGAAGAACCACACCATCGCCATACCTGGTGCGTTCGCCACCGTTTCGAGCGGCAGGCCGACGACCAGCCATACCAACGCCGAAAGTAGGCCAGTGAGCAGCACCGACAATAGCACGCCACCTTCCCCGCTCGCGGCCGGATCGGCTCTCGCGATGGCGACGCTTCCCACAGCGAAGGCGCAAGCGGAAAAGAGCGCCATCAGTTCGCCGATCACGACGGGCTCTCCGACGGATGGTCGCGGCAAGCTGCCGTCATGGTTCTCGTTGTCCGTTCAGGCCGATGTGGATGTTCTTCTCCACGGTAAAGGTGGTCAGTTCGTCCAGACATTCCTCGCGGCCGATGCCCATATTCTTGACGCCGCCGAAAGCGGCGCCGAGAAAATGCTTCGCGACCTCGTTGATCCCGACGAAGCCAGCCTCTACGCGCATCGCGGTGCGGTGCACCTTGCTGATTTCGCGCGCGCCATATCGAGCAGGTAAGGCCGTATTCCAGCGCGTTGACCTGCTCGGTCATCACCGCTTCGTCGTCCCAACGTCGCACGCCGAGGTCGGGGCCGAATATTTCCTGGCGCGCGATCCGCATCGACGGCGTCACGTCGGCGAAGATTGTGGGCTCGAGGTAATAACCGCCGGCCAGGCGGTCGTCGTCGGTCGCCTGGCCGTGTCGGGATGCCCGGCTTGACTCCGCCGGCGACTTCATGATCACCGAATTGCCGGCAGCCACCGGCGCGGCGATCTTGCCTGTGCAGAACATAAAAGGATGATTGAAGGCGATGATCCGCGCGATGAGGCCGAGCGGCTGACGCATGGAGAAATTCACCGCGTGCGGTCCCATCGGGATCGACGCGCCTTTAATCTCGGTCACAAGACCGGCGAAGAATTCGAGTTGCGCTGCGACGATATTGGCGTCGGCGATCATCTCCGTCACCGGATTGCCGCAGTTTGCGACGTCGATCGTGGCAAGGTCGCGCGCATTCGCCCTAAGCAGTCGCGCGACCTCCTTGAGAATGCGTGCGCGTTCCAGGGGAGCGACGTCGCGCCAGACCGGAAATCCCGCCTTGGCCGCGGCGACCGCACGGTCGACGTCCGCATTCCTGGCCTCGGCGAGGCGGCCAGCACGATGCCGCGGCCGGGGTCGAACGTATCGATGGACGAACTGTGGAGTGGCGAATGCCAGTCGCTCCATAGAAGAAGGATCGATGCTCCGGCAGAATTTGGTCCAGAACTTCTCACGACGTCTCTTGCCGACCACCTTGCATGATGCGCTCCGCCCAGCTCCTTAACCTATCCCTAGAGTGTCAGCCTTCCGTTGTCGATAACATTGCGCATTCCCACCCGTTCCAATCGTTATGCGAAGAAATGATTAGGCTGCGAAGTATCTGCAATTCTTGAAGGAGCGTGGCGCTGCTTGCCTCGCACATCTGGTGGTTTGGCGTCTCCGAGTTAGACCGCTGAAGCAGTAGTTCGAGCAGTGGGGAATAACAGAACCGTTTCCGGCGACGCAAGTGTTCGCATATGTTCTCGCACGTTGTGTGCGAACGCGGTAGCCTAGGCCCTGTTGACATAAGTCGGCATCCATAACTTCGCAGCGGCGAGAGCCAGGAAGCCCAGGAAAGAGACGGCGGTCTTGTCGTATCTGGTTGCGATACGCCGGAACTGCTTGAGCTTGTTGAACATGCGCTCGACGCGGTTGCGGTCCTTGTATGCCCGGAAGTCGCAGGTGATGGCCTGCTTGCGGTTGGCCTTTGGCGGGATGACCGGCAGTATCCCCTTGAGTAGCAGGCTGGCGCGGACGTCGTCGCTGTCATAGCCCTTGTCAGCCAGCATGAGCCTGGGCTTGGCAACCGGCAAGGCGATCAGGTCACCGACCGCTTTGTAGTCGGAGGTCTCGCCGCCTGTGAGGATAAAGCCAAGAGGGCGTCCCTGACCGTCTGCGCGGGCGTGGATTTTGCTCGTAAAGCCGCCGCGGCTTCGACCAAAACCCTCCTTATGAGTCCCCCTTTTGCGCTCGCTGCCTGAGAGTGGCCGCGCACTGTGGTGCTGTCGATCATGTGCTGCCAGTCGTCGGTGAGCCCGAGTTCGACCAGCGTTTCCAGCAAGGCATCCCAGACGCCTTGTTCGGCCCAGCGCCGGAACCGAACATAGACCGAGTTCCACTTGCCATAGCGCTCATGCATGTCGCGCCAAGGGCAGCCGACACGCAACACATAAAGCATGCCATTCAGAAAGCGGCGGTTGTCCTGGGCGGGTCGAGACCATCGACCGCGCTCGGACGGCAACAGCGCCCCCACCAGTGCCCACTCATTATCCGTCAGATCGCCACGAGCCAAAAATGCCTCCATGAAAGGAAGCCTTGAATCAGTCACGCGGCGATTTGGGAATCCCTTTTGTCAACAGGACCTAATTGTAGTCACTCAGCGAGAGCTGTGCTGCCGTTGAGAGGCGCTCTGCAGCCGGGTTCACATTTCGGCTTTTGCCAACATGACAAATTTGCCGAACCGCATGGTGGGCCGTGTCACACCTTCGCAGGTCGCCTTCGGTATCCGTCACGTCAGACGTAATGGCGAGGGGTCGACACCGATGATCCGGAGAGCCCGTATCTGTGCATGCGCCTCGAGCAGGCCACAGTGATTGAGACCGGATCAGCGAACTGCCATCAAGGCCATGCAGAAATCGAACGCTGCAACACAAAGGGCCGGACAGATGACCGCAGCGACCAAATGCTGTAATGTTCAGTCAAACCAGAGCAAAAGGTGTGGCACCTGCAGGTGCAAAGGTGTGAGGTCAACAAAAATCAACTTTCGTCAACGTTTACCTTTGTTGACATTCGTTGACTGGTCCATCTGAAGTTACTGCTTCCCACCAAAGTTTTGGCAATTTTGTCAAATTGCCCAATGCGGGCCGGCATCTTTCTGTACCGAGACGACATCGACTAAAGTGAGATGCTCGCGCTCCATTTTGTCAATTTTGTCAATTCTGTCAGCAGGCCATGAGCGGGATGACGCAGCCGGCTACAGTCCAAGAAAGAAGAAAAACCCCGGAAATGCCTTCGGCACGAGCTTAAGTAGGGGGGGTACCCGGAGGCGGGATTGTTTGCGCGGATACGAAGAGGACAGGCCCGACGAATCGCGCTGGGCCAGTGCTCTCGACCACGGATGGCGTGGAGAAAGAATGTATCATGCGTAAGACCATCAAGAAGTCGGCCAGCAAAGCGGCGGCCGATACGGAATTGAGCTCGACGATCGAGAACGATCTGCCGCAGCAGTCGACTGACGCACCGTCTCCGGTGCCGGCCGTGGCGCAGGCGCCCATCAGTCCGTTTGCGATCGCGGAAATGAACGACAATAAAGTTGAAAGTGTCGACTCGGACGGCTGGGCGGTCGAAATCGACTGGAGCTTCCTTGATCCTAGCCGCGCCGCGCCGGCTCCCGTGTTTCCGATCGAGAAACTGCCCGAGCCCTTGGCAGAGCTCGTTGCCAAGCTGGCGCTGGCGCGGCGCCTGGTCGTGGACTTCGTCGCCTTCGCCATTCTGGCGGCCTTGTCCGGAGCCATTGGCAACCGTGCTCGCGTTCAGCTTTTCGATGGCACTCTTGAGCCCTTGGCCATTTACGTTGCCTTGGTCGGAGCGCCTTCGACGGGCAAGAGTCAGGCGATCGGCATGGTCGAGACGCGCTTGCGCGCGTTGGACGGTGATCTGACAGCAAGCGTGAGCGGTGCGGCCATGGCCGCAAGCCACGCGGCTCTCGATCGCCTCAACGTAAAAATCCGTGCGAAGGTTGCGGAACGTTTGGCCGTGGAGTTCGAAGCGCCTGAAGATTACCGAGAGGGACCACGGGGTGGGAGGCTCTTGCTGACCGAAACGACCGGGCCGGGATTGATCGAGGAGTTGAGCGCCGACCGGTCCGGGCGCATGCTGGTCACTCATGAGCTCTCGGGCGCGATCGGTTATCTGTCATCGAGCCAGCCGGCCAGGTCGCGTGGACTTTTTCTGCAGGGCTTCGATGGAAATCCCGTCGTCGTGAGTACAAAGTCGGAAGGTCGGAAGCTGATCCCGGAGCTGCTGCTAAGCGTGCTGGGAGCTGTGCAGCCGGGCCGCTTGTCGTATCTCATGCGACACGGCGATGATGGCTTTGCCGCGCGCTTCTTCTGGGTCCATCCCGATGTTGTGCCCTCTGCGGCACTCGGAGATAATCCGGGTCCGATCGACGACTTGGCGGGCGTCCTCTCAGCTTTGCAGGGTATCCAGCCCGCGGCCAACGAACATGGGTATTCGGCCGCGGTGCCGCTTGCGGCCGATGCTCGGGCGCCCTTGGAGATGGCCGCCAAGAAGTGGACAACTGACCAGATGTTCAGCAGCGAGTTGTTTTCCTCGGCATTGGGGCGTGGGCGACAGTATGCGCTCCGCCTGGCGGGTATCCTGCAGATCGCGACGCATGTGATGGAAGGGAAGTCCGGCCTACCGGATGTGGTGAGTGCCGACGCCATGACGAGCGCTATCGCGATCGTCGACACCTATATCCTGCCTATGGCGGAACGCGTATTCGCCGCCAGCGATACGAAACCTTCGGACGCGGCCGCCCTGGCGCGTTTTCTCGCGCGTAGCGGAAAGCCGATGGTCAACGCTCGTGCGGATATCATGCGTGGTCGCGGCTCGCCGGTGACCCAGGCGCTGGCCGTGCGAGAGGCGATCGAAGAACTCGAACAGCGCGGAGTGTTAAGGCCGGCTCCGCAGCGCCCCGGGCGCGGTCGGCCCTCGAGCGACTGGATCGTCCACCCCGCCCTTCTGGCGATGGCGCGGAAGTAAGTTTGAGAGGGGCGGCACCGCCCCCCTCGTATACCAAAGGTGCAATTATGGCAGGACGATACGACGAACTTCTCGTTGACTGGCCGGGTGACGTTCCCTTCGAACGGGTCGTTCGGCAACGCCTGGATGCCTTTGACAGCCTCGTAGCGCAGGGTGTCACGTGGCCATCTATTGCAGCGGCGCTTGCGCGTGCGGGAATTACCAAGAAGGACGGGGCCCCACTGTCTTGGCGTCAGGTCAATGCGGTGTATCGCCGAAACAAGGTGAAGCCGACCCGCTCACAGGCCTTGCCTAGCGCTTCTCCGAAGCCGCTTCCAATGCCTGCGCGGTCTGGAAATAGCACGGTCACGCACATGTCGACTTCTGGCAGGCTGGCAGACAGGCTCAGAGAAGCACGCAAATTCAATAAAAGCCCATCGGCCGAATACGAAGAATAGAAACCCATGTCGATAAAATTGCCAAAAAGGACGCGCCATGGATGCCACAGATATTTCTGATCTCATTCAAAACACGCCCCTCGCGAGAGGCGAGGCAGAGCACTTCGCTCAATACGCGACAGCGGTCTTTGAGGGAATGGGCCAGCATCGGCGCACGATGGGTCTTTCGCAAAGCTCGGATCTGCTCGCCACCTACATCGCGTCAGCGATTGACTGGAATCTTGCGCTTGAGCCCGCGGCCAAGGCTGAGAACGCCAAACTTGGTTCGCGACCGCGCGGTCGCTTTGGTGTGATCGAGCAGTTAGAGCGAATTGGCGAAATCCTCGGCTGGGATATGGTGCCCGGCAGCAAGCAGCCAAAACTCCGCGACCGTCCAATTACGAGCGATGTCATAAACGCTCTCGCACAAAAGGGCGCACTCGGCCCGGTTCTTGTCTCACATGTCGAGCCACCGGACGGTCGACAACGCAAGGACCTGAAGTTCCGCCCTTTGGGCGGCACGAACGTTGATCTGAATGAGGGCGTGCCTGAGGAGCATGACGAAACGGTATTCGGTTTTCACGATCCTTCCCATCTGACCGATGACGGAAAATCCAATGCACGAAAGCTCAAGCGGAAATTTGCTTTTGCGAGTAAGTTTGGAGCTCCTGCCGTTCTCCGCACCGATCCGGTCACCTGGCACCTGGACGATCAGCCGCGTAAAGCAATCGAGAATGCCGAACCTTTTATGGGTGGAGTGTTTCAGAGCTTGCGATCTGTGAGAAATTTGCTGGCAGGCCAAGAAGGTGCCCGTAAGAACCTCGCGGTCACTGCACGCCGCGCTGCCCGCTTTCTCGAGATCGAGTTTGCCATGACGGATCGAAACAGAAACAATCAGTCCCATGAAACGATTGCCAGCTGGACCAAGCCCAATCCATTTGCAGAATTTGGCATTGCGCTGTTCGAGGTACTCGCACCGACCCGAAATGGCGAAAGCTTGCCCGATATCCTCATGCCCGACGACATAAAGGGCGATTTGAAGCAGGAGGCCGTAGACCTGGTTCTGGAGGGTGCTCAGCATGCGCGCCGGGTGTTCGGCATACTCCAAGGTCGGTTGCGTGCGCATGGCATTGATATTCCAGAAGCCCATCTGGTTGATCCAGACGACGCAGATGAAGATCTTCCAGGGCCATTACAGGCGCATTACCTCGATCGCGGCTCGCCCGTTATGCGAATTTCCGAAGACATTAGAGACACCACCGGTCGCCTCAACGAAGGGCGCCGCCGCACGCTGGAACAACTTTGGAGACTTCGCGACAATTCGGTGAAATTGCGTGCTCTCACCGAAATGTTCTTTGCCTATCATGAGCAGTTGCTCGACCGCGGTGGCAATTACGGCCCATTAAGAAATGAAATGCTCGAGAAGATCGCCAATCCGACGCTCGACTGGTATCGCGAACTCGGTGCTCGATTTGATGAGGGCGTTGTTTACAAGTCCGACATCAAGCGACGATCTGGAGGATTGCCGAACGGCGTGCCCGATGTTCCGAGCGAACTCGAACGATATCAAATGAAGTTGCAGCATTATCCGGCGATAATGGCTTGGGGGGCTCAGCGCCACGACGCAGTCATTGAGGCTGTTCTCACAGCGCTCGATACATCGGGAGACGCTTGGCTGCTCTGGAAGACAGTGAGCGCTATTGTGAACGAGGACGCTGGATAAAGGCGTGCTATTGGCGTTGGCCGGATCTTCGGGCCGCCCCGACGGAGCGGCCCTGAGTTGATCTAGCTGGGCTTGCGGTTCGGGCGAGACCAGACGAGGCTGGCGGTAGCGCCGGTTTCATCATCGAAGAGATTTGCGAAAATCGGGGCGGCGAAGCTCGGATCGTCGATCTTGGCTGAAAGGTAGCTTCGGCCCTCGTTGGACTTTTTCGTCCACGCTGCCCCGATCTCGACGCGGCCCGCAAAGAGGCGGTGCGAGGGGGCATCGTTGTTGGTCGAGGTGGTCTCGGGAACAATTTTTACGTTCTTGGCCTGAAGGTTCAGCGTAGCGATCTCACCGACGAACTCGGAGTTAGTCTTTTTGAAGGTACCGATGGTTGCCATTTGAAATCTCCTTGGTCTGGTTTCGGACCGCCTGATTGCGGCCTCGATGGCGATCTTGGGGACACGAACGACCGGCGACGCATCGCTTTGGCGACCGGAGTGAAACGGAGGACAGCGAGGACCGTCTTTCTTGCCTCGCGAGGAATGGCGGCATAGGCCGTCAGGGGAAGAAAGTCGGGCGGCGCAGTTGCGGCAAGACGGTCGAGGCGAAGCCGATTCGAGTCCAGATCAGGCCAGAAAGAGGACACATTCAGCCGGGTCGGCGGTAGAACAAGGATAATGTATGGGGCTCCCCCGGCTTTCAAAATCGCCACCGAGGTTTTTGGCAAGCGATTGCACGCAACCGGAATTTTGGGCTCCGACGATTTGACGGAAGTAGTCGCAAGGCCAGGACACCTAAAATGCAGGCTTGAACGGGTTGGATCAATTTGGGGACATCGGATCCATCCTATTTCGGGCATGGGGAACATCGCCGATATGGGGCGACATCAGGGTGCCAGTAGCAACAGCAGCTGGTCGTATCGGATAATTTGCGAGCCGCCGGGAAAACACCGTTTGCCTGCCATTGCCTAATTGCCTAGGCATATCTGACACTGACGGCGTTCGCGATATTTTTGGTAATTTTGTCAGTTTTGGCAGGGAGCTTCCCGCGCGGGGCGCGCCGGGTCCCCCGCAATGCCCCAGAAGACAATCTGGCGCGACACATGCAATCCCCTGATTCCGCAGCGTTCTGCCGCAAAATTTGGAACAAAAACTCCTGACCCGAACACCCCTGACGTTTAACTCGGGGGGGTGCCCGGAAGAGACATTTTTCAGCGTGCTTTTCTCGTGGGCGTCATCAACGCTCAAGGAGCAAATCATGAGCAGCAAGAATACCACCGGCAAGCCGCCGGTCTCTCCGACCCAGGGCCAGACGGCATCTGCCGTCGAAGTTCCGACCGTCGCCTATTGCTTGGGCCCGAAGGGCGGAATCGGCAAGTCAACGGTCGGTCGCCTGGCGATCGACGGCTGCTTGGCCGCCGGACGTAATGTTTCGATCGTTCAGATCGATCGCGCGCCCACACTTCCGGCTCTCTATCCGGAGCTGACGACCACGATCGCGGCGCCATCGGCGGAAGACCTTCGCGCGGACCTGCTTGCGTCCGTGCGTGTTTTCGAACCGCTGGACCATAAGATTGAGGAGATCGTTGCCAGCAACGGTGTGCTGGTGGTTGATGTCGGCGCCGGCCATAACACAAGTGCACTGCTCCATTTCGTCGCCCGCGCCCGCTTCGACCGTCATTTGGCCGACAAGGGCGTGAAAGTGGTGGCGCTGGCGGTAACGACGGCGGACAACAGCGCGATGACGCAGACTGCGGCGATGATCGATGACCTGATTCAGGTCCATCCCGCGGCCGAGATCGTACCTGTCCTTAATGCATATGGCGGCAATTTCCGCTTTACGACGACGAGCCCCGCCCACAAGACCTTCGCCGAGCGCATCCAGCCTGCCATGAAGGGCCGGCGCCATCTGCAGTTGCCGGCAGTGGCGGAAGGCGCCTGGCCGCTCTTCGAATCCGCCGGGATGACATTCATCGATGCGGTCATGGCGACCGACGAAGAACTGATGACGCGCCTCGGTTTGTCGCGCGCCATGGCTGTGGCGGTTCAGGCGGACGTCTCAGACTTCCTCGGATACGTCTGGCCGCGTCTGGGTCAGATTGTCGGCTTCGACGTGGAGAGGTCCAATGGCTAGCATCCCTGCCAAATTGATGGGGCGGATCGCCCGGAACGGAGCGCGCGGCAAGGCCGCGCGTCTCTTCCTGCGCCGGAACGTGTCAAGATTGTCGCCAGAAGAGATCGCCAAATTGCCAGCTTCGACGCTGAAGCGAATCGGTCGCGAGCTGCGCGCGGCGGCGATGGGGCAGGCGAACGAAACCGTCGGCGCTGCGTCTGGCCAGATCACGCCCCCCGCGTCATCCAGTTCGAACAGGACCAAACGCATTCCCTCGCTCATCCAATTGCTGATCGAGGCTGTGATTTGCATCGTCGCCCTGACCGTGACCGCTGTGGCCGTCGAACGTCCCGTCCGTTGGGGTCTTTATCACGTTGGCCTCTTCTCATCTGAGCAGATGGGCCTTTGCCAGCGTCTTGATCGCTGGAGCGATGGCTGCAGCTTTGAAGTTCGGACCGATGGTCTTGGCATTGATCAGGTTGCCGTGCTCGTGGACATGCCGCCGGCGGTGCTTGCCGCCGCCAACCCAACTCTTTTCCCCTACGAACCCCTGCCTAGGGGCACGCTCGTTCGTATTAGCCGTTCGGGAGGCAGTAATGAGTAACAAAGATCACGACCTCACGCCGGTGCCCGACGTTTGGCCGGGCCGTCGAGCCGCGTTTGGCGCTTCTGTCCTCATAGGCCTGATTGTCGCCGCTTTTTTATTCGGTGTCCTGCCGGTCTATGGCTGGAACTCGACAGCTGCCTCTATAATGGTCCTCGGCCATGAAGGCTTGTTGTCCATCATCGGTCTTGCCGCCATGGATGCGACTCCCAAACTTGCAGACGCCGCCAATCCTGTCGAGCGTCTGATAATGCTGCCGTTCAATGGTATGCTATGGCTCGCCTATCCGATCAGCTTTGTTCTGGCTTTGCCCGCTCGACTTGTTGAATGGGATTTGCTGGCCGATATTTCGCTCCGCTTGTCGGGCACGGCAGCGGCGAGCTTGGCGGCTGCAATCTTGGTATTCCGCCATGTGGTGAACCGGGCGCCCTATCGCCGCCGCGCGACCTGGGTCGACGGCCCGCAGGTGCGCTGGTTCAGTGATGCCGTCGCAGGCGCCTCCAATCATTTGCGCAGACTTGTCGCTGAGGCCGGTCGTGGTGTGAAATTGGCGCCGGGCCTTTTCCTGCCCCGGCGGGCGGAGCATGAATCGATGTTCATCCTGGGACTGCCGGGATCGGGCAAGAGCGTAATCGAGGAAGGGCTGATGCGGCAGGCGATCGAGCGCGGTGACCGGCTCCTCTGCGTCGATGTCAAAGGCAACCTCATCGATCGAATGGTGCGTCTTTTCGGCAAAACAGTGGCTAATGTCGTGGGCATGGAACCCGGTGGCGGCATCTGGGCTATCGGCGGGGATGTTACGAGCCGCATGACTGCATCGCGCGTCGCTGCCCTGCTAATTCCGGCGTCCAAGGATCCCGTTTGGTCTGCTGCTTCACGGCTGCTGCTCGCCGCCTTACTCGTCAAGCTGGTCCAGTCCCGGGGCAGAAGCTGGGGGTGGACCGAAATTAGACAGTCCATTTCTCGCCCGGTTGAAGAAATTGCCGCCGAACTCGCGCCGACCATGCGACAAGTTGCCGAAATGCTGCGCGGTCGCGATGGCGAGCCGTCGTCGATGGCACTCTCGACGCTCTTCAATATGGTTTCACATATTGATGATCTCGTTCAGACCTGCGCCGATCTGGAAGCCGAAGGCTGGCCAAGAGTGTCACTGAGAGCCTGGATTACGGGCAAGGGACGCCGCGTCCTTATCCTACGCCACGATCTGGGAAACCGCGAGCTTTCCGGACGCCTTCTTGCCGCCATGGTACGAGCGGTCTCGAGCGATCTGCTGAGCCGCCATCTCGAAGATAACATCGATCACGGCATATGGATATTTGCTGACGAACTCCCGCGCATCGGTACCGCGGCCAAGGATGTTTCGGATCTGGCGTCGCTTGGACGGTCCCGCGGCATAAGAGTGGTAGCAAGTGCACAAAGCCAGGCACAGCTGGAAGAAAAAATGTCGCCTGCAGCGGCCGAAGCCCTGACCGAGAATTTTGGCAAAGTCATTGTCTGCAAGGTACGACCGGGCAAGAGCGCCGAGCGCATCTCCACCTCGATGGTGGGAAGCGCAACCTATGCAATCAGGTCAGGAAAGGATGAGACACAGACGCTTCATCAGGTCGCGGCGTTTTCCGCCAGTCAGATGACCAGAACGCTGGGGCTGACAATTGACTGGCGAGGCGGCAAATCGATCCGCGCTGCGGTCATTGGGCTCGACGATGTCTATGTTGTGGAATGGAAATTCAGCGATTGGCCTGGCCTTTAGCGTGAGGAGCGATGCAGCTTATTTGAGGTGTGGCCGGGGATTTTGGTTTGCGGCTGCGCCGTTAAGTGGAGGGGGTGCCCGGAAGCCAGGATTTCAGTCCCTCTAGTTTCGCCTGTGAAAGGGAGCAGGCGAAATGGTTGCAACAATCGCGGCGGGCACCTCCGCCCAATATTACACCGAGACAACTGAATACTACGTCGGTGGGCGGGAACCGGCAGGCCGGTGGATTCTCACCGCCGGGGGACTTTTGCTTTCGGTCGGCAGCATTGTTGAGTCCAAGCCTTTTGAGCTCTTGCATGCCGGCTTGCGTCCGGACGGTTCAGCCCTCCTGTCCACCGTCGGCGTCGGCGGCCCCCGTCGCCGCATCGGCGGATACGATGCGACGTTCTCGGCGCCCAAGAGTTTCGCCCTCTTGTGGGCGATGGCCGATGATGACTTTCGCGCCAGGCTGGAAGACGCCCAGGCCAAGGCAGTCGCTCAAGCGATCGAAATCGCCGAAAAATACGCTGCCTTTTGCCGGTTCGGACGCAACGGTGTCCACCGGGAAAAAACCCGCTTAACGGTCGCCAGCTTCCAGCATGGCGAATCACGTCCAGCCGAACACACGGACGGACGGGTTTTTGAGGACCCAAACCTTCATACGCATACCGTGATCATTAACGCCGGCCCGCGTCAGAATGGGGGCTTTGGAGCCCTCGACGGAACGGCGCTGTTTGCCTGGAAAATGGCCATGGGTGCTCAGTATCATGCCGTGTTGGCGTTCGAGCTCATGCGACTTGGTTTCAAGATCGAGCTAACAGGCAAGAACGGCCTTTTCGAAATCCGCGGCGTTCCCGCCGATCTCATTAAATATTTCTCGGCGCGCCGGAATGAGATTGCGGACGAACTTGCTGCCATCGGCATGCAGAGCATGGATGCGCCCTCGGTCGCGGCCTCAGTCGCACGCAAATCGCGCAAGATCAAGCAGCAGCATCAGGCCGAGGATCGGCATGTTGGCTGGCGCGACCGCGTTACCGAACAGGGATATGACGCAACTACTTTGATCGCGACGAGCCTCGCTCAGCCGGAACACAAGGAAAGCCTTGCGGACCGCCTTGCTCAGATTGCCGGAGCATTGACGGAGCACGAGTCAACGTTCGAACGGCGGAATCTGCATGCCGCAGTAGCGTCGGCTTACGTTGGCACTGGTGAGGACCCACGTCATGTGGCTGCCGAAGTCGATCGAATGATCGCTGAGGGGGAATATGTCGTGCTTGACCGTGACCGGTTCGGCCAGGAAATCCTGACCACCCCCGAAATGCTCCGGATCGAACGCGAGATCGGCCAGATGGTGCGCGAGCTGACTGCCATACCAGGCGCAGCGCTTGATGCCGGACGCGTCGACGAGCTGGTGACCGAGCATGGACTCAATGACGAACAGGCAGCGGCCGCACGGGCAACCCTTACCGCGCAGGTCATCCATATCATCGAGGGGGCACCGGGGTCTGGCAAGACCAAATTGCTCGAGGCAGTGACCGAGGCTCTTCAGGAAACAGGCCATCGCGTCATCGCCGGCGCCACGGCCTGGCGAGTCGCCAATGCCCTACGCAATGATCTTGCGATCAAAGCCCGTGCCATCGACTCCTGGCTCGCCGTCGCCCGGACCGGTGGCGACTTCATCACCGCCGGTACGGTCCTCATCGTTGACGAGGCCGGTCTGCTCTCGAGCCGTCAGATGCACGCCCTGCTCAGAGCCTTTAGCGAGGCGCAGGCAAACGGCGATAGCAGCAGCCGTCTGATCCTGGTGGGGGATCGCGACCAGTTGCAGAGCGTGGGCGCCGGTTCTGGCTTGCGGCTCGTCGCCAACGCAATGTCGGGTTCGAAAGTCGATGAGATCGTTCGCCAACACGAGCAATGGGCTCGCGATGCCATCACTCATTTTGGCAAGGGCCGCGCGCGCGAGGCGCTTGCGGCATATCGCGAACGAGGACTAGTCCTCGAAGCCGATGGTGCTGCCGCCACCGTCAAAGCCCTCGTCGATGCCTGGGAGCAGACCAGGGTCGGCGCGGGAAACGGTTCTGCACTGATCATTGCCAAGAGCAACGCGCAGGTCCGAGCGATATCGACTGAAGTGCGCAGGCGTCTACGCGACCGGGGCCAGATCGTCGGAGCCGAGTTGCTCCTGCCAGCTGTGAGCGCATCGCATCAGGAAGTAACCCTGCCGCTGGCCCAGGGGGATCGTGTGCGCTTCCTCACGCGCGCAACGCTGGACGGCGGTGAGATCGTCAACGGTACGGAAGGCCGGATCGAATCTATTCGTAGCGGAACGCGCGTCGAATTGACCGTTGCGACCCAGAATGGCCGCGTCCGATTCTCGCCTGACGAAATCGCCGACGAACAGGGACGCGCAAAGCTTGCCCACGCCTATGCCAGCACCATCCATCTCGCCCAGGGAACCACCGTCGACCAGGCTGTCGTCTGGGTGACGCCAGGCATGGATCGCCACGACATCTATGTGTCCGCCAGCCGGGCCCGTGCCCAGACCCAGCTCGTCATCGATCGTAGGGCGGTCGAAACCAGTCTGAAGGCCAGCCTGCCACTCAGCGAGCGCAGACGAGGTGAGGCGAAAGAGTTCGATGAGCGTCTGGACTTTCTGGCGACGCAACTGGCGCGGGCACGACTCAAGCGCACCACCCAGGATTTCGCGCCGCAGATGGAGCCGCAGGTTCCGCTTCCCCTCCTGTCAGCGTCGCGGGAGCAAGCGCAACAGGATGACGCCAGAAAGCGCGTGCAGGTCAGGGAGATCAGCCTTGACTGAGGCAAACGTGAAGCGCCGCAAGTCAGTATCGCCTATGGTCGAACGGTCCGCCCACGCGGACCGCTCAACCCTGATGATGGCCAAGACCAACGCCAAAGTCCAAGCGATCAGTGCCTGCGCCCGCGAATCACTGTGCGCCAAAAACGAGCTTGGCCAGTCTGACCTGTGCCGGTCAGATGCCGTATCCCCCTCGGTCAAACCCATCAGCTCGCTCTCGCGGCGGGTGATCACATCCGATATCTCGCGCGCAAGGATGAACTCGGGGTCATCCATGGCACGGCCGGGCGCGTGCTCGATGTCACGACCGATCTGACCGGAACGCTGATTGTGCGTGCCAAAGTGGAGGGTCGCGCCCAGCTTGCCCACGCATGCGCGACCACCAGTTGCGGGTCTCAGGGCCTTACGACCGACCAGTCTTTTCTGATCTCTGATACATCCATGGACCGCCACGACATCCTTGTCGTGGCCTGCCGTCACAGGCATGGGCTCGAGGTCTTTTTTGATGCCACAGAGCCCGATACCGGCGCAAAAGCGGCCCGTTTGCTCACCGATCGGGAGCGGCCGGTCCAGGACGGAGAGCGCCACGTCCTACTCGCCCAGATCCTGAGCCGCTCAGGGACGCGGGCTTCCACCCCCGACTATCTCCGCCCGTGTGCTCTCGAGCATGTTCAGGTGCCAGATCAGGGTGCCCACAAAGCCTGCCAGATATCTGCAGCGCGAGCCGCGCTAGGTCTCAGCCATGAGCGCTGATGACGCAAAGCTTAGGCCCAACAATCCGCCGACCAAAACCATCCCCCGTGATGTTGACCATTGCGAACGATATCTTGACCGCCTTGCACTGGTCGTGGAACGGGCCGGCAGAAATGCCGCAGCCTTTGTCCCCATCGTGCGCCGGCTCGAAAGGGAGCTCGCCGAGGCCAAGGCGGATGAGGAAGTGCTCGCCAAACTTAGGGCAAGGTTGCGGGCCGGATCAGCAAACACACGACAAACCAACCCACAAGACATAACCGGAGACAGCGAATGACCCTCACCTTTGCCCTGCCAAGATGTCCATTTCCGCTTGTAGACATGCCGCCGAAAGTTTCGCCCCTCGATTACGAACGGTTTCGCCCGAGAAGGTACTGTGCCGATGAGCGCTATGTTTATCGAGTCGACTACCTTCATAGCTTTGGAGACTGGCTTCCGGACCGCATTAAGGCTGACGGTCATGGATACAGAATCCCGCTGGACAATATTTTGCGTCACCGTGACGCCAACAAAGCGTATATCGATGCGATCATGGAAAAGCTCGATCGCATGACGCGCACCGGGTCGAGCCTTCGCGCCATCTATTTCTGGGACAATCACAATCTGGTGCGTGAATTCCAGCTCACCCATATCCGGGACTTTTCCTACATGGAAATGGATCATGCCCGAAATGTTACCGGTGAGCTAAAGTCGTACGAACTGAAACATATCCCGGTGATCTCACGCGTACACCGCTCGCACTTGCCCTTAGGCACTATAATTCCCGACCTCAATCCCCAGCTTACCCCTTTCGGACTGGCCCACGTTGTCGCGCTTGCCTCGGGAGAGCACGTCAGCATCCCTTCACAGCACATAGAGTTCTGGTATCGCAACCAATGGACCGATATTGCCAATATTGACCCCGACATGCTGCAAGCCCAATGCGCCCAGGGATCGCTGCGATCCGTCGTTCCAGCGATTCCGCAGTATCTCCTTGGCGGCGACCGGGGTCGTTCTCGTGTCGACCGATGAGGGCAAAATGGAATACGGTGCAAGATTGCATATGCAATGACCTTGGCAATGTTGTTGACTGTCCTGCAGCCTAACCATTCCAGAGGCAAGAGCCCGGGAATGGAATGGCGCAGGGTGCCCGACTGTGATGCAAGGGGTTATCCCGCCTGGCCATGCACCAAGAGCCAGTTTGCAGCCTGGGATGCCTTGGCGGCAGCCGAAAAGATCGCCTTCTTGTCGTTTTTGAGAATGGCCAGCCAGCATTTGATATAACTGGCATGATCGGCGCGGGGCGTGGGCGTCAGTCCCAGATCGGCACACAGAAATGCTGCACCAAGTTCGGCAATCAGCTCTTCGGCAGCATAGGCTTCCTTGCCAAAGCGACCTGAAAGATCCCGATCGAGTCTGGATTTTGCGCCTGACCAGTGGACCTTATGCCGATATCGGCATAAGGCCCATTATGCCGGAAGTGGGATTATGCCGCATGGCCGAGTGCGGTGGCTGGTTTGCCGAGGTTCGGCCATGCAGCGGTTCGGCATATTCAGAGCGATTCCAGGAAGGCGAGCAACTCGTCGTTAGGACGATACCGCCCCGGATGCGTTTCCGGGTTGGCGACCTGAGCGAGCGCTTTTTCCTTCAGCCGCATGTCGGCGTGGATATAGATTTGAGTGGTCTCCACGGATTCATGCCCGAGCCAGAGGGCGATTACAGACTGGTCGACGCCATGGTGCAGCAGTTCCATCGCAGTGCTGTGGCGCAGCGTGTGTGGCGTGACTCGCTTGCCGGCGAGGCTCGGGCAAGCTCGTGATGCCGTCAGGCAATGCTTCCGCACCAGATGCTCCAAAGCATCCCGGCTGAGTTGCTCGCCTCGGATTGACGGGAACAATGGCCCGTCGCTGTCGCGGCGTTCGCCTACCCAGACCTGGATCAGTTTCGCCGTATCGCGACGAAGGGGTGTGCTTCGTTCTTTTCGCCCCTTGCCGATGCAGCGGATGTGAGCGCCGGTGCCGAGAACCACGTCTTTGCAGCGCAGGTTGACCAGTTCGGACGCCCTTAGCCCGGTCTGGAGTGCAAGCACCAGCAGGACGTGATCTCGCCGCCCGACCCAGGTCGTTCGATCCGGCGCGGCCAGCAGCGCCGCTATCTCATCAGCGTCGAGGAATGTGACGCTGCGCTTCACATATCGCTTGTTCGGCATGGAGAGAATGCGCTGGCAATGAAGCAACCAACCCGGGTCGGTCAATGCGACGTATCGGAAGAATGACCGGATGGCTGCAAGACGCGTATTGCGGGTGCGGGCCGTGTTGCCGCGCGCCGTTTCCATATGGGTCAGGAAGTCGGCGACGAGATCGGCATCGAGATCTTCGATCGTGAGCTTTGTGGGCGGCTTTCCACATCGTGAACTTGCATATCGGACCAGCAGCCGGAATGTGTCCCGGTAGCCAGCGACGGTGTGGCGGCTCGCTTCCATTTGCGTGCAGAGCCGGTCAGTGAAGAAGCGCTGGATCAGCGTGGGGAAGTTGGTCGCCTTCATCGACCTTCCTCCGCCGCCGCGCCTGTTATTCGAGCGGAGGCCAGTTCCAGCAGTTCCGGGACCGCTTCCAGATACCAGTATGTGTGGGCGGTGTTTGCATGACCGAGCCATGTCGTAAGCTTGATCATCTCGCGACCGACGTCTTTGCCCGACCGATACCAACTCAGCATGGTCTGCACCGCGAAGGTGTGACGAAGATCATGGATGCGCGGGCCACGGCCGTGCCGAAGATAAAGCTGCCGCTCTCGCAGCCCGATCTTCTGGCATACATGTGCGAAGTTGTAGCGCGCACCGCAGTCGCCAAGACGACGCCCCTCACAGGTCACGAAGAACGCTTCCGGCCTGCGCCCGAGCAGCCGGTCCCGCTCGCGACTATAGCTTTCCAGCCGTTCCACGACGCTCGGGTCCAGCGGCAGCAACCGCTCCTTGCCGAGCTTGCCCTGCCGGACATGAAGCACACCGGATTCGACATCGAGATCGGCAGGATCGAGACCGAGAGCTTCGCTGATGCGGAGCCCCGTCACGGCGATCAGACCGAACAGCGTCGAGCACGTCAGGCCGCGCATCCCGTAGGTCGATGGCAGCGATCGCGCATGCTCGATGATCGCAACGATTTCGGCGTCACTATAAATATATGGATGCACACGTTGAACGCGACCGGGCACCAATCCCCGGGGCGGGGCCTCGTGCCTGGGATCCTGTCCATGCAGCCACTCGGCGAACTGGCGGGCCACCCTGAAGCGTGTTGCCCGTGTTCCGGGACTTGCAGAGGGAAGGCTTTCGAGCCAGCGCATGATCAGGTTGGCGCTGACGTGCAGCGCGCCGTCGCTGTCGGCGAAGGTGACGAAGCGGCGTAATATCCGTCCATCCGTGGTCATTGCAGTGCCGAGCTGTCGTCTGACGGTCAGATAGCAGTCCATTTCGGCAAGGAAGCTCATCGTGCCACCTCCGCAACAGGCCAAGGCTGGGCAATGGAGCGCAGCCCGTCCGTATCGAGCTTGGCGTAGATCATCGTCGTCGCCCGCGATCGATGCCGCAGCAGATCGCCGATCTCTTCCAATGACGCACCGGCGCGAACCATGTTCGTCGCCAGGCTGTGGCGCAGAACATGCGATCCCACATAGGGTGTCGGGGGCTTCACGCCCGTCGCCGCGAACGCCTCCTTCAATATCGTGTTGATGACCTGGCTGTCCTTGAACGGACGGTTGGGCGCTCGATGCGTCACGAACAACATGCGCGTGGTCGCTGAAGTTCGCTCCTCCTGTAAATACCGAATGATGGCTTCGCCGACGTCCGGCGGGATTGGCAACCGGTCATGTTGCTGCCCTTTTCCACGAACCATCAGTTCGCCGGCGCGCCAGTCGATGTCATCCAACTGGATCGCGATAATCTCCGGCGCACGCAGGCCGAGACGAGCCATCAGCAACAGCATGGCGTAGTCGCGGGCACCACGCCGCGGATTGGTGCGCACCGACGCGACGACGGCCTCCACCTCATCAGGCGACAGATAACGAGGGAGCCTCGCGCCCCAAGGTTTGTGGACTCTGGGGACGCAGAGCGAGAGGTTGGTCGTCGTGAGGCCCTGGGCGAACAGATACTGGAAGAAGCTGCGCAGATGCGTGGCCGGCGTCTTGTCGCGGAACGGGCGCTTGCGTGAGAGAAGGTGCTCCATGAACGCCACGACATCCCGCACGTTCAGCGCCGGCAGGTCGAGCACATTGTCGCCGAAGCGATGGTCGAGAAAGCGATCCGCGAACCGGAGCACGTGATAGATCGTACGCGGGCTGAGACCGCGTTGCCGCAGAAGATAGGTTTCGAAGTTGCTCAGCAGCTCTGCGCGCTCGGCCTGCGCAGGTGTCAGCGGCGGTCGTGTCGCCACGCCGATTTCAATCAGATGCGCGACGAACAGCCTGGCAAGATTGGGAACCTTGATCTGGCTCTGCGGTGTCGCTGGCAATCGACATCCCAATTCAACAGCAAGATCTGGCGTCAACGCCGACGGTGCAATGGCCTCGTCATCGAGCAAGCGACCGAAGCGTCGAAGCAAATAACGATAATTTTTCAGCGTATCCGGTTTGTAGTTTCTGGACGCAAGGCTTTCTTCGAATGATGCGAGATACTGATCAAGGCATGTATGATCGGATTTTTCCATTTCTGTGCTCCATGTTGGTGGAGCAATGAACTTCGCGCCAAATCCCCGCTTTGTGACCAGTCGATCTTCATCTGAGGGCACGTGCGGCCAAGACAATATTTCGACGTCACCTCTTCAACGCTGACCCGCATATAGAGTTCTTGACGTGGCTGCCCGGACTTTCGTATCTAAAATTATGGGGATTGCGAGCTCCCCACGAGGCGCCAGCCGAAGATCGCGTTCCTGTTCAACCCCGGCCACGGAGGAACGCACATGCCTGCGCCCAATGCCATTTCGTTCGATAAACTCACCCGCATCATCGGAACCCCTCGAGCGCCGCTCTTGCTCGACGTGCGGTCCGAGGAGGATTTCGCGACCGATCCACGGTTGCTCCCTGGCGCCGCCCGGATCGATGACCAGGCGCTCGCCGCGCTCGCGTCACAACTCGGTGGGCAGCCGTCCATTGCCGTCTGTCAGGCCGGCCACCGGCGCAGCCAGGGCACGGCTGCCTGGCTTCGCGCCGAAGGCTGCTCCTCGGAATATCTCGAGGGCGGGTTCGATGCTTGGCGAGCGGCCGGACTCCCGTTGATCGATCCAGGCAAGTTGCCGGCGCGCGATGCGCAGGGCCGTACCATTTGGGTCACCCGCTCCCGCCCCAAAATCGACCGCATCGCCTGTCCTTGGTTGATCCGGCGCTTTCTCGATCCCCGTGCGATCATCCTGTTCGTTGCCCCCGCCGAAGTGGTGGGCGTCGCCGAGCGCTACAATGCCGCGCCCTTCGACATCGAGGGCGTGTTCTGGAGCCATCGGGGCGAGCTCTGCACCTTCGATGTGATGCTGGCCGAGTTCGGCCTAGGCATT
This sequence comes from Devosia salina, assembly GCF_019504385.1. Taxonomy (NCBI): domain Bacteria; kingdom Pseudomonadati; phylum Pseudomonadota; class Alphaproteobacteria; order Hyphomicrobiales; family Devosiaceae; genus Devosia; species Devosia salina. The sequence continues at coordinate 331,881 of NZ_CP080590.1, forward strand.
CCCGCCCTCGACCGCCTGGCCGCCATCGTTCGCGGAGCCGATACCGCTCGGATGGACCTCGCACCCGAAGCCGCCGGTCTGCTTGCCGCTTCGCTCGGCCTGTCGCGGATGTATTCCGACGATCTGGAACAACTAGAGGCCGGGATGCTCCTCTATGACGCCTTTTATCGATGGGCACGGGACGCGACCGACGAGACCCATAACTGGCCCACTAACAAGCCGAAGGCAGAATGATGCAGGACCGCGCATATCCAACCCTTGGTGCGGCCACCCGCATCTGGGCCCGCATTGGCCTGCTGAGCTTTGGCGGCCCCGCAGGACAGATCGCGCTCATGCATCGCATCCTCGTCGAAGAACAGCGCTGGCTGGGTGAGAAGCGGTTCCTTCATGCGCTCAACTACTGCATGCTGCTGCCGGGGCCGGAAGCCATGCAACTCGCCGTCTATATCGGCTGGCTGATGCATCGCACCCTCGGCGGCATCATCGCGGGCGTCCTCTTCGTGCTGCCGGGCGTCGTGGCGATCATGGCACTCAGCTGGGTCTATGCGCTTTACGGCAATGTCGGGCCAGTCGAAGCTTTGTTCTTCGGGCTCAAGGCCGCGGTGCTGGCCATCGTGGTGCAGGCGGTCATCCGGATCGGCTCGCGTGCACTGAAGAACGGGGCGATGGTCACCATCGCCGCCGCCGCCTTCGTAGCGATCTTTGGCTTCGCCATCCCTTTCCCGCTCATCATCCTGATTGCTGGCTTGATCGGGTTCTTCGGCGCCCGTGCGGGTCTGCCTGCATTTCATGGTGGCGGCGGACACGGCAAGGTGGGCAAGGTCCAGGTCGATGACGCCGACACCCTCCTCGGCGAAGAATCGCCGGCTCACACGCAGGTCAACCGAGGGTGGGCGTTTCGCGTCTCGGCAGCGTTCCTCGTGCTCTGGTTGGTCCCGGTCGCCCTGCTGTTCGCCGTCTTCGGTCCGGCCAACGTTTTTGCCCAGATCGCAGGCTTTTTCAGCGTCATGGCCGTGGTGACCTTCGGTGGCGCTTATGCGGTCCTTGCCTATGTCGCGCAGGAGGCAGTTCAGAACTACGGCTGGCTCGCCCCCGGCGAGATGCTGGACGGGCTCGGCATGGCCGAGACTACGCCCGGGCCCCTAATCATGGTGACGCAGTTCGTGGGCTTCATGGGAGCCTTCCGCGATGCGGGCGGACTGTCGCCGTTGATGGCGGGAACGCTGGGCGGGCTGCTGACGACATGGGTTACGTTCACACCCTGCTTCCTCTGGATATTCCTAGGTGCCCCGTTCATCGAGCGCTTGCGCGACAACAAAGTGCTGACAGCAGCCCTGACGGCGATCACGGCCGCCGTCGTGGGGGTGATCATGAATCTTGCGGTCTGGTTCGGTCTGCATGTTGTTTTCGATGAGGTGCAGACGATCACGTCTTTCGGCCTCGATCTCGATGTGCCCGTCTGGTCCACAATGAACCTGTCTGCTGCGGCGTTGGTCCTTGCCGCGCTTGTCGCGGTTTTCCGCTTCAAGCTCGGCCCAGTGACGGTTCTCGCCGGGTGCGCAGCGGCTGGTCTGGTTCTTGGGGTGGCCAACATTGCATAACGGTGATCCGCTCTCGCGATCCAAGTGAGAGCCAAAGGGCCCATGACGAGATTGATAAGGGGACAACGCCGCATTTCGTCAAAGCCCCACCCGGACAATCGGATCGTGGGCACGCTAACCCCTAACCGAATTCCTCAGCTCCCTTGAGTTTCGTTTGGGCGTCGGTTTATGCCGAGCGCAAAGAGGACTATGGCCTGCAATTACAGCAGAGCGCTTGCGAAGTCGGCATAATCCCACTTCCGGCATAATGTACAAGCTCATGGCAAAGCGTCGCGTAAAAGGCCTCGCGTGCCCCACTTGTATTTGTGCCCACAAAGCGCTTGCGATCCGGCATTCGGATCAGGTCATAGCCGGGAATGTAGCATGCATGTTCGCCACCCTCGTCGATGACTGCACCGGTGGCGGCAACGAACTGCTCTGCCTTCTCGATCGGATCGAATAGCGGTCCGTCTGGAAGTGTCTCTGGCGCACATTCAAAGCCCTCAACCTGTGCTGCGTTGAACACGGAGCTGGCCCGGGCAATGAACCGCTCACCGACTTGGGTTTCGCCGGTCTCCTGGTTGGTCTCTTCAACCGACAGAGTCTTATGAAAGACCACGAGCGCGGATTTCTCGCCGCGGCGGACCTGGCAGCCCTTGTCCTGCCATTGCCGATACGTGCCCCAGATGTTGGACGGGTATTCAGCAACAAACGCTGCGACCCAGAGGCTGACGATGTTGACGCCATTGTAGGGGTTCTTCGAAGCGATGTTGACGGGGCGGGCAAAGCTGCCGGCCGTGCTTTTGATCCATGGGAGCCGGAAGTCTTCGGCGGTCTCGATCGCATCGACGATGCGGTTGGTGATCTCCTGATGGACATCGAATTTTTGGGTGCGTGGCATGGGTCTCTCCTTTCGTTGCCTGGAGCCGCGATCGGCGCGGCCTGATGGCGACCGAAGAGGCTGAGCCAGACGGCCCTTGCACCCCGAAAGGGGCGGGCGAAGCGAAAAGACGGCGCATGCCGTTGCGAGGGCGGAGGGTTCGGCCAGGAAAGCCACGAAGGAAGGCCGCGACACACGCGGCGGTCAGACGGAAAGCTGGAGAGAGAAAGCGACGCCCATGAAGATGAATGCAGCGCAATCGAGCACACCCAGCATGATCCGGCAAATGTTGAAGCGTCCGGATTCAGCGCGAGGACGGCGCCCCCTCCCAAACTATTGACTAGAACCTAGTTACAAGGTACTACTAATCGCATCAGTGCAAAGAGGATGGTGTGCTACTGTGATGCCCGTTGTTCGAATTTCCGACGCCACCTGGGACCGGTTGAAGAGGTATGCGCGTCCCTTAGAAGATACGCCCGATGATGTGATCCGGACCGCCTTGGATGCATTGGACAAAACGCTGGGCAAAACGCCGCCTAAGCCAATCCGGGCAGCGCCCAAGCCCAGGGGCAAGAAGACGCCGCAACGCGAATTCCGCAATCCTCTGATGCGCGTTCTTCTTGATTTAGGAGGGGCCGCATTCAGCAAGGATATCCGCGATCGGATGGAACCGGAGGTGCGCTCTATGCTTGGAGCGGCCGATCTCGCACCAGTCTCATCAGGCGATCCACGGTGGTGGAACGCTGTGTGCTGGGAAAGAAATGACCTAAAGAAAGAAGGGCTGATGCGCAGCGATTCCGATCGTGGAATCTGGGAGCTGAGCGAGGACGGCTTGCGGGAGGCGAGACGGCTATCAGAGTAGAGCTGAGCCTTTCAAGGAAGCCTAGCTATCGAAGTCCATGGCAGTCTGCGGGTCTTCGGGGGGCAGATCAAGGTCGGCTGTTCGGTAGGCTCTCAACCCAGCCTGCTCCGCATATCTCACAACATCGGTGTCGTCAGAATAGACGGTTGTCGCCCCTTCGGCTTTCGCGATGGCCACGATCTGGCGGTCGAATTTGACCTTACCGCGCGTGACCTCAGGATCAGCAGAATCGATACGAATTCCTCCGCGTCTAAGCGCGTCGCCGATCGCTAACGCTGCCTCGATGGCGGCCTTTTGATCAAAGTTTGCAATGCGGAAGACGGCCTGCCCATTCAGGGCATCAAGATAGTGATTGGTTGCCTCACCCGAATGGACCAGGATTTCACTCAGCACCGGCGTTGGCACGATGATCTTTTCACTGGCGTCGGACAGTACAGAAACAAGATGCTCTATGCGGGCAGCAGCGTTTTCGACCGGCAAACCGGTCGCTGGATCAATCGGGGGCTTTGCCTTTGGCTCGATGAGCAGCAACAGAACGGAGGTATCGAAAACCACCATCAGTGAAGGCCATCCTTGCCGTCCCGCAACTCATCAAGCGCCGCGATCGGATCGTCCATTTCGGCCCAATGGCTGCCCTGCGCGGCCCGCAGATCTTCAACAGCCTCCGCAAGGTCGTGATTCTTGAGGATAGCAAAGGTGGCAACTCGGAAACGCTTCAGCGTCCAGATGCCGTCTTCTTCTCGCATCCATCTCCCGCTTCCATGGAGTCGGATTGGCTCGAACAGGTGATGCCCGAGTCGGCGCGCTGTTTCTCGGTCTGTTTCAATGCCGGTATACTTCAACTCGCCATTCTGTAGCTGAAGGTGGATTGTCTGGTCAGCACCCGTCACGCTGATCAGAATACCATCAATCGACCCCTCCTGCGTGAAAGGCCCGTATTTGACCGGCTTTGGCCGTTTGACACCCGGAAACTCAATGATCTGGGCCGTGGGACTTTCACCCTCGTAGACATAGCCGGTGGCATTGTCATCGGCGAGAAGCCGGTCGATTTCGTTCCACGCCTTCAGAGCGTCTTGGCCAGCTTCCCTACGACGGACACGCTCAAGCTGCTCATCCACTTTAGGGATTTCTTCGCGATCAATGCGACTGACAAGCTGCGTGCTGCCCGGCTTGAGCTGGTCAAAATGAACCCCATGTTCGTTGCCCAGCATGGCAGCAAATGCCTGCATGTACTTCGCCAGACGCCCCATGGGAATGGTTTTTGGCGAATAAGCTTTGATGTAGAGCGTGAGTGTTTTTTCGTCCGCCTTCATGGGCTCACCGCTCGCTCCAGGCTAATCTTCAGCCGCGAACCCGTCGCAGCAGCATAGCGTTGTAGCGCCTTCATCGAGGGACTGACCCGTCCACTTTCGAGCTTGGCGATATAGGACTGCGAGGTATGCATCCGCTCGGCCAGTTCCGTCTGCGTCAAGTCTGCCTCGCTCCGCGCACGGATCAGCGCCTCCGCGATCGAGAACTCCTCGGCGAGAGATTCATATTCAGCGCGCACATCGGCACGCTTCAGCAGATCCTTTTTCAGCTCGTTCAAGCTTGTCATCTCACATCCTTCGCTCGCTTCAGGGCGAGCTCGATTTCGCGGCGTGGGGTCTTTTGGGATTTCTTCACGAAGATCCTGACCACCACTACGCGCTTTGGTCTGGCAACGACATACAGAGCGCGGGATATGCCGTCCCTGCCCTTCATCCTGATTTCCCAAAGCGGCCCTTCCAGGTGCTTCACGTGGGGCTCGCGAACGCGCTCCAGCCCCAAAGACTGGATCAGCTCACCGATCCGCAGGAAGCGGGCAATCTGGTCAGCCGGCAAAGCTTCAAGCTCCGCCCGCACCGTGTCACTCAGGATTTCAATCTTCCATGAAATCAATATATCAAATCTGACGTAATAATGCAAGGGTGCTCATCAGATGCTAGACTCCAACAGCTCGATCTCCTCACCAGTCAAATCGAAAAGTCCATACACCAGCTCGTTGATACGGCGCTCATTGGCCTGGATCTCGGACGAAAGGCGCGCAATTTCTGCCTTGTCTCGGGCGATCCAGTCTTCCCAGTCGCTACGCTCGGACAGGGGGATATCTGCCTTCAGACACCTCTTGACCTCAGACCGGAATGCAGCGAAATCCGGCAAAAGCCACCACTTCTTGAGCTTGTTTGAAAGATTCGTGAACGCTCCAATAGGAGCGATATCCGGTATACGTCGTGTTGGGGCACGCTGCAGGACGTGGCGTCTTTCCGCTGCCGCTTGACAGGACTCAGCGATCGCGGCGATTTCGTTTTTCTGAGATTCAGAAGCAAGTGGAATAGGAAGCGACCTCAGATATTGGCTCTTCATCCGGAAGTATCCGCCCCTAGCTATTGTTGTTTCGCTCGTGAGTGCAAACCAAAGTACGTTGGAGCCGAGTAAAGCGGCCTCATAGTGGGAGGCGCCTTTCAAGCAAAAACACGTCATGTCGATGTAGCTTCCGCTATCAACGGAAAAGCTAGGACGGTTGGCGATGTCCCGGTACACAACTTTCGTGCCTGCATAAGTAGATTCAAACGCTGCTTGCGCCTGCTGCAGCTCAAACCATTCCTGCTTAGCAGCCCGCTGTTCCAGTCTAGACTTGAATTGGGAGAGTCGCTCTAGGATTGCGGGGTATTTTAGGACATCGATGGTTGACTTCGGGATGTATATAATGAAGCGTTCAGCCGACGCTACGTGCCACTGCTCCAACTCATTGCCAAAAATAATGGGCTTAATGAGGTCCGCAGAGTTCGGATCGGCGGCGACAAGCCGGTTTCTTTCTGTGCGGTCGATGACAAACGCCTCGTTACGCCCAGTTTTTATGCCAGCATACGGATCACCGTAAACATCACCCAATCGCTCCCGCCCTGTCCGGATCTTGCGCCGCAGCGACTGCAGCCCAGCCTCTTCCAGAGACCACGACCCAGAGGAAAGTGAAGACTGCGGATAAGTGGCCGCCCCTTTCTCAAAATTCGCACGAAAGTTAGATTCTGGTAGCGTGTCGACCGTCCAAAAACGAAGCGTGTGATCTTTTAAAGGGGCCTCGCGCCGCATGGTGAGGATGGCGGGATAGGTGGTCACCCCCTCAAAAACTTGCAGATCGCCAAAATAAACTACGGTTTCAATCGTTGCCTTCTGGCGCAGAAAATCGCGTAGCGGCCTACCAGAGCCCGTTTTGAAGAAAGACGATGACGAGATGTATCCAAGCCGACCTCCAGGCTTCAGCAGGTTGAGCCCGCGCTCGAAAAAGTAGCAGTAGAGATCCGCCCGATCCGACACCACCTCGAACCGTTTTTCTAGGTAAGGCTTCATCAGCTTAAGGTGCTCCATCCGCACATAGGGCGGATTGCCGAGCACGATATCGAAGCCACCTTCGGCCATGATTTGGGGAAAGGCGCTCGCCCAGGTAAACCCGTGCGAGAGATAGGCGAAATTGGAATCTTCGATCAGGCTGTCGCCCACCTTCAGATTGCCACCAAGACTGTCAAGCGGCTTGCCGCGACGAGCCGTTTTCACCCAAAGCGAAAGCTTCGCGATCTCGATGCTTTCGGCGTTCACATCGACGCCGAACAAATTGCTGGTGAGGATCTCACTGTCGGGGACGTAATTGAGAAGATCGCCCATATGCTCAGCCCTGGGCGCCAGCTCCTTGATCTTCTCATTCACGCGCAAGAGCTCGGCCTTCATGTAGTCGAAGGCCATCACCAGAAAAACGCCCGACCCGCAGGCTGGATCGACGATGCGCAGCGACTTCAGCCGGTCCCGATAGGCCTGCCATGCTTCCAGTTGCGCGCTCTTACGCTTCCACTTGATCGCCTCGTAATCAGCAAGGCTCGATCCCTTCTGCGCAAATTGCCTGACGATGCAGGCAAAGATCTCTTCCAGGTGCGTGCCGAGCGTTTGCTCGACGATGAAGCGAGCAATGTAGTCTGGAGTGTAGACGACACCGTCGCGCTTGCGGCGACCACTCGTTCCTGTTTTCTTTTCAGCTTCGACCTCATCACCGCGTGCTTCGGCTTGGAGACGTTCCACATCGGCGATCGATTGCTCAAAGATGTGCCCCAGAACGGTGACCGAGACTTCCGAGCTGAAGTCGTAGCCGCCGATATCTTTGAATTTCTCGCAAACCGCGTCGGGGATGTTGAGCTGATCGACGATGGGATCAGGGGCAAACAGTCCCCCATTGTACGGCGGGACATTCAGCTGATGATTGCCCTTGTCGATTGAGGTGAAGAGCCCTTTGAAATTATCCCAGATTGGGCGAGGATTGAAAGGATCGGAATGCTCGAATGCCTTTTCGAGAATGTGGCGTGGCAGGAGCCCTGTGTCCTCGGCAAAGGCCGTAAAGAGGATGCGGTCTAGGATGGTCTGCGCCGCTGCGATCGCGCTCAGACCGTCGAGAGATGGTAGTTCCTGGCGCACTGCCGCGATGAGGTCGCCGCGCAAGGATTTGTAGTCCGAATAAAGCGCGTCGGTAATGTCCTGGTCTTCGCGGCGGCTCTCCTTGAGCAGCGCGGCCGTTTGGCCGCTCAGCAGGTTCTCCGCCCCGAGCAGAAGCATAAATCGAGCATAGTGAGCCGGCTCAGTCAGCTTGGCGAGCTCGAAGTGCTCATAGGCTTGCGTGCCTTCGCCGAAGCCGTAGAGCCTGAGCTCAACATAGTTCGACACGACGACCCATTTCACACCGGGCGCGTTTGTGGCGTACTCCCACGCCTGCTGCACCGGACTCTTTGCCCGGCCAGGCATAATGGCATCGAGATCCTTGGTACGCGCTCCCTTGAGCTCGAAAGGTGCAAGGATCTGGGAACGCTGCGGCCCAAAATGACCAAGGGCCAGATCGACAGAACCGCTCAGGATCGACTGTTCTGAAGTCACCGTGTGGTCAGGGGACACGACGGCGCTGACATAGCCAAGCACACCCTCCACAATCTTGGCCTTGAAGTCGCCGTGAAGGGCCGTCTCCTTCAATCCGGTGATACGGCCCGAGCGGATGAGCTCACTCCACTCTTTCAGCAGGGCCTCGTGACTGGCAGGAAGACTGTCCGGGTAAGCAATATGGCGATCGAGCGTTTTGGGATTGAAGAGATGCATGCGCTTCCGATCACAACAGCCTTGGCTGTGGTTTGTTCCGGCCCGGGCTGATAGCGAGGCACCAAGATCTCGCCTTCGCGCGCGCGAGCTTGGGCAATATCACAATCGCACTGTATGTACATGAGCTGGGCGACGCGCGGCCATTCAGAAAAGCCGAAAATGCGGCGCGGATGAACCCAATCGCCTCGGCCGCCAGGGTCACGGACAGATCTAGTCGATCGAGCGCCAGCGCCCGGATGTAGTGCCCCAGGCAGCCCGGCCGCGCCAGCGCGGTTTCAGCACGAATTGCCACTATGTCCCTCCTGATGGGTGAATCACCTCTTGAAAGCATAGCTTTGGGGAAGCTGACAACATAGCCCATGTCAGCAACGGCGTGTTCCAGGGAGTCGGCGCCTAGATCGAGCGCGACAAAATCGAGGGTTCGAACGGTAAAACCATCCGCTCGAGAAGTGACCGACGCCACTCCAGAGCGCCCCCTGACCCATATTCCTGGCGTGAACGACGATGGCCAAAAAAGATTTCGCGCATTTCCCCGTCAATACCGGCTTCTTTCATCCGGTCTTCAAACGAGTGACGGATGCTGTAGAGGGTGTGTTTTGACGTTGGGACGAGGCCGTTCTCGCGCAGATACTTATTGATTGCAGCGCAGGCAGCTTCTTCCTTCTCCCGATAGCGGGGAAAACCGCTTGGATACATTTGAAATGCCAACAAAGCAGCGCCGACCAGCGGAATCTCGCGAATGGAGGCTGCGGTCTTCAATTCACGTGGCGCCTCCGGATCATCGCGCTCCACAAAGCTAATGTAGGGCACTGGGCCATCAAGGTGGATGTTGCTGGCATCGAGATTACAGGTCTCGCTCGGCCGCGCCCCCGTTTCGATGGTGACCAAAAGGATGGCCCGCGCCTCCTCGTTCAAGCCTTTGAGAGCGTCGGCTTTCAGAATCTTGTCCCGGATCCAGGCGGTCGGGAAAGGAGGCCGCTTGGCTTTCTTGCGCTCCTCAAAACTTAGTCCTGCGAATGGGTTGAGCTTGTTCTCCGCGCCCATGAAGGCATGATACTCGCGATAGATCTTTCGCAGCTCACCAATCTGCCGGTTGCCCGATGATGCAGTATGGGTTGGCTTCTTGCCTTTGTCGGCTGGAGCGATGCGCGCCAGCCAATAGCGATAGAATTTGTGCGCGTCGTCGCGGGTGATGTGCGAAATCGGCTTGTCCCCGACGATCTCGACAAAGTTGCGCACAGCCCGCTCGGGAATGACCCGCCATTTCCGCCTTTGCTGCGGCGACTTCGTCACCAGCTGAGATGCAGCAATATCGTTGATATAGACTTTAAGCGCTTGGGTCAGCGTCACGCTGGGCGTTGGCTCTCCACCCAGCACCGCCGTTTCGACTGCATGGGATGTCCGCGTATCAAGAATTGCCTCCATCCGCTCGGCCAACTCCTGCCAGCTTGCCTTGGCTTCGAGCTCGCCTGCAGGACGATAAGCAAAGCCGAGCGCCGCTGCCCGACGCACGGCGGCCTTGTGGCGCTTCAGAGCCGCTGACTCTTCCTCATCGCACAGAAACGATGCCCACAGGTCGTTGTCCGCCTTTTCCAAGGCATCGCGCATGACGCGGGCGACCGCCAAGTCGTGGGTCTTGAGCGAACTACGGATAACTGGAGCCCGCTCATCCTGCTCAGCCACCATGGCGGGAACGCGCCGAACATACTGCCAGCGGTCCCCGCGGCGCTGCAAAAAACGGTCGAGTTGAGAACCCCTGGGCACGCCATTCCTCTCCAATGTATCACGTTATAGGATCAAAATGTGTCACGAATTTCCGGGCAAGACAACCCAAAGTTGGCTGTGTACACCGAATTCCTTGGCCGTTACAGCGACATAGCAATTTTGCAAAGCTGGGAAAATGGAGCGGGTGAAGGGAATCGAACCCTCGTCGTAAGCTTGGGAAGCTTCTGCTCTACCATTGAGCTACACCCGCAACGCTCCCCTAGATGCTGGAAATCTCCGCGAGCGTCAAGCCGCCTGATGGGCGCCTGTCGAGGTTGGGGGTGGGTTGTCGCATTCCATTCATCAAAGGGGTCCTGGAGGTCGGGCAGGGCGGATTTAGGCCCTTGATTTGCTCAAGAAACGCAAATATTGCGTAGAAGGGGTACGGAGGAACCGCAATGGCATCGGGCAAGCGCGCCAGCCAGGCCGACATCGCCGAGAAACTGGGTGTCTCCGTGTCCACGGTGTCGCGGGCGCTGGCCAATGAGATAGGCATCAGCGATGCGGTGCGGGCCGATGTGCAGCGCATGGCGCGGCTGCTGGGCTACAAGAGCAAGCATCCGCAGGCCGCGGGCAGGTTGGACAAGCGGGCCCTGGCCCTGGTGCCGCTCAACAGCGCCGTGGGAAGCCTTGCCAGCTTTTACTACGACATTGTCGAGGGCATGCGGGTGCAGGCCGAACAGGTCGGGCTGGTGCTGGACGTGCGCCTGGTCAATGAAGACATGGTGACGCTCGATTTCATTCGCCGCCAGGTCTCCAAGACCGGTGCAAATGGCGTCATTCTGGCCGGTATCGATCCGGACGAGGCCATTGCCCAATGGGCCGAGGAAAACCAGGTGGCCCTGGTGCTCGCCAATGGCAGCGATCCCCGGATGCGGTTCAACTCCGTGTCGCCGGCCAATTTCTACGGTGCCTATCAGGCAACCCAGCACCTGATTGACGCCGGCCACCGCAAGATCCTGCACTATACCTACCGCCACCGGCCCACCATCCTGCAGCGGCGACGCGGCTTCGAAGCGGCTATCGCGGCCAATCCGGGCACGCAGGGGACCGTGGTGATCTCCAATGAGCATTCCAGCAAGGATCTGCTCGCCGCCCTGCTGGCGGGCGAATATGATGTAAGCGCGGTCTTTTGCTGGAACGACGGCATCGCCGTGACCATGGTGGAAGCGCTGCTGGGTCAGGACTCGCCCATGCAGCCGGGCTTTTCCATCATGGGGTTTGATGACCTGCCCATTGCTGGCATGGCCAGCCCGCGCCTCTCCACGGTGCGGGTCAATCGCGAAGCGCTGGGCCGGGGCGTGGTGCGCCTGCTGGCCACCCGGCTCGATGGCGAGGAGGCCGTGCAGCAGCTCGAAATCGGCCTCACCCTGGTTCATGGCGAAACGGTGCACCGGATCGGTTGACCGCCGCGCAGCGACACCATGCCAAGGCGGGCCGTCGCGCCCACCGGCCAGACGAAGCTGCACGCCGCTTGCGCCATTGCTGATCGCGCGCCGTCCGCACCGGGGCCGGGAGGGCCGGCTCGCTGAACGCCTGCGCGCATAGACGAACCTGGTTTGACTGCCGTCAAATCTCATCGCCTCCAGACAGCTAGATGAAGAACATCAGAAGACGGTTTCCGACCGTCGGACAGTCTGAATGGAGCGAGACAATGTTCAATAGCACTCAGCGTCGGCTGTTTGGAGCCGTCGCCCTATCCTTGGCCTTACTCGGCACGACATCCCTGGTGTCCGCCCCGACATTTGCCCAGGACGGCGGTGGCGCCGGTCAGGGTCAGGGTGGTCCCGGGGGGAACGATAGCGCCGGCCAGGGTGGTCCGGGGGGCAGCGACAATGCCGGTCAGGGCCAGGGCGCCTCGGACCAGGGCCAGGGTCAAGGAGGCCCCAGCGAAGATTCCGATGCCCAGGGTCCACGCGCCGGCCAACCGTCCGGGGAGGACCGGGGCGGTAAGCCGGCCTGGGCCCAGGAAGGCATTCCCGCGGTCGATCTGGGTCGCCTCAGCGTCATCCGCAGCCCGGATCAGGTTCTGGATCAGGCCCTTGCCGAAGTGGTCGCCACCTTCAGCCCGGACCTCGTCCCACTCTATGAAATGACTGCCGGCGATTTCGGTGACTATGTTCTGGCGCACTGGAGCGACGAGGGATTTGCCATCATCGATTCACCCCTGCAAAACCTGGCTCTGCTTGAGGAGCTGTGGCAGGAGGGCGACACCAGCTTGCCCGGCGTGGATCCTGCATCAAATCTCGAACTGGCCGCCATTCTGATCGGCACCGCTTCGGACAAGACGCTCCCGGTGAGCTACGACACTGTCCTGGCGCTGGCCGTCATCGTCGGGGCCGTCAACCTGAGCGAGGCTGACATCCAATACATTGCCGCCGCGGCGGAAGCGGTCCGCATCGACGTCGCTACCGCGCACGGCTGATCGCGGAGGCGGTGCCTTCCGGACCGGGGCTATGCCCCGGTCCACTTTTTTGCAGCACGCTCGATAAGCGGCGAGACTGTGTCAGAGCAGAGCTCTCTTTTCGAACTCAATTCCAGTTCTGGCGCCGGTGTTCCCAGGGCGATACCTTGCCATCACCGTCCGCGTCTGCGGCGCGATGGTGAGCCTGGGCGGCGTTGAGGAATTCCGCCTTGGCCACTTTGCCGTCCCCATCCGCGTCCATGCCGGCGAAGCGATCCTGCTTTGCCTGCTGCATCGTTTCCTGGCGTTCAGGATTGTAGCCCAGTTGCTGCCCCATCCGGACCGTCATGTATTCCTCCAGGGTCACAAAACCATCGTCGTCTGCGTCCATGGCGGTAAAGACTTCATCGGCCGCAGAGGCGGCTTCCTCATCGCTGACGATGCCGTCCTCGTTGATATCAATCAGCGTGAAACGCCCGCGGCCCGGCTGTCCCATCATCCCCTGCCCATAGCCATAGCCGGGGCCAGCCATCATCGCTGGACCATAGCCGGGCATCATGCCGTAGCCGGGGCCGAAGCCAAAGCCGGCCTGGGCAAAGGCTACCGTGCCCCCCAGCGCAGACACCATCAGCACGGCGGAGCCAATTGCAAGAACGCGTTTCATTTCAGACTTCCTTCTGATTGCAGATTGTCCTGGCCTTGTGGGCGATCGCCGCGGCTATCGCGTTGATGGCCGTCAATTTCCGGAGTCATGGTGCTATGCGCCGTCGCGGCGGGATAAACGCCTTGTCCAGGCGGTTCAGTCGGGCGGAAATCGCGACTGCGGCCCGAACGGCAGGTACGTCGCGCCCTACCGATTGTCAGGAACGCGGCGTCTCACCGGCCGCCAGGAACGGATCTCCGTGCCCATCGCTGGGAACGAGGCGTCTTGCCGACCGCCAGGAACCGGCGCGTGTCGCCGGCCGTCAGGAACGCGTCTCCTTGTCCATTGCGGGGAACGAGGCGTCCTGCCGACTGCCGCTATTGAGCGTCAAGCTCGCGATCCCCATCCCTCCCATCCCCGCCCCGAGGGGAGGGGGCAGGATCGCGTGAGCCCCTACACGTGGCCGCTGCTTCCGTCGCCCCGCGGCGGGAATATTGCCGGTTCGGACACCTGTCAGAAGTGGCGCGTTCCTTGGGTCTCGCTCCGGCTCCGGCTCACAGGTGAGCCGTCCACCGGAACAATTTTTTTCGGCCGCCATGTTGAAAACCTGGCCTTTCCCGCGGCCCTGCGCTTCCTAGGCGGCTGACTTTTCGATGCAAATCTCGCAATATTGCATTATTTGCGTGATATGCGCAAAATACTTGAAATTGCGCAAAAGCATGCGTAGCTTTGCGGTGCGTTGCGGCCGACCCAAAGACCTGCTCACCAGGCCGTCGGCCCCGAAACGACCGAGGGAGCGAGTGCGTGGACTTACGGCGCTGGAATGTCAGGCATGTCGGCATGGTGCTGGCCGCAGCGCCCGAATTCGCGCCCTTTCCCAAGACCGGCACCGCCGAATGGGCTGCGCTCCGGCGCGGCCTCGGAGAAGCGGTGCTGCGCCAACTGGTGGACGCCGCCCTCCGGGATGTGGATGCGCCAATTCCGCAATTGCCGGCCTCGCTCTACCATGAGTTTCGGGAAACCGGACGCCGCGAGGGCTATGAAGATGCCCAGCGCGCCCGCCGCAACATGCTCTATCGCCTGACCCTGGCCGAATGGCTCGAAGGGGAGGGGCGTTTCCTTTCGGCGCTCGAGGATGTCGCCTGGGCAAGGTTGGAGGAAATCAACTGGGCCTGGCCGGCCCATGCGCGCAACCTCGATCGCCCGGACCATCCGACGCTCGATCTGGCCGCGGCGATGACCGCGCTGGACCTGGCCGAAATGGATTATCTGATCGGCGACCGCCTTTCGCCCAACCTGCGCCTGCGCATTCGCGCGGAAGTCGAACGCAGGGCCATCGGGGCCTTTCTTAACCGCGATGACCACTGGTGGCTGCACACCACGCCGCAGAAGCAAGTCAACAACTGGACCGCTGTCTGTGTGGCCGGGGTCGTTGGAGCCGCGCTCTATCTCGAGACCGATCTGGCCCGGCTGGCCCGCATCGTGACACGCGGCCTGCATAGCCTTGCCGACTATCTCGAGACTTTCGATGGCCAGGGCGGCTCCAGCGAGGGGCCGGACTACTGGACCTATGGCTTTGGCAATTATGTCGCTCTCGCTCATCTGCTGCATCAGCGCAGCGGCGGGGCGATCGACCTGCTGGATGGTCCATTCCTGCGCGATATCGCCCAGTTCCCGCTGCGGACGCAGATGGCGCCCGGTGTCTGGGTCAGTTTTTCGGATTCCGATGCCAATCCAGTCTTTCATCCGGGCCTGCTCACGCATCTGGCAAGCCACATGAACTTACCGGGCCTCCTGGGCCTGGGCATGGCCAATGACTTTGCGGTCGAAAGCTTCAACCAGTTCTGCTGGCCCTTGCGCCAATATGCCTGGCCACTGCCCGAAACGGCACCGGCCATCCAATCCGGTCCGCATGACTGGTACGAGGAGATGGCCTGGATGATCAGCCGG
Source organism: Devosia salina (assembly GCF_019504385.1). Taxonomy (NCBI): domain Bacteria; kingdom Pseudomonadati; phylum Pseudomonadota; class Alphaproteobacteria; order Hyphomicrobiales; family Devosiaceae; genus Devosia; species Devosia salina. The sequence continues at coordinate 347,112 of NZ_CP080590.1, forward strand.
CTCGATCCTCAGGACCCGCAATCGCTGCGCCTTGCCGCCAAGGGCGGGCACAATGACGAAATGCACAACCAGAACGACATTGGCTCGTTCATGGTGGTTGCAGGCGGCAAGGTGGTCCTGACAGATCCCGGACGCGGACGCTATTCCAAGAGCTACTTTGGGCCGGAGCGCTATCAGAACCTGTTTGCATCTTCGCGCGGCCACTCGGTGCCGCTGATCAACGGCTTCGAGCAGGCCGAAGGGCGCGAGCATGGCGCCCAAGTCCTGACGCACGACCATGGCGAGGACGCTGACCGGCTCGAACTGGAAATGGCCGCCGCCTATCCCGCCGCGGCGGGGATTGCATCCCTGACCCGGAGTTTGACGCTCGATCGCACCATGCCCGGCGGCCGCGTCCTCCTTGAGGACAGCTATGCATTCGCCAACGGTGAGGGTCTGTTCCAGTCCGTTCTGGTGACGCCCATGGCGGCAGAGGCCGGAAATGGCACGGTCCGCATCGGCGAGGACGGGGCCGGTCTCATGGTTCGCTACGACGCGGCCAGCCTGGATGTCGCCTTCGATCACCATCCCGGCGTCGAGAAGCAATACCAGCCGCCGGTCGATCTCATACGCGTGGTGTTCACTCCCCGGCAGAGACGCCGGGAGGGCCGCATCGCGCTCGAAATCTCGCCGCTCAACTGAGCGGATGAGTGCTGCCCATGAGGGCAAACCCATCGAGGTCTCCGGTGCAGAGGAGCCCGGGGACTGAAACTGAAAGCCGGTGGCCTGGGTGCCCCGGACAAGGGAGGACTAAGGATGAGGAAAGACCAATTGTTTGGTTTGGCCAGTGCAGTGGCCCTTTCGGCCATGCTGGCCGCGGCCGGGCCAGCCCTGGCGGCGGGCCAGGCGCCTGCGCTCGATGCGCTGGTACAAAGTGGCGATCTGCCGCCACTCGAAGAGCGCCTGCCGGCCAATCCGCTGGTGGTCGCCGGCGACAGCATCGGTACCTATGGCGGCACCTGGCGCATGGGCATGAATGGCGGCGGCGACAACGGCCTGATCGTCAAGACCGTGGCCTATGAGGGGCTCGTTCGCTACGACCACCAGTGGAACAATGTGATCCCCAACCTGGCGGAAAGCTGGGAAGTCAATGACGACGCCACCGAATACACTTTCAAGCTGCGCGAAGGCGTGAAGTGGTCCGACGGCACACCCTTCACCACCGAGGACATCGCCTTCGCCGTCGAGATGTACCAGGACCCGGATTATCCCGCCGGCAGCTGGATCGACAACAAGAACAATCCGGTGACCATCGAGGTCATCGACGACTACAATTTCAAGTTCATCTTCGGCAAGCCGAACGGCATGTTCATGGGCACCATTGCCGGTGTCGATGGCATTCACATCACCTCGCTGCAGAAGAAATATTGCAGCCAGTTCCACCCCAAATACAATGAGAACGCCGCTGCCGATGCAGAAGCCGCGGGCTTTGCGAACTGGGCGCTCTATCTGCAGGACCGCTGCGCCTGGGGCTGGGAAACCATCCGCTTCGCCAATCCGGACCTCCCCACCATTTATGGCTGGGTCATCGACCAGCCGCTGACGGCCAATGCCCAGCGCGTCACCTGGAAGCGCAACCCCTATTACTGGAAGGTCGATGCCGAGGGGAACCAGTTGCCCTATATCGACAATCTCGACATGCGCGTCAGCCAGGGCGGCGTCGAGGAACTGACGCTTGCCGCGCTCAATGGCGAGATCGACTTCCAGGAGCGCCACATCGCCACCACCACCAACAAGCCGCTGTTCTATGACGGGCAGGAAGCTGGCGACTATCATCTGGGCGAAGTCATTCCGTCGGCGTCCAACACCCTGGTGCTGCAGCTCAACCTCAACCATCTCGACCCGGTCAAGCGCGAGCTCTATCAGAACAGGGACTTCCGCATCGGCATCTCCGAGGCAATCGACCGGCAGGAGATCATCGACGTGGTCTTTACCGGCCAGGGCGAACCCTTCCAGGTCGCGCCGCGCCCCGAATCCGCCTTCTATGACGAAGAACTGGCCAAGCAATATACCGAGTTCGACCCCGATGGGGCCGCCGAGCATTTCGCGGCCGCAGGCCTCACCGAAAAGAATGGCGACGGCATCTACCTCATGAGCGATGGCAACCCGGCCAAGATCACGGTGGATGTGATCTCCGCGCTGCGCCCCGAATGGATCGACATGCTCGAGATCATGCAGCTCCAGCTGGCGGCCGCCGGGATCGAGATCGAGCTCAACAATATCGATCGCACGCTGTTCTACGAAAAGCGTCCGTCCGGCGAGTTCGACGCCCAGGTCTGGGCCGGCGACGGTGGCATCGAGGCCCTGCAGGAGCCCCGCTACTACTTCCCGTTCTCCGATGAATCGGTCTGGGCCTATCGCTGGGCGCAGTGGTTCAACGGCACGCGCCCCGAAATCGCCGAGGAGCCGCTCGATTGGGCCAAGCAGCAGATGGATCTCTACAACCAGGTCCGGGCCTCGGGCGACCCGGAAGAGCGGGCGGACCTGTTCCGCCAGGTGCTGGCGATCACCAAGGAACAGTTCCCGGTGATCGGGGTCAGCCTGATGCCGAACTCCTATTCGATCATCCGGAACAACCTCAAGAACGCGCCCGAATCCATGTTCAACGCCTGGCTCTTCCCGACCCCGGCCCCCATGGATCCCGTCGTCTGGTACTTCGAGTAGAGTGCGCCTGAAGCGCGTCCGCTCCAGGACATAGCGGGCCTACCTCCCCCCGCTCCATCTCCCCGCGGTATTCCCGGCCGCGGGGAGAGCCCCGAACTCTTCGAAAGGCGCATCATGGTCGGCTTCATCATTCGGCGCGTCATCGCCATGCTTCTCACACTGGTCGCCATCTCGATCGTGGCCTTCGCCATTATCCAGCTGCCGCCCGGTGACTACCTGACCAGCTACATCGCCTCGCTTTCGGCCACCGGTGACCAGGTCGACCCGCGCGTCATCGAAAACCTGCGCCAGCAATACGGCCTGGGCGAACCCTTCTATGTCCAATATTGGAAATGGGTCACCGGCATCGTGCAGGGCAATTTCGGCCAGAGCTTCGAATGGAAGCGGCCGGTCTGGGAGCTGATCTGGGGTCGCCTGGGCAATTCCATCATGGTCGAGGGCCTGGCGGTCATCGTCATGTGGCTGATCGCACTGCCCATCGGCGTCTATGCCGCGGTGCGTAAATATTCCCTGGGCGATTACCTCGCCACGGTCGCCGGCTTTATCGGCCTGGCGCTGCCCAATTTCCTTTTCGCCCTCATCCTCATGTACTTGGCCTATATCTGGTTCGGCGTGACGCTGGGAGGGCTGTTCTCGCCTGAATTCGAAACCGCGCGCTGGAGCCTGCCGCGCCTCTGGGACTTCCTCGCTCATGCCTGGATACCGGTGCTGGTGCTGGCGACGGCCGGCACGGCCGAGCTGATCCGCATCCTGCGGGCCAACCTGCTCGACGAGCTGAAAAAGCCCTATGTGGTCACCGCGCGCGCCAAGGGCCTGCCGGAGTGGAAGGTGATCCTCAAATATCCCGTGCGCCTGGCGCTCAACCCGCTGATCTCCACCATTGGCTGGCTGCTGCCGGCCCTGGTCTCGGGCTCGGTCATCGTCTCGGTGGTGATGAACCTGCCTACCGCCGGGCCCATGCTGCTGCGCTCGCTGACCACCCAGGACATGTATCTGGCAGGCGCCATTATCCTTCTGCTCAGCGTCCTTACCGTCATCGGCACGCTGATCTCGGACATTCTTCTCGCCCTCATCGATCCCCGCATTCGCTACGGGGCCAAGTAAATGGCTGTCGAAAGCATGGAAAATCTCGCTCCCGCCATTGCGCCCCGCCGCACTGTCCGCGAAAGCCAGTTCGGCCTGATGTGGCGCCGCTTCCGGCAGCACAAGCTGGCCCTGGTCAGCCTCTGGATCGTCGGCCTGTTCTATCTCATCGCCATCCTGGCCGAGTTCCTGGCCCCGGTGGATCCTTCCCACTACAGCGCCCGCTACACCTATGCACCCCCACAGGGCCTGCACCTCATCGCGCAGAACGAGGATGGTGGCTGGGAATTCGGGCCCTATGTCTATGGCTACAAGACCGAGATCGACCCGGTCGCCCTGCGGCGCACCTTCGTGCTCGACGACACCGTCCGCCTGCCAGTGCGCTTCTTCGTCGAGAGCGAGCCCTATCTGCTGGCCGGATTCATTCCGATGTCGGTCAAGCTCATGGGCGTGGAAAATCCCCGCGACCCCTTCTACATCCTGGGCGCCGATCGGCTCGGCCGCGACATGCTGAGCCGGCTGATCCACGGCACCCGCATTTCGCTCTCTATCGGCCTGGCGGGGGTGACCCTCAGCCTCTTCTTCGGCATCGTCATCGGTGGTTTTGCCGGGTTCTATGGCGGCTGGTTCGATGGCGCGGTGATGCGCACCGTCGAGTTCATCCGGTCCATGCCCACCATTCCGCTCTGGCTTGGCCTGGCGGCGGCCATGCCCAAGGACTGGAGCGCGCTCCAGACCTATTTCGCCATCACCATCATCCTTTCGCTGATCGGCTGGACCGAACTGGCCCGTGTGGTGCGGGGACGGTTCCTGTCGCTGCGGACCGAGGATTTCGTGACGGCGGCGCAGCTCGATGGCGCCAGCGACTGGCGCATCGTCACAAGGCACATGGTTCCCAGTTTCACCAGCCACATCATCGCGGCGGCGACGCTGGCCATTCCCGGCATGATCCTCGCCGAAACGGCGCTGAGCTTCCTCGGCCTAGGCCTCCAGGCGCCGATTGTTTCTTGGGGCACTCTGCTGCAGGACGCGCAGAACATCCGCACGTTGGCGACCGCGCCCTGGCTGCTGGCCCCCGGCCTCTGCGTCGTCGTGGTCATCCTTGCCCTCAACTTCTTCGGAGACGGCCTTCGTGATGCCGCAGACCCCCATGGCCGCTAATCCGCTTCTCACCATCAAGGACATGTCCATCACCTTCTCCTCGCCCGACGAGGCCGATATCGAGGCGGTGCGGCAGGTCGATCTGACCCTTACCCCCGGCAAGACGCTGGCACTGGTGGGTGAAAGCGGCTGCGGCAAGTCCGTCGCCGCCCGCGCCGTGCTGCGGCTGCTCGACAGGAACGCCAGGATCCCCACCGGGCAAATCCTCTTCGATACCGGCAAGGGTGCAGTCGATATTGCGGACCTCAAGTCCGACAGTCTCGCGATGCGCACCATCCGCGGCGCGGAAATCTCGATGATCTTTCAGGAGCCGATGTCCTCGCTCTCGCCGGTGCATACCATCGGCAACCAGATCGACGAGATCATTGTGCTCCATGAAGGGCTCTCGCCCCGCCAGGCGCGCGAACGCACGGTGGCGCTACTCGACCAGGTCGGCATTCCTGGTGCCCGCGACCGCGCCAATGCCTATCCCTTCGAGCTGTCGGGTGGTTTGCGCCAGCGCGCCATGATCGCCATGGCGCTGGCCTGCACGCCAAAACTGCTGATCGCCGACGAGCCAACGACGGCGCTCGACGTCACCACGCAGGCGCAGATCCTCGACCTGCTGCGGCAATTGCAGGACGATTTCGGCATGGCCATGCTGTTCATCACCCACGACCTGGGCGTCGTGGCCGAGATCGCCGACGACATTGCAGTCATGTATCTGGGCGACGTGGTGGAGCAGGGGGATGTCTACGAAGTCTTCCGGGCGCCCAAGCATCCCTATACCCAGGCGCTGATGAATTCGGTGCCGCGGCTGCAGCGCAAGGCGGACCGCACGCGCCTTTCGCCCATCAAGGGCACAGTGCCGTCACCCAAGGACCGGCCGACGGGCTGTGCTTTCACCTCGCGTTGCCCACATGCCTTCGGTCCCTGCGCCGGCACAAGGCCCGAACGCACCCTGGTCAGCGACGGCCACGTCGCGCGCTGCCACCTGCTCACCCAAGTCAAGCAAGAGGTGATGGCATGACCGCCCTGCTCACCGTCGAAAATCTAAGCAAGGTCTTCCACCTTGGCGGCGGCCTCTTCCGTCAGGGCCGCGAACTGGTAGCGCTCAACGATATCAACCTGACGGTCGAAAAGGGCGAGACCCTGGCCATTGTCGGGGAAAGCGGCTGCGGCAAGACCACGCTGGGACGCTGCATCATCAAGGCGCAGCCGGTGTCTTCCGGTCACGTCTTCTACAATCCGGACGAGGGCGGACATGTTGATCTCACCACGCTTTCGAAGCGCGAGATCAAGCCCTATCGCCGCGATATCCGCATGATCTTCCAGGACCCGATGAGCTCGCTCAATCCCAACATGCGGATCTTTGACATCGTCGCCGAGCCGCTGCGGGTGCACAAACTGCTGCGGGGCCGGGAGCTGGAAGCACGCGTCTATGAGACGCTGGCCAAGGTCGGCATCTCGCCCGATGCGGCCGGGCGCTATCCGCATGCCTTTTCCGGCGGCCAGCGGCAGCGCATCGGCATTGCCCGGGCGCTGGTGCTCAACCCGAAACTGGTGATCGCCGATGAGGCCGTCTCGGCGCTCGACGTCTCGATCCAGGCGCAGGTGCTGAACCTCCTCGACGACCTCAAGGAAGAGTTCGGCCTCACCTACATCTTCATCAGCCACGACCTGGGGGTGGTGAACTACATAGCCGACCGGGTGGTGGTGATGTATCTCGGCCACGTGGTCGAGAACGCGCCCACCGAAATGCTGTTCGAGCGGCCGCGCCATCCCTATACCGAGATGCTGCTCGAGGCTCTGCCCATTGCCGACCCGACCCGACGCAAGGGGCGGAACAAGGAACTCAAGGGCGAGATCCCCTATCTCGGCAACCGGCCCAAGGGCTGCCCCTTCCACACCCGCTGCAAATATGCGGCCGACCGCTGCCGTGCCGAAAAGCCGGAACTGCGACCCGTTCATGGCACGGCGCAACTCGCCGCCTGCCACTTTGCCGAAACACTCGATCTCAAAGGCGCCTATGAGGCGCCGACAAAGGCTATTGCGTAATGACCTATAATCCGGCCGCCGCCAATCCGCTCTTTGGCAATCCGCTCAAGACCCGCACCGATGTCGAAAGGGGTCTGCGCGATCTCTTCGATCCGCTGTTGCCCTACTTTTCGGAGGGTGGTGCGCGGGTGCGGCTTGACGGCGCGGGGGCGCACTTTGATCGCGCTGCGGCCGATCTCGAGGGCTTTGCCCGTCCGCTCTGGGGACTGACCCCACTGGCCGCCGGCGGCGGTGATTTTGCGCACTGGGAGCTCTACAGGCAGGGCCTTGCCAATGGCACCGATCCGGATCACCCCGAATACTGGGGCCAGGTCAATTCCACCGACCAGCGCATGGTCGAGCTGGCGGCGATCGGGTTCACCATGCGCATGCTGCCGCACCTGGTCTGGGAGCCACTGCCGCAAAAGGCCAAGGACAACTTGGCGGCCTATTTGAAGCATGCGCGGCAATTCGACTATGCCGACAATAACTGGAAGTTCTTCCGCATCCTGGTTGATCTCGGGCTCGAGGAATGCGGGGTCGAGTTTGATCGCTCGCTGACCGAAAAGTATCTTGAGGAGCTGGACGGCTTCTATCTCGGTGAGGGCTGGTATCGCGACGGCAATGTGCGCCGCATCGACCACTACATTCCCTTCGCCATGCATTTCTATGGCCTGATCTATGCCAGGCTGGCGCGGGGCGACGACAAGCGCGTGGCCGCCTACAAGGAGAGGGCAAAACTCTTTGCCCAGGACATCCAGCACTGGTTCGACGAGGACGGCGGCACGCTGGTTTTCGGGCGCTCGCTCACCTACCGCTTTGCCTGTGGTGGTTTCTGGGGCGCTCTGGCCTTTGCCGATCTCGAAGCCCTGCCCTGGGGCAAGATCAAGGGCCACTTCATGCGCCACCTCCGCTGGTGGGCCGACAAGCCCATTGCCCATGGCAATGGCGTGCTCTCCATCGGCTATGGCTATCCCAACCTCTTCATGTCCGAGAGCTACAATTCCGCCGGCTCGCCCTATTGGGCGCTGAAGGCCTTCCTGCCACTGGCCCTGCCCGCCGACCATCCTTTCTGGATGGCCGAGGAAGAAGCGGCCGAGTTCGATGCCGAGCCCGTGTCGATGAAGCATCCGGGCATGGTCGCCTTCCATACGAAGGGCAATGTGGTGGCCCTATCCTCCGGCCAGCAGAACTGGCAGATGCGGCACGGCACCGAGAAATACGCCAAGTTCGTCTATTCGAGCCGCTATGGCTTCTCGGTGGAGGCGGACGAACGCGCCTATCACCAGGGCGCCTTCGACGGCGCGCTGGCCCTCAGCGATGACGGCCGCCACTACCGCGTGCGCGAGACCAACGAAGAGGCGCAGATCGCGGGCACGGCTCTCCATGCGGTTTGGAAGCCGTGGAGTGACGTGACGGTGGAAACCTGGCTGCTGCCGGCCAATCCCTGGCACATCCGGGTGCACCGGATCAACACGCCGCGCGCGCTGCATGGCACCGAAGGCGGCTTCGCCATCGAGCGCGCCGATCTCAATGCCGATACCTATATCGACGAAAGGGGCAGGGCGGTGGCCCGGTCGAAAACCGATCTCAGCGCCATCCTCGATTTGGGCGGGCAGCGTGAAGGCCGTGCCCATAGGGCCCTGCCTAACACCAATCTCATCGCCTCCAAGACCATCGTGCCGCAATTGCGGGGCGACATCCCGGCCGGCACCACCGTGCTGGTCACCGCGGCCATGGCTCTACCCGCGGACGCCGGGGCCGACGCGGCACTCGCCAACCCGCCCGAAGCGCCCGACATTGCAGCGCTCGAAAGCCTCTTTGCCCGTGAGGGCATTGATGTCAGCGCCATCCTCGTGCCGGAGCGTTTCTGATGCGGCCAAGACTGAGTTTCGCCTTCGATCCGCACAAGACCAGGCACGTCTTCGATGACGAGGCGCTGCAGCGGTTGGGCGCCGTCTGCGAAGTCGTGTCCGCCGAGCCGCTGACCAGCTTTTCGACGCCCGAAGCGCGCGCGGTCCTGTCTCAGACCGAAGTGCTCGTGACCGGCTGGGGCTGCCCCATGCTCTCCCCCGATGTGCTGCGTGCAGCGCCCAATCTCAAGCTCATCGCCCATGCGGCCGGGACGGTGAAGTTCACCGTCGACTATTCGGCCTATGCCACGGGCATCCGCGTCACCCATGCGGCCGAGGCCAATGCCGTGCCGGTGGCCGAGTTCACGCTGGCCGCGATCCTGTTCGCCAACAAGCGCATGTTCGAGCTGCGCGACCTCTATCGCGCCGATCCGACGCGCCGCTCCAGCCATGAGCTGATGGACATGCCGATCGGCAATTTCCGCCGCACGGTGGGCCTCGTCGGTGCCTCGCGCATCGGCCGCAAGGTCGCGGCCATGCTGGCCGGCTTCGATCTCGACGTCCTGCTCTCCGACCCCTTCGTTGCGGCCGACGACCCGATCGCCCGGCAGGTGGAACTGGTGGAACTCGACGCCCTGATGGCGCGCTCGGATGTGGTCTCGGTGCATGCGCCCTCGCTGCCCTCGACGCGGCACATGATCGGCGCCCGGCAGCTGAAGCTCATGCAGGATGGCGCCACCTTCATCAACACGGCGCGGGGCGCGCTGGTCGATGAAGCGGCACTGGTGGCCGAGTTGCAGACGGGCCGTATTCATGCCGTGATCGATGTCACCGACCCGGAGATTCCCCCTGCTACCTCGCCGCTCTTCACCCTGCCGAATGTATTCCTCACGCCCCATGTGGCGGGGGCCATCGGTACCGAGCGGGCGCGGCTGGGGCTGATGGTCGTGGAGGAGGTGGAGCGCTTCGTGCGCGGCGAACCCATGCTCTATGAAATCGAACCGGCACTGCTGGAGAGATTGGCGTGATGCTCGACAAGAACCGCGAAGACGAGGCTTGGCACAAGCGACGCCTGCAGTTCCTGACCTGGGATCGTCGCCCCGAGGATATCGAAAGCGCCGAACACCGGGCGCGGCAGGCCGACCTTGCCGCACGGGCCGGTGCGAGCTTTCATCCCACCGCCTATGTCGCCGCCGACGCCGCGATCTTCACGACCCGGCTGGAACTGGGCGAGCAAAGCTGGATCGCCGGACATGCGCTGGTGCGCGGAGAGGCCGTCTTCGGCGCCCATTGCACGGTCAATCCCTACGCCATGATTTCGGGCAACGTCAGTTGCGGGGATGGCGTACGCATTGCCAGCCACGTGTCATTGGTCGGCTTCAACCATGGCTATGACGACCCCGATGTCCCGATCTACAGGCAAAAGCACGAGACGCTGGGCATTACCATCGAGGACGATGTGTGGATCGGCGCCAATGCCGTGGTGGTTGATGGCGTCACGATAGGTCGTGGTGCAGTGATTGCGGCAGGCGCCGTGGTCAGCAAGGACGTGCCGCCCATGGCCATTGTCGGCGGCGTGCCGGCAAGGGTGCTGCGCTATCGCGGGCGGGGACGGCGCGACGAGACAAGGGCGCAATTGCAGGCGCTGGGCGAACGGGCGAGGGGGCAGTTCCAGGATATCCTCAGGCACAACATGGTCGAGGGCGACTATCTCTCGCGCGAGAACCACGGCGCGGCCCGCATGAGCATTCGTCATCTCTGCGACGCCATCGAGATCGCGGCGGGCTTTGGTGAGCTGCCCGAAGGGCTTGATGTCCCGGCGACCACCGCCCGCTTGCAGGCGATCCAGGACCCGGAAACCGGGCTCTTCCCCGATCCCTACCAGAAGCCCAAACCTGGCGTTGCGCTGCGCCGGGACGGGCTGGCGCTCTACAATGTCCTTGCCGTCGGCTATGCGCTCGAAGTGCTGGGCGCCCGCCCACTCCATCCGGTTTCGGCGGTGGAACTGGCCGGGCCGGAGCTCTGCCAATGGCTCGAAAGCCTGACCTGGCGCGAGCGCGCCTGGGGCGCAGGAGCTGATGTCGATACCATCGGCACCGCGCTCTATTTCAATGCCCGCTACTTCTCGAGCGCGACGTCACGCGAAACGCTGTTCGGCTGGCTGGCGCTCAAGCAGGATCGCGCGTCGGGTCTGTGGGGTTCGCCGACCGCGGAGCAGGGCCTGCTGCAACCGGTCAATGGCTTCTATCGGCTGACCCGCGGCACCTATGCCCAATTCGGCATTGCCGTGCCACGGCCCGAGGCGGCCATCGACAGCGTGCTGCTCAATTACCGCAATTATGGTGGCTTCTCCGGACCGACCTACACGGCCTGCAATTTGCTCGATACCATCCACCCGCTGCTGCTGTGCCTCGGCCAGACCGACCATCGTCGCGCCGAGGCCGAAAACATCGCCCGCGCCATCATCGCCCGCGCCGGGGAGCGCTGGGTCGATGGCGAGGGTTTTCCCTTTGCGGACGGGCAGATACCGGGCCTGCAGGGGACCGAGATGTGGCTTTCGGTCGTGCATCTGGCGGCCAAGTTGCTGGGCGATGACAATGCATTCTGCTTCGTGCCCAAAGGCGTGCACCGCACACAAGCAGTGGGACTGGGACTATGACCAAGAAAGCCCTCGTCGTCTGGGGCGGCATGGAATTGCATACGCCCGAGCGCGGCGCGCATGTGGTGCGTAACCTGTTGGAAGAAGAAGGTTTTTCGGTCACCGTGACCCCCGATTACGACGCCCTCGGCGCCGAGGATGTGGGCAGCAACGACCTCGTCGTGCCTGTCATCACCGATGGCACGCTGGCGCCCGAAAAGATGGCCAATCTCATCGCCGCGATCCGCGCCGGCACCGGATTAGCGAGTTATCACATGGGGTTAGCGACGACGTTCCGCGCCAGCGTGCCGTTCCGCTACGCTGCCAGCGTCTACTGGGTGCAGCATCCGGGCAATATCATGACCTATAAGGTGGATATTACCCGGCCCGATCACCCGATCATGGCGGGGATCGGGAGTTTCGAGCATACATCGGAACAATATTATCTCAATTACGACCCTGCAGTCGAAGTTCTCGCGACCACAACCTTTTCGGGGGAACATCATCCCTGGCGCAAGAATGTTGTCATGCCTGTCGTCTTTACGACATATCACGACCAGGGACGGGTGTTCTATTCATCACTCGGGCATACAGCGGACGAGCTGGAGATTCCGCAGGTGCGCACCATCCTGAAGCGTGGACTGCTCTGGGCGGCCCGAAGCTAGCCAGGAGTCGCTTAATGAACGCATCCTGAACGCCTATTGCTGCTGTTGCTGCGCCTGCTGGCGCAGCACCTCGGATTCGGGCAGCGCATTGGCATATCTCAGTTCGCGATTGGCGCGCGCCCAGAAGGCCGGATGCACCCTGTCGAGGAGCTCGGGCGCCGTGGCGGCGAGCCCCAGCCTCTCGCCCAGATCGCCCTGCAGGTAGAGGACGGCGTTCTGCCGATACCAGGCCGGCACCGCCTCATCGGCCCAGATGACCGGCCGCACCACGTCATGGGCGTGATAGCCGTGACCGGCGAAAATGTCTGCCCAATAGCTCTGCCATTGTTCGTTGAGATGCCCGACCCCACCCTGTCCGGGAATGGCGGCGCTGAACAGCACGGCTGGGGCCATGGCCACCAGATCATTCACAAAGCTGGCGGCGCGTTCCGGCGAAAGGTGTTCGGCCACTTCCAGCGACAGCACCAGGTCGACGGCAGGACCCGAAAATCCCTGTTCGAGGTCGCGCGCCGAAAAGACAATGCGGGGATCGTCCAGCATGTCCGGCCTGACCCAGTCGCCCTCCATGCCGAATGCCTCGACGGTGCCGGTCTCCAGCGCCGCGGCGAGGAAAGTGCCGGTTCCGCAACCGATATCGGCCAGGCGGCGACGCGCCAATCCCGTCGGCAGAGCGGCCAGGATGGCGCGGGCCGCATGCAGCGTATGGGCCCGCCGGTCGGCGTAGAAGTCGGAAGGATAGAGGCTGGTGGTCATGTCCGGTCCCGGTCTCGATTGCACGCAATGCTATAGACGATCTCCGGCATTGCCCAGTTTTTGATCACATTTTCGCGCCTGGCCGGGATTGGTGACGGTTCCGTAAGGCATTGTCTGCACGGATGGTCGTCCATTGGGATAATTCCATAGGCGCGTCCTTGCCGGTCATTCAGTTCCTGTTCACGGCACACGAGCCGGCCCACATCGTCCTGGCAGCGACGATCTGCATGATTTCCTCCTATGCCTGCATTGGCCTGCTGCGCCACGCCCGCCGCGCTCATGGCCGCATGCGCTCGGTATGGACGGCGGTGGCTGCGCTGGCCGTTGGCTTCGGCATCTGGGCGACCCATTTCGTGGCGGTGCTGGCCTTCCGCCCCGGCTTTACCCTTGGCTACGATCTCTGGCTGACCGCGCTGTCGCTGTTGATTGCCATCGTGCTGTGCGGCGTCGGCATCGCGCTGGCCATTCGTGCGACCAGCGCCCTGGACCGGTTTCTGGGCGGCGCCGTGGTCGGCGTGGCCATTTCGACCATGCACTATGCCGGCATCGCGGCGCTGGTGATGGGCGGCAGCCTGGGCTGGAACCCGGGTCTGGTCGCCACCTCCATCCTGTCCGGCATGGCTTTTGCGGGCCTCGCCTTCACCATCGGCATGGATGGCAGCACGCGGCGGCTGCTTTCGGCGGCCCTGCTTCTGACGCTGGCCATCTGTGCCATGCATTTCACCGCCATGGCCGCCGCCGACTTTTCGCTGTGTTTCCCGCTCTCGGCCGATGGCGGGCTGGATGGGTTCTGGCTCTCGGTGGCCCTCGCCTTCATTTCGATGCTGCTATTGGCGCTGGCCCTGGGCAGCACGGTGCTCGACGAGGCCGACCGGCGCCGCACCGAACGTGAAAACGAGCGGCAATTGCGGGACGCAGCCCGGATCAGCGAGGTCACCGGCAAGCTCGAACTGGCCATGACCCATATGGCGCAAGGGCTGGGCCTCTACGACGCCGAGGGGCGTCTGCAACTCTACAACCAGCGCTTTCCGTCCCTGCTTGGCATCGACCCGGCGATGAACCTGGCGGGCATCAGCTTTCGCCGCACCTGCCACTTGAGTGTTCTGGGCAGCGAGCATCCGCCGGAAGATCTCGAAGCGCGCATCGATCAGGTGATGGCGAGCCATGCGCCGCTGATCGCAGGGGGCGGCGAGATCGTCCATAGCTTCGCCGAGGACCGGGTCCTGCAGGTCAGCCACAGCCCCATCGGCGACGGCTCCTGGGTGACCACGATCGACGACATCACCGAACGGCATCGCTCGCAGCGCGCCATCGCCCATCTGGCCCGCCACGATGGCCTGACGGGCCTGCCGAACCGGGCGCGCTTCCGGGAATCCTTCGACTGGGCACTGGCCCGGGCCGAGGAGGCGGGGGACAAGATCGCCATCATCGCCATCGACCTCGACCACTTCAAGGAGATCAATGATAGCCACGGCCATGCCGCCGGCGACATGGTGCTCAAGACTCTTTCAGGCTGCTTCAACAGCCTGCTCGGAGAAGGGGAAGTCATTGCCCGGCTGGGGGGCGACGAGTTCGCGGCGATCAAGATCTTCACGACCATGGATGGGCTGCGCGAGTTCCTGCAGCGGCTCGAGGCGGCCCTGACGCAACGCATCGAAACCGAGGCGCTCAAAGTGACGCCCGGCGGCAGCATCGGGGTCGCTGTCTGGCCCGATGATGGACGGGACCTGTCCAAGTTGATGAGCAATGCCGACCTGGCCATGTATCGCGCCAAGATCGAGTTCGACCGCCGCATCTGCTACTATGAACACGACATGGATGAGCAGGCCCGCCAGCGGCGCGACATGGTGCGCGACCTGTGGACGGCGCTGGAGCAGAATGGCTTCTATCTCGCCTATCAGGTGCAGAAGTCGGTCGCGACAGGCGATATCACCGGCTACGAGGTGCTGCTGCGCTGGAACCGTCCGGGCCATGGCGAGGTCCCGCCTTCCGAATTCATTCCTGTGGCCGAGGAATGCGGGGCCATCAACGCCATCGGCATCTGGGTGCTCAAGATGGCGTGTCTCGAAGCCGCATCCTGGCCTGAACCCTACAAGATCGCCGTCAACGTTTCGGGCATCCAGCTCTCCCAGGTGGAACTGGTCGAAACGGTCCGCAACGTGCTGTTCATGTCGGGCCTGGCGCCGGCACGCCTTGAGCTGGAAGTGACCGAAACCTCCATTATCGGCGACAAGCAGCGCGCCCTGCACATCCTGCGCCAGATCAAGGCCATGGGTGTCTCGATCGCCATCGACGATTTCTGCACCGGCTATTCCTCGCTCGACACGCTGCGCAGCTTCCCCTTCGACAAGATCAAGCTCGACCGCTCCTTCATGAGCGAGGTGGAGAGCAATGAGCAATCCAAGGCCATCGTGCGCGCCATCCTGGCGCTGGGACGGAGCCTCTCCGTCCCGGTACTGGCCGAGGGCGTGGAAACGCGTGAGCAACTCGACGTGCTGCGCAAGGAAGGCTGCACCGAGGCGCAAGGCTTTCTGCTCGGTCGTCCTGGTTCCATCGACTGGGCCGACAGGCTCGAGCCGGGGCTCAGGGCCTGAAGCGCCATCGGGCATTTTGATTGACCCCGACGCGGGCCCGGCAGTAGCGTGCCGGCCATGGTTACGATCAAAGAAATTGCTGCGGCAGTCGGGGTATCGAGCGCAACCGTCTCGCGCGTCCTCAATTACGATTCAACGCTCTCGATTTCCAACCGCAAGCGCCAGGCCATCATCGAGACGGCCGAAGCGCTCAATTATGCCACGCCGCGCAACCGCAACCGGGCCAACCAGCAGGGGCTGAACAAGCTGGCGCTGGTGCATTTCCTGGCGCCCGAGCGCGAACTGGTCGATCCCTATTACGTCGCCCTGCGCCTGGGCATCGAGCGCCGCTGCGCTGCCCTCAAGATCGAAACGGTAAAAGTTTACCACACCGACGCCCGCCCCGATGCCAAGCTCCTCCAGGAAGCGTCCGGCACCATCGCTATCGGCCGCCATGACGAGGACGAAACCGAATGGCTGCAGCGCAATTCGCGGCAGATCGTATTTGCCGACCACGTGCCCCATGACGACCAGATCGACTCGGTTTCCGCCGACCTGCGCGCCGCCATGGAAAAGCTGCTGGCGGCGCTGGCCCAGCGCGGCTATCGGCGCATTGCCTATATCGGCTGGGGCGACCGGCGCGCCCAGGCCTTCGTGCAGTGGATGACCGCGGCGGGCTGGTTTGACGACCGCCTGTTCCGCAGCGGCGACAATACCGAAGAGGGCGGCTACCGCCTGACCCGGGACATCCTCGCCGAACGGCGGCCGCTCGACGCCATCGTCACCTTCAACGATTCCATGGCCATCGGTACCTATCGCGCCCTGCACGAGGCGGGCCTGTCCATCCCCGGCGATATCGGGGTGGCCAGCTTCAACGACATCTCGGTTGCCCAGTTCCTCAACCCGCCTTTGACCACCGTGCACCTGCCGGCCGAGGAGATCGGCGAGGCGGCGGTGGAACTGCTGCTCGAGCGGGTTGGCGGGCGTGAACTGGCCAAGCAGATCAGCCTGGCATCGCGCATTGTCTGGCGGGCGAGTACCCGCGCTTTGACGGGCGAAAGCGCGCAGTAAATTTTCCGAGGTAAAAATTTACTGAAATTCTTGCCTCGGTCCAAAAGTCATATTAGTCTTGCCTTCAGGGTGATGAGGAAACACCCAATTGGGAGGATTATCAATGACCAGCTTTTCCACGAGCCTGAAGCGCTCGCTCGCCATCGCTTTGGCCGGGATTTCCATGTTCAGCGTGACGGCCGCGTCCGCCGCTGAGATCACCGTCTGGTGCTGGGACCCGAACTTCAATGGCGCCACCATGAAGCTCGCCGCCGAGCGTTATGCCGCCGAGCATCCCGACGTGACCGTCAATATCGTCGACTTCGCCAAGGCCGACCTCGAGACCAAGCTGCAGGCGCAGCTCGCCTCGGGCACCACGGACGGCCTGCCCGACATCGTGCTGATCGAGGACTACGGTGCCCAGAAATACCTGCAGTCCTTCCCCGGCGCCTTCGAGCCGCTGAGCGACAAGATCGATCTCTCGGGCTTTGCGCCCTACAAGGTCGAGCTCGCCTCGCTCAATGGCATGGGCTATTCGCTGCCCTTCGATTCCGGCGTCACCGGCTTCTTCTACCGCTCCGACATTCTCGAAGAGGCTGGCTACAGCGCCGCTGACCTCGAAGGCATCACCTGGAACCGCCTGATCGAGATCGGCAAGGACATCAAGGACAAGACCGGGCAGATCCTGTTCCCGATCGACCCCAATGATGCCGGCATCTTCCGCATCATGATGCAGTCCGCCGGCTCCTGGTATTTCAATGCCGATGGCAGCGTGAACATCGCCAATAACGATGTGTTCAAGGCATCGCTCAAGACCTATCAGGACCTGGTCGCCTCGGGCATCACCAAGCCCGTCGCCGGCTGGACCGAATATACCGGCTCGTTCACCTCGGGCGACACCCTGGGCACCGTGACCGGCGTGTGGATGGTGGGGACCATCAAGGCCAATGCCGATCAGTCCGGCCAGTGGGGCATTGCCCCGATCCCGGCGCTCGATGGCGTCGAAGGTGCAACCAATGCCTCCAACCTGGGCGGTTCGAGCTGGTATGTGCTCTCCTCGGCTCCCGAGAAGGACACGGCCGTCGACTTCCTGTCCTCCGTCTGGGGCCAGGACACCGAGTTCTACCAGCAAATCCTGGTCAACCAGGGCGCCCTTGGCTCGCTGCTTGCCGCCCGTGAAGGCGAGGCCTATTCGGCCAGCGACGACTTCTTCGGCGGCGCTCCGGTCTGGCAGAACTTCTCCGACTGGCTCGGTCAGATCCCGGCGGTCAACTACGGCATCTTCACCAACGAGGCCGACGCGGCCGTCGTGGCGCAGATCCCGGCCCTGACCAGCGGTGGCAATGTCGACGAGATCGCCGCGGCCATCGAGGCCCAGGTGAGCCAGCAGATCCAGTAAGATCGCAACACCGGGGGCGGTTCGCCGCCTCCGGCCTCCCCGAGGCCCCCGCGTACCACGCGGGGGTCATCGGTGATTTTTGGCTCCGGCAATGGGGGTTGGCGTGGCGCAATCCGGTCTGGCACGCACTGAACAATGGAATGGCTGGCTCTTTGTCATGCCGGCGCTGGTCCTGCTCGGCGTCTTCATGATCTATCCCATCCTGTGGTCGCTCTGGATGAGCTTCCAGGTTGGGCGCGGCATGAATTTCAGCTTTGGCGGCTTCGCCAATATCCTGCGCCTGACCCAGGATCCGGTCTTCATCCGGGCGCTGACCAATACGCTGACCTTCCTGGCCATCCAGGTGCCGATCATGCTGATCCTGGCCCTGCTGTTCGCCAATGCGCTCAATGACAGCAATCTCTGGGGTCGTTCCTGGTTCCGCACCGCCATCTTCCTGCCCTGCGTCACCTCGCTGGTGGCCTATTCGGTGGTCTTCAAGTCCATGTTTGCCCAGGACGGCATCATGAACCAGATGCTCATGGCCATCCATGTGATCCAGGACCCCATCCCGTGGCTGGCCGATCCCTTCTGGGCCAAGGTGGTGATCATCAGCGCCATCACCTGGCGCTGGACCGGCTACAACATGATCTTTTACCTCGCCGCCATGCAGAATATCGACCGCTCGATCTACGAAGCGGCACGGATCGACGGCGTCCCGGCATGGGCCCGCTTCTGGCACATCACCGTGCCCATGCTGAAGCCGGTGATCCTGTTCACCACCGTCATCTCCACCATCGGCACCCTGCAGCTGTTCGACGAGCCGAACCTGATCACCAATGGCGGCGCGCCCTCGGATTCGACGCTGACGCTGTCGCTCTACATCTACAATCTGAGCTTCAAGTTCATGCCCAGCTTCGGCTATGCCTCGACGGTTTCCTACGTCATCGTCGTGCTCGTGGGTATCCTCACCTTCATCCAGTTCCTGGCCGCAAGGGATCGCCGCGCATGAGCAATCCTCTCGCCCTGATCGGCCGCGCGGCCACCTATCTGCTGCTGCTCTTGGCCGCCTTCATCTCGGTCTTCCCCTTCTTCTGGATGGCGGTCGGTGCCACCAATACCTCCGCCGACGTGATCAAGGGTAAGGCCACGCCCGGCGGCGCCCTCTGGAGCAATATCGTCACCTTTTTCACCTCGGTGGACATGCCGAGGATCCTGTTCAACTCGTTCTTCATCGCCGGGGTCGGCACGGCGCTGACGCTGCTGGTCTCCTCGCTGGCCGGCTATGGCTTCGAGATGTTCCGCTCCCGCTTCCGCGAGCGCATCTTCGGCGGCCTGCTGTTGATGCTCTCCATCCCCTTCGCCGCACTCATGGTGCCGCTGTTCATCATGATGGCGAACCTCAAGATCATTAACACCTACCAGGCGATCATCCTGCCCACGGTGGCCTCGATCTTCATCGTCTTCTATTTCCGCCAGGCCACCAAGGCCTTCCCGCACGAGCTGCGCGACGCCGCGCGCATCGACGGGCTCAAGGAATGGCAGATTTTCCTGTTCGTCTACATGCCGGTGATGCGCTCGACCTATGCGGCGGCCACCATCATCGTGTTCATGGCCAACTGGAACAATTATCTCTGGCCGCTGATCGTGCTGCAGACCAATGAGATGAAGACCCTGACCCTGGTGGTCGCCGGGCTCACCTCTGCCTATACCCCCGATTTCGGCGTGGTCATGGTCGGCGCGATCTTCGCCACCCTGCCCACCCTCGTCATCTTCTTCCTGCTCCAGCGCCGCTTCGTCGAAGGCATGCTGGGCGCCGTCAAATAGAGACTTCCATGCGTCCCCTGATCGATTTCAATTCTTCCTGGCTGTTCGAGGGCAAGGACAGCGTCCGCCTGCCGCACAATGCGGTGGAGCTGCCCTTCTCCTATTTTGACGAGAAGGTGTATCAGCGCGTCTTCACCTATGAGAAACGCTTTGCCGCCGAACCGGCGTGGCAGGGGAAAGAGGTTGCCGTCGTCTTCGATGGCGCCATGGCCAATGCCAAGGTCAGCCTCAACGGCCAGGAAATCGCGGCGCACAAGGACGGCTACACGCCCTTCGAGGCGCGGCTGACCGGCAAGCTCAAGGACGGCGAGAATGTGCTGACCGTCACCATCGACGGCAGCGAAAACCCCGAGATTCCGCCCTTTGGCGGGCAGATCGACTATCTCACCTATGCCGGCATCTATCGCGAAGCCTGGCTCCGGGTGACGGCGCCGATCTTTGTCGGCAATGCCAAGGTGGAGACGCCCGATGCGCTGGCCGAAAAGAAATCGGTACGGGTCCGCATCGAATTGAGCAATCCGCAGGACCTGCCGCTCTCGGGCAGGCTGATCGCGACGCTGCTTGATGCGGATGGCAAGGCGATCGCCTCGACCGATGCGGCGATCAATGGCGCCAGCGTCGAGATCGGCTTCGATGGCCTTGCCGGTATCAGCCTCTGGGACATCGACAATCCCGCGCTCTATACGCTCGCGGTCACCATCGACACGACCCATGGGCAGGACGAGGCAAAATTCCGTTTCGGCTTCCGCACCGCCGAATTCACCACCGAAGGGTTCAAGCTCAACGGCAAGGCGCTGAAGCTCCGGGGCCTAAACCGGCACCAGTCCTTCCCCTATATCGGCTATGCGCTGGGCAAGTCGGCGCAGGAGCGCGACGCGGAAATATTGAAGCGCGAACTCAAGCTCAACATGGTGCGCACCTCGCACTATCCGCAGAGCCATTATTTCCTCGACCGCTGCGACGAGCTGGGACTGCTGGTCTTCGAGGAAATCCCCGGCTGGCAGCATATCGGCGGCGAAAGCTGGAAGGACGAGAGCGTCGAGAACGTCCGGCGCATGATCACCCGCGACTGGAACCACCCCTCCATCGTCATCTGGGGCGTGCGCATCAACGAAAGTCAGGACGACCACGACTTCTACCTGCGCACCAACAGGCTGGCGCATGAGCTGGACTCGACCCGCTCGACCGGTGGCGTGCGCTACATCACCGAGAGCGAATTGCTCGAAGACGTCTATACGATGAACGACTTCATCCTCGGCAACGAGGAATGGGGCGGCAACCGCCCGCGCACCCCGCTGCGGCCGCAGCAGGAGGTAACCGGCCTCGATCGCGTCGTGCCTTACATGATCACCGAATATGGCGGGCACATGTACCCGACCAAGAGCTGGGACCAGGAGCAGCGCCAGGCCGAACATGTCACGCGCCATCTCGAGGTGATGAACGCGGCTTATGGCGACCCGCAGATCGCGGGCTGCATCGGCTGGTGCGCCTTCGACTACAACACGCACAAGGATTTCGGCTCGGGCGACCGCCTCTGCCACCATGGCGTCATGGACATGTTCCGCGAGCCAAAATTCGCAGCCTATGCCTATATCAGCCAGTGCGATCCCGCCGACGAGGTGATCCTCAAGCCGGTGACCTTCTGGGCCCGCGGCGAGCGCAATATCGGCGGCGTGCTGCCGCTGATCATCCTGACCAATTGCGATGCGGTCGAGCTGACCTATGGCAAGAACAAGCCCAAGCGCTTCACGCCCGACCGCGAGGCCTTCCCCCATCTTCCCCACGCGCCGGTCATCATCAAGCGCGAGCACCTGACCGACGAAGAACTGGGCCTGTGGGGGATGAGCTGGGAAGACGCCACCATCACCGGCTATCTCGATGGCCAGGCGGTCAAGACGGTGAACTTCATCTCCGACCCAGTTGCGACGACGCTCGAAGTCGTGCCCGACGCGACCGAGATCGGCGCGGCAGGCGACACCACCCGCGTCATGGTGCG
Organism: Devosia salina; assembly: GCF_019504385.1. NCBI lineage: Bacteria > Pseudomonadati > Pseudomonadota > Alphaproteobacteria > Hyphomicrobiales > Devosiaceae > Devosia > Devosia salina. Next base: position 368,808 of record NZ_CP080590.1, read on the forward strand.
GGCGCTGGATCAGTCGGGCAAGAAACTGCCCTTCTTCCCCGAACCTGTCTCCATCGAAGTCTCAGGCGCTGCCGAGCGGCTGGGCCCGGGCCTGGTCCCGCTGCGCGCCGGCTCGACCGGCTTCTGGCTCAAATCCACCGGCCAGGGCCCGATCACCGTCACCGTGACCAATGAGCGGCTGGGCCGCGCCGTCGCAACCCTGTCCGCAAGCTGAGGAACCTGCCCATGTCTGGATTGAAGCTGGCCAATGTGAAGAAGTCCTTCGGCTCGGTCGAAGTGATCAAGGGCGTGGACCTCGACATCGCCGACAAGGAATTCGTGGTCTTTGTCGGGCCCTCGGGCTGCGGCAAATCCACCCTGCTGCGCATGATCGCCGGGCTCGAACAGATCACCGGCGGCGATCTTTATATCGGCGACAGCCGCATGAACGAGGTCGATCCCTCCCGGCGCGGCATCGCCATGGTGTTCCAGACCTATGCGCTCTATCCGCATATGAGCGTGCGCGAGAACATGGGCTTCGCGCTCAAATTCGCCGGCCGGCCCAAGGCCGAGATCGAGCAGCGCGTGGCCGAGGCGGCGCGCATCCTCGAACTGGAACCGCTGCTCGAACGCCGCCCCGGCCAGCTTTCGGGCGGGCAGCGCCAGCGCGTCGCCATCGGCCGCGCCATCGTGCGGCACCCGGACGTGTTTCTCTTCGATGAGCCGCTGTCCAATCTCGACGCCGAGTTGCGCGTGCATATGCGCATCGAACTGGCGCGGCTCCACAAGGAACTCAACACCACCATCATCTATGTCACCCATGACCAGGTGGAGGCCATGACCCTGGCCGACAAGATCGTGGTGCTGCGCGACGGGCGCATCGAGCAGGTGGGATCGCCGCTCGAACTCTATGATGATCCGGACAATATCTTCGTGGCCGGCTTCATCGGCTCGCCCAAGATGAATTTTCTTGAGGGCATCGCCGAGGCCGGCGGCATTCGTCTTGCCGATTTCCCCGGCCAGGTTATTCCCGCCCCGGTGGCGCTGGCCAATGGCGCTGCTGTCACCGTCGGTATCCGGCCGGAGCATTTCACCAGCGCGGGCAGTGCGGCCCTCGACGTGACCGTGGAGATCATCGAGCATCTGGGCGGCGAGACCTATGCCTATGCGCGCGACAAGGGCGCCGAGCTGATCACCATCGCCACCGACAACAACCGGACCCTCAAGGCCGGCGACCGCTATGCGGCCAAGTTCGATCCGGCAACGCTTCTGGTCTTCGACGAAAACGGCCAGCGGCTGCGCTGACCCCTACTGCAGCAATAGCCCGCTATTCATGAAATAGCGCTCGAAGAGCGGCGTCGTGGCCGCGCCGATGGCGCGCGCGTTGAAACCCACGGTGGCCGCCTCGACCTGTGGCGCGATGAGCCCGCGCATATCCTGGTTGACCAGATAGCGCCGCGTGCGCTCGACCAGCTCGTGCTTGACCGCGGCGGGGAAGGCTCCATCGATCAGGATGGCCTCGAAATCGATGACCGCACAGACCGAGAGGCTGGCACGGGCCAATTCCTGCGCGGTGCGGCCGATCCAGGGTTCGACGAACCGCGAGAACCGCTCCCAGTCCTGCGGCTGCTCCCAGAGCGCGGCGGGGTCGTGGCCGTTTTCGGCCAGCCGCGCCTCGAGCAGATGGATCGAGGCGGTGTCGATCAATTGCTGGCTTTCGCCCTGCGGCCCAAAGCTGCGGAGCGATCCCAGCGCCCCGGCATTGCCGTGATGGCCCTGATAGACCGAATGGTTGAGGACGATGCCGCCCCCCACAAAGGCGCCAATGAAGAAATAGGCATAGTCGCGGAATTCCTTGCCGCGCCCATAGATATGTTCGGCCTGGCAGCCGGCAGTGGCATCGTTGACCACCGAGACGGGCAGGGCGGTGAACTTGCCCACCTCTGCGGCAATGTCGATCTCCCGCCAGGAGGCGAATTGATCGGCCGGTGCCCCGACCAGCTCGCTCCATTTCCACAATTCGAAGGGCGTGCCCACGCCGATGCCGCAGATGCGTTCCCGCTCCGGCGCCGTGCAGCGGGCGAGAATGTCCGCCATGCCCTGTTTGAGAAAGGCGAAGATTGGCTCGGGCAGGGGATATTGATAGGTCATCTGCAGCTGGTGCCGCACCGTGCCGCGAAAATCGGTGAGCAGCAGGACAGCGCTGCGCCGCCCGATCTTGCAGCCGAATGAGAGGACGCCGCCCTCGGCCAGACTCATGGGCACGGAGGGCTTGCCCACCTTGCCCTTGACCGGAGTGCCGCGCGCCAGCAGGCCCTCGGCCTCCATCTCGCGCAGAATGATCGAGACCGTCTGCGGCGACAGATTGGCCAGCCGTGCCAACTCGCTCCCCGCCATGGGACCATGGCGCTGCAGCAGTGTCAGCAGCAGGCGCTCATTGTGGTCGCGAACCCCACTCTGGTTCACGCCGCGGCTGACGGTTCTGATGATCGGCTCTCCCATGGCGGGCACCATAGAGACAGCTTTTGCGAAGCGGAAGATGGTCGGGGCATAATAAATAAATAAATTAGATTTATATATTGACGGGCCGGCGGAATGCCGCCACGATAATGGCGTCAATCGAGCAAGGCCGGGGTCGGGCGAGGCGGAGGAGCCTCGTTGAAGCCGGCCGCAAAGGGAGAGAGAAACTTGAAAAAGCTGCTTATCGGCACAGCCCTGTGCCTCGCCGCCATGTCGACCACCGCCATGGCCCAGGACGCCGTCAGCGCGTGCCTGATCACCAAGACCGACACCAACCCCTTCTTCGTCAAGATGAAGGAAGGCGCCGAGGCCAAGGCCGCCGAGCTGGGCGTGACGCTCAAGTCCTTCGCCGGCAAGATCGACGGCGACCACGAGACCCAGGTTGCGGCCATCGAGACCTGCATTGCCGACGGCGCCAGCGGCATCCTGATCACCGCTTCGGACACCTCGGCCATCGTGCAGTCGGTGCAGAAGGCGCGCGATGCGGGCCTCGTCGTAATTGCGCTCGATACGCCCCTGACCCCGATCGATGCCGCCGACGCGACCTTCGCGACGGACAATTTCATCGCCGGTGAACTGATCGGCAAATGGGCTGCCGGCAAGCTCGGTGCCGATGGCGTGGCCAATGCCAAGATCGCCCTGCTCGACCTCGCGGTCAGCCAGCCCAGCGTCGACGTGCTGCGCGACCAGGGCTTCCTCCAGGGCTTCGGCATCGACCTGGGCGATCCGAACAAATGGGGCGATGAAACCGATCCGCGCATTGTCGGCCACGACATCACTGCCGGCAACGAGGAAGGCGGCCGCAAGGCCATGGAAAACCTTCTTGCCAAGGACCCGATGATCAATGTGGTCTACACCATCAATGAACCCTCCGCGGCCGGTGCCTATGAGGCGCTCAAGTCCTTCGGTCGTGAGAACGACGTGCTGATCGTTTCGGTGGATGGTGGCTGCCCGGGCGTGGCTAACGTCAAGGACGGCGTCATCGGCGCCACCTCGCAGCAATATCCGCTGCAGATGGCGGCGCTCGGGGTCGAGGCCATCAAGGCATGGGCCGATACCGGCGCCAAGCCCAAGCCGACGCCGGGCAAGGACTTCTTCGATACCGGCGTGAAGCTGGTGACCGACGAGCCGGTCGATGGCGTTGAATCCATCGACAGCACCGAGGGCGCCGCCCTCTGCTGGGGCTAAGCCAAACTTTGCGATATGATCTGGCAGGGGCCGGTTGAGACCGCCCCTGCTAGGCCAATGGGAACCGGGGAGGAAACCCATGTCCAACCAGTCGGGGGCCGAGAGCGGCCTCGTGCCCGGCAGCGATGCCGTGGCCAGCTTTTCCTATCAGCACACCCTGCTCTCGCGCGTGCAGCATGCCCTGCATTCCAATCCCGCGCTGGTGCCGCTCATCGTGCTGGTCCTGTCGACCCTGGTCTTCGGGGCGCTGCTCGGCACCAAGTTCTTCTCGTCCTTCGCGCTGACGCTGATCCTGCAGCAGGTGGCCATTGTCGGCATTGTCGGGGCAGCACAGTCGCTGGTCATCCTCACCGCCGGCATTGACCTTTCGGTCGGCGCCATCATGGTGCTGAGCTCGGTGATCATGGGCCAGTTCACCTTCCGCCTGGGCCTGCCGCCCGTGCTGGCCGTGGCCTGCGGGCTGGCCGTGGGCACCTTTATCGGCTTCGTCAACGGCTGGCTGATCGCCCGCATCAAGCTACCGCCCTTCATCGTCACCCTGGGAATGTGGCAGATCGCGCTCGCCACCAATTTCCTCTATTCGGGCAACGAAACCATCCGCGCCCAGGAGATCGAGGCCAGCGCGCCGCTGCTGCAGTTCTTCGGCCAGTCCTTCTCGGTGGGCGGGGCGGTGTTCACCTATGGCGTCATCTTCTTCATCCTGCTGGTGCTGTTCCTGGCCTATGTGCTGCGGCACACCGCCTGGGGCCGGCACGTCTATGCAGTGGGCGACGATCCCGAGGCGGCCGAGCTCTCCGGCGTCAATTCGCGCAAGGTGCTGATTTCGGTCTATGCGCTGTCCGGTCTCATCTGCGCCTTTGCCGGCTGGGTGCTTATCGGCCGCATCGGCTCGGTCTCGCCCACCTCCGGCCAGTCCGCCAATATCGAATCCATCACTGCGGTGGTGATCGGCGGCATCTCGCTGTTTGGCGGCCGCGGCTCGATCCTGGGCATGTTCTTCGGCGCGCTCATCGTCGGTGTCTTCTCGCTCGGCCTGCGCCTGCTCGGGGCCGACGCCCAATGGACCTATCTCCTCATCGGCGCACTCATCATCGGTGCCGTCGCCGTGGACCAGTGGATCAGAAAGGTTTCTGCCTGATGCAACCCATTCTTTCCGCCCGCGCCCTCAACAAGCGCTATGGCCGCGTCACCGCCCTCGACAATTGCGACTTCGACCTGATGCCCGGAGAAATCCTGGCCGTCATCGGCGACAATGGCGCGGGCAAGTCCTCGCTGATCAAGGCGCTGTCCGGTGCCATCCAGCCCGATAGCGGCGAGATCTTCCTCGAGGGGCAGCAGGTGCATTTCGCCTCGCCCATCGATGCCCGCCATGCCGGGGTCGAAACGGTTTACCAGACCCTCGCCATGTCGCCGGCGCTCTCGATTGCCGACAACATGTTCATGGGCCGCGAAATCCGCAAGACCGGCTTCATGGGCACGGTGCTGCGCCAGCTCGACCGCCCGGCCATGGAGCGCATCGCCCGCGAAAAGCTCTCCGAACTGGGCCTGATGACCATTCAGAACATCAACCAGGCGGTGGAAACGCTGTCCGGCGGCCAGCGCCAGGGCGTCGCCGTGGCCCGGGCGGCGGCCTTCGGCTCCAAGGTCATTATTCTCGATGAACCGACCGCGGCGCTCGGCGTCAAGGAATCCCGCCGCGTGCTCGACCTCATCCAGGACGTGCGGGCACGCGGCATTCCGATCATCCTGATCAGCCACAACATGCCGCATGTGTTTGAGGTGGCCAACCGCATCCATGTGCACCGGCTGGGGCGGCGCCTCTGCGTCATCGACCCCAAGGACTATACCATGTCCGACGCCGTGGCCTTCATGACCGGGGCCAAGACCGCCCCGGGCGCCAGCGCCAACGCGGCCTGACGCCCGTTCTTTGAGCCAGGTCCCCCTGCCGGCGTGTCCTCCCGCCGGCCAACTCGAAGCCGGCGAGCCTCCCCTCGGTTCGTCGGCTTCAGCCTTGGAAGGGCTTGAAGTGCTTGGAGAGCTTGAGCGTCTGCGCCTGGTAGTTTGACCCCAGTTCCGTGCCGTAGAGCCGGTCGGGCTTTTCGGCCAGTTCCTCATAGACCAGCCGGCCGATGATCTGCCCATGGCCCAATAGGAAGGGCACTTCGCGGCTCCGCACTTCCAGCACGGCGCGGCTGCCCGTGCCCCCGGCGGCCGAATGGCCGAAACCGGGATCGAAAAAGCCGGCATAATGCACGCGGAACTCGCCCACCAGCGGATCGAAGGGCACCATTTCGGCGGCATGGGTGGGCGGCACATGCACCGCCTCGAGGCTCACCAGGATATAGAATTCGTCCGGATCGAGGATCAGTTCGCTCTTGCCGCGATTATAGAGCGGCTCCCAGAAGTCCAGCACGTCGAGCGCCGCCTTCTTGTCGACGTCGATGACCGCGGTATGCCGTTTGGAACGGAAGCCGACGAGCCCGTCGCGACCCTCGCCCAGAAGGTCGATGGACAGCGCCACGCCTTCACCCACCGGCTGGTCGCCGCCGATGACCAGCGTGTCCGAGGCGTGCAGCGCCTGGTGCTGGGCCACCGACAGGCGCGTATCGCCACAGCGGAACCGCATCTGGCTGAGGCGCGAGCCGGTGCGCACCAGCACGGGGAAGGTGCGCGGGCTGATTTCGAGATAGAGCGGCCCCGCATAGCCTGCGGGCAATTGGTCGAAGCCGCGGGCCCGGTCGCCAATGACGCGGGTGAACACGTCGAGCCGGCCCGTCGAGCTTTTCGGATTGGCCGAGGCGCTGACTTCGGGCGGCAGGGTGAGGCTCTCCTCGAGCGGCACGAGATAGACGCAGCCGCGCTCTAGCACGGCGCCCTTGGTGAGGTCGATCTCGTGCAGCTTCAGCGCCTCGATGCGCTCGGCCACCGAATGGCTGGGCCCGGGCAGGAAACTCGAGCGCACGCGAAAGGCGGTCTTGCCCAGCCTGAGATCGAGGCTGGCCGGCTGCACCTGATCGGCATCGAACGGGCGCAAGGCGATAATCGCGCCTGTCTCATGCAGCTTTTCGATCAATCGCGCCGGAAAGACGCCCTGCGGCCAGGTTTCAGCCATGTTGCAACACTTCCATCCCCGCGACTGATCTTCCCTAGCAACCCCGGCAATTGACGCCAACAGCCAATTGGCCTTACATCACAATCCAGTGGTGATTTGGCCGGTCGCTTGCAGCCACTTTAAACAAATAGCTAAAGACCGTTTTGGAACCGGCCGCCCAAGCGTGCCGGTTTTCTTGTTTGAAGGCGTAGACGATGTCCAGGAAGAACAATCCCCTCGCTGACCCCAGGAAGCTCTCGGCGGCGACCCAGATGGTGCATGGCGGGGGCAAGCGGACCGAGTTCCACGAAACCAGCGAGGCCCTGTTCCTCAATTCCGGCTACGCCTATCCCAGCTCCGAACATGCCGAACTGCTGTTCCAGGGCAAGGTGACGGGCGGGCACAATTACTCGCGCTTCGCCAACCCCAATTACGACATGTTCCAGGACCGCATGGCGCTGATCGAAGGCGCCGAGGCGGCCCGCTGCTTTGCCACCGGCATGTCGGCGGTCACCAATGCGGTGATGAGCCAGGTGCGGGCCGGGGATCACATCGTGGCTTCGCAGGCGCTGTTCGGCGGCTGCCGCTATGTGGTGGAGGATTTTGCCCCGCGCTTTGGCGTCGCCTCGACCCTGGTCGATGGCCGCGACCCGGCCAATTTCGCCGCCGCCATGCAGCCCAATACCAAGGTGGTGTTCATCGAGACGCCGACCAATCCCACGCTGGAACTGGTCGATATTGCCGCCGTGGCCGAGATCGCCCATGCCCATGGCGCCAAGCTCATCGTCGACAATGTCTTTGCCACCGCGCTCTACCAGAAGCCGCTCGAACTGGGCGCCGACATCGTCACCTATTCGGCCACCAAGCATATTGACGGCCAGGGTCGCGTGATGGGCGGCATCGTGCTGGGCTCGAAGGCGATCATCGAGGGCGACGTGCACACCTTCCTGCGCCATACCGGTGCGACGCTGTCGCCCTTCAACGCCTGGGTGCTGACCAAGGGGCTGGAAACCTTCGCGCTGCGCGTCGAGCAGATGACCAACAGCGCCGAAAAGATTGCCAGGGCGCTCGCCACCCATCCCAAGGTCAACCGGGTGATTTACCCGCACCTTGAAAGCCACCCGCAATATGAGCTGGCCAAGCGGCAGATGAAGCGCGGCTCGACCCTGCTGGCGCTGGACGTCAAGGGCGGGCAGGAGGCGGCGTTCACATTGGCGGATTCGCTGGCGGTGATCCTGATTTCCAACAATCTGGGCGACGCCAAGTCGCTCATCACCCATCCGCGCACCACCACGCATCAGCGCCTGACCGAAGAAGTGCGCCTCGAAACCGGTGTCACCCCGGGCCTGCTGCGCCTGTCCGTCGGGCTCGAGGATGCCGATGACCTGATCGCCGACCTGATGTATGGGCTGGACCAGGTGTAGCCATGGTGCTTGCCGCTTCACCCCACCCTCATTCCCTCCCCATCAAGGGGAGGGAGGCGCAGGGGCACTGCGCTGGTGTTCATCGTCTCCCTCCCCCTTGTGGGCTTCGACCCGCCCAGAAGGGCAAATCTCTCCGGCGGAGAGATTTGAGGGGAGAAGGACCAAGAGTGGGGGTATGGGCGGGCGTTCTGGCTGGCCTAGTGGCAGGCATCCTCGCCCTCGCCCCTCCCGCGCTCGCTCAGTCTCTCCCCTATCACGCCGATCCCGATGCGCGCGAAATGCTGCCCAGCCTTACGCCCATCCCGGCGATCCGCTTCCTGACCACGACCGATTTTCCCCCGTTCAACTATCGCGACCAATCCGGCGAGCTGGTTGGCTTCAATATCGACCTGGCCCGGCGCATCTGTGCCGAGGTCAATGTCGCCTGCACCATCCAGGCCTGGCCCTGGGACCAGGCCGCCAATGCCCTTTCCGACAGCCAGGGCGACGCACTCATCGCCGGGCTGGCCATGACCGACGAGAACGGGGAACTGTTCGACTATTCCTCCACCTATCTGGCGCTGCCCGGCCGCTTTGTGACCCGCGCCGACGCCCTTGATGGGTTTCGTCCTGAAGCCCTGGCGGGCGAGCGCGTCGCGGTGCGCAGCGGCAGCGCCCATGAGGCGTTTCTCGAGCGCTATTTGCCCGATGTGGAGCGGGTCGGCTTTGCCAGCGAGATCGAAGGGCTCAATGCGGTGCAATCGGGCGCCGTGGCGGCCTGGTTCGGCGATGCCATGCGCGCGTCATTCTGGCTCAACGAAAACCCCGATTGCTGCGGTTTTGCCGGCGAAGCCTATTTCCGCCCGCACCTGTTCGGGCAGGGCCTGACCATTGCCGTGCCGGCCGGGCATGACCCGGTTCGTCATGCCATTGACTGGGCGCTGGTGCGGTTGAAGGAAAATGGCGCGCTGGACGAATTGTACCTGCGCTGGTTTCCAGTTGGATTCTATTGAGCTGCCGCGCGTAGCCGGACCAGTGGCCGGCGCGGCCAGCGCACTATCATCTCCGCGACCACGAGATTGGGCACCCAGCAGAGCCAGGCAATGACCGGATAGGCCGTGTCGAACGGGATATCGAGCATCATGCTCACCGGGATCTGGATGCGCAGCGTCACGGCCGCCAGCGTCAGGGCAATCGAGCGGATCATCCAGCGGCGATGCGCCACCCGGTCGCCGCGCATGGCCAGGCTGATACCCCAGCCCGTCACGGCCAGCCACAGCACCGCCAGGGTGCCGAAACCGAAGCCCGCGACCGGACCCGCCATGGTGGTGATGGCGAGCCACAGCCCGCCCAGTCCCGCAATGAGAATGGCGAGGCCGTAGAGCCGGCCCATCAGCCTGTGAATGTGCGGCCGGCGCTGGCGCAGTCCCTCCCAGAGTTGGAAGGGCACCAGCGCCAGGGCAATCGGGGCCAGGATGACATGGCTGTAAAAGGCAATCGGCCGCATGTGAGCGTGATAGGCGACAAACTCCATTGTGGCCTCGACGCCGCCCACCATGAAGCGCCAGGATACCAGGGCCACACCCAGACACAGAATCCACAAAAGCGCGGTCCGCAAAACAATGATCACTGTCGGCATAGCCGTCCTCCATCAACTTGACAGTGTAAAGATCAGCTTTCCTTGACACTGTCAAGATTGCTCGGATAATGCGCTTCATGACCCTGGACTCGTCAGCCGAACGCACCTCTCACCACCATGGCAACCTGCGGGAGGCCTTGATCGGCGCCGGCCTTGCGCTGCTGGCCCGCGATGGCATTGCCGGCCTCAGCCTGCGCAAATGCGCCGCCCTTGCCGGCGTTTCCCATGCCGCACCGGCGCATCATTTTGACGGTGTCGCGGGCCTGCTCGACGCCATAGCGGCGCGCGGCTTCACCATGTTCGCCGATGCCATGGAGGAGGAAGCCGCACGCGGACCCGATGAGCCCCGGGCGCGCCTGGAAGCCATTTGTCTGGCCTATTTCGACTTCGCCAAGGCCCAGCCGGACCTGTTCGACCTGATGTTCCGCCAGGTTTGGCCACTCGCAGGCAAGTCAGAGGAACTGGGCGTGGCGGGGGCGCGTGCCTATGGCGTGCTGGCGACCGCCTGTGCGCCCTTCGTGCCGCCCGGCAGCGATCCGGGCGTGGTCGAGACCCAGGTCTGGTCGCTCATTCACGGCTATGCGGTGCTGGCCCTGGTGGGCAAGCTGGGGCGCAACCGGCCGATCGCGCCCGTCAAGGATGTGCTGGCGCTGTTGGGGAAGCTGGACCGGCAGGCCTAGCTCGGCAACCGCCGGTGCCGCGCCCGCGCCGCCACTTCGATGGCCGCGGTGGTGAGGCGATCCAGGCTCAGATGGTCGCGCAGCATTTCGAGATAGCGCAGCTCTTCCTGCTCGAGATGCAGGTCGACCGCCGTCACCTCGACGGCCAGCGCATAGGCCGTATCCTGCAATTTGGCGGGCAGGGCGGCGACGGCCTCCTCGATGACGCGGTCCAGGCCATTGGGGCCATTGAGGATATCGGCGCAGTCATTGGCAACGGCCTCGAGCCGGGACTTGTCGAAGCCCTCAAAGACGGGCAGGCGGTCGATCAGCGCCGTAATGCGGCTCAGTTCCTTTTCCGTCATGGCACTGTCGGACGAGGCGGCCACGATCATCAGGTGGATCAGGGCATCATGGGCGGTGGTCATCGTCTGGTTCCCGGTTATGCTGTTCCTTCAAGAACTAGGCCTTGCGCGGGCGCGCCGCAACCACCTGCGACATTGACGTCCGCCCGGTTCCGGTGCATTGACCGGGCTTCGTCCTTTTTCGCTGTTCCCGAAAGGCTGCCACCCCGTGTCGCCCGCCACCTTGCCCGCCCTTGACCCCGATTTCTTCGAGCCCGCGCAGACTGCGCGCGCCTGGCCCTTCGAGGAAGCGCGCAAGCTGGTCAAACGGCTGGAAAAGTCGGGCAAGGGCGAGGCCCTGTTCGAGACCGGCTATGGCCCCTCGGGCCTGCCCCATATCGGCACCTTTGGCGAAGTGGCCCGCACCACCATGGTGCGCACGGCTTTCCGGCTGCTCACGCGCGACCAGATCCCGACCCGGCTCATCTGCTTTTCCGATGATCTCGACGGCATGCGCAAGATTCCGGACACCGTCCCCTCCAAGGAGGCGATGGAGCCGCATCTGCAAAAGCCGCTGACCTCGGTGCCCGATCCCTGGACCAATGAATATGAGAGCTTTGGCCACCACAACAACGCCATGCTCCGCCGGTTCCTCGACACGTTCGGCTTCGACTACGAATTCGCCAGTGCCACTTATTATTACCGCTCGGGCAAGTTCGACACCGTGCTGCTGCGCGCGGCCGAGCGCTATGACGACATCATGAAGGTGATGCTGCCCACCCTCGGCGCCGAGCGGCAGGCGACCTATTCGCCCTTCCTGCCCATCTCGCCGATTTCCGGGCGCGTGCTCTATGTGCCCATGAAGGAAGTCAATGCCAAGGACGGCACCGTCACCTTCGAGGACGAGGATGGGCGCGACACCACCGTGCCGGTCACCGGCGGCAATGTGAAGCTGCAGTGGAAGCCCGATTTCGGCATGCGCTGGGCCGCGCTCGGCGTCGATTTCGAGATGTTCGGCAAGGACCACCAGACCAATCAGGCGATCTATGACAAGATCTGCTCGATCCTGGGCGGCACCCCGCCCGAGCACTATGTCTATGAGCTGTTCTTGGACGCCGAAGGCCAGAAGATTTCCAAGTCCAAGGGCAATGGCCTGACCATCGACGAATGGCTGACCTATGCCTCGACCGAGAGCCTGGGGCTCTACATGTTCGGCAAGCCCCGTGTCGCCAAGCGCCTGCATTTCGACGTCATCCCGCGCACGGTCGACGACTATTACAGCCATGTCGCTGCCTTCCAGACGCAGGATGCCGCCGCGCGCCTGGAAAACCCCGCCTTCCACGTCCATTATGGCGATGTGCCCAATCCGGAAGTGCCGCTGAGCTTTGCGCTGCTGCTCAACCTGGTGGCCACGGCCAATGCCCAGGACACCAAGGTCATGTGGGGCTTCATCTCGCGCTATATTCCCGGCGCCAGCGCCGCCACCCATCCCGAGCTCGACAAGCTGGCCGGCTATGCGGTGCGCTATTTCAACGACAAGGTGAAGCCCACCAAGGTCTATCGCGCCCCCACCGATCAGGAACGCGCAGCGCTCGCGGACCTGCATGCCCAGCTCGAAGCCTATGCCGGCTCGACCGATGCCGAGGCCCTGCAGAACCTGGTCTATGAGATCGGCAAGGCGCACAAGTTCGAGCCCCTGCGCGACTGGTTCAAGGCCATCTATCAGGTGCTGCTGGGCGACGACCAGGGGCCGCGCTTCGGCTCCTTCATCGCGCTCTATGGCGTGGGCGAAACCCGGCACCTGATCGCCGACGCGCTGGCGGGCAAGCTCCTGGCGGCCTGAAGCGGCGACGAACTGTTTCGCTTCTTCCGGACGTCGGCTATTCTGACGCCCGGAAGGAGTGCCTCCATGACCGGAAGCTATTTGGTGACCGCGCAGTGGGATGCCGAAGCTGGCGTCTGGGTCGCCACGAGCGACGACATTCCCGGCCTTGTCACCGAAGCGCCATCCCTTGATGCCCTCTACGCGCGTGTCCTCGACGTCGCGCCCGAACTGCTCGACGAAAATGGCGTTGCGACCGCCGGTCGCGGAACCATCGACTTCCATGTCCTGTCGCCGATCGACCTGTCGGCGGCCGAATAGTGGTTCGCGGCTTCTACGCCGAGATCGTCACCGCCCTGCGTGAGGCGGGTTGCGTTTACCGGCGGGCTGGGAAGGGCGATCACGAAATATGGGACAGCCCTGCCACGCAGCGCAGTTTCACCGTGGACAAGAGCTACCTGTCGCGCCACACGGCAAATGCCGTAATGAAGCAGGCCGGCATCGACAAGAAGTTCTGATCCTGCCCTACTGGCTGGCCCAGATGATCCGCGCCATCCATTCGATATCGGTGATGTCGAAGATGCGCGGTTCATAGGCCGGGTTGATCGAATGCAGCTCGATCTGCCTGGCGCTTTGCCGCGCCAGGATCTTGGCCATGACCTCGCCATCCTGGGTCTTGACCACCACGCGGTCGCCGCGGCGCACCTGCTCGGTGGGCGAGACGACGATGCGGTCGCCCTCGCGATAGAGCGGCTCCATGCTGTCGCCCGAGATTTCCAGCGCGTAGATGCCGCTATCGTCCGGCGTGGGCAGCGCCACCTCGTCCCAGCCATGGCCGACCGGATGCCCGGCGCTGTCGAAAAAGCCGCCATGACCGGCCTGGGCAAGACCCAATAGGGGAATATTGCGCAGCGACGGTTCGGCAAAGCCGCCCGGCATGGCGAGGAAGGCGCCGGTGCCGGAGAGGAAGCTGTCAAAGCTTTCGCCCGTCGCCTCGAGAATCTTGGAGATGCTCTCGGTCGAGGGCCAGCGCTCGCGCCCGTCCTTGCTCACCCGCTTGGAAACATTGAAGGCCGTCGCGTCCAGCCCCGCGAGCTTGGCCAGCGCCGAGACGGACACGCCCTGGCGGCGCGCCAGCGCGTCTATGCCATCCCAAATGGCCCGATGTGAGAGCATGGCTGTGCCTGAGAAGGAATGATGTCTTATAGCGGAAAACAATCCTAACCTATCCTGCCGCATTCGCCTTGTAAAGCGGCCCTTTCCGCATTACCCCGGCTGCCAGCCATATGTCCGGGGGCCGCGCTCATGTCCGACACGCCAGAACTCATCTACAAGATTACCACCAGCGCCAGCTTCGCCCCGGCCCGGCTGGCCGGCCACTATGACGGCATGCCCATCGACGCGGCGGACGGCTACATGCATTTTTCCACCGCCGCGCAATTGGCCGAGACCCTGCGCCTGCATTTCCACGGCCAGTCCGACCTCGTGCTGCTGGCGGTCCGCACCGCCGATCTGGGCGAGGGCCTGGTCTGGGAACTGTCCCGCGGCGGGCAACCCTTCCCCCATCTCTATGGCGGTCCGCTGCCACTGACAGCCATCGCCTGGGAGGAGCCGATCAGTGTCGATGCCGAGGGCCAATGCGCGCTGCCGGAGGCCGTGCGATGATCTTTTCCGCGCTTTCGCCACTGCTGCGCAATGCCGGCCTCGCCGGCCTGACGCGCGACGCCCTCCTCCGCATGGACCCCGAAACCGCCCATGGCGCCACCATCACGGCGCTGCGCCTTGGTCTCGCCCCGCAGCAGGAGCATCCCGATCCGCCCGAACTGGCGACCAGCCTCTGCGGTCTCGACCTCAAGAACCCGGTCGGCATGGCGGCAGGTTTTGACAAGAATGCCGAAGTGCCGCGCCCGCTGGCGCTGATGGGCTTCGGCATGGTCGAGATCGGGACGGTCACGCCGCGCCCGCAAGCGGGCAATCCCAAGCCGCGCCTGTTTCGCGTGCCCGAGGCCGAAGGCGTCATCAACCGCATGGGCTTCAACAATGAGGGGCACGAGGCCGCCTTCGAGCGCCTCAAGGGCCTGCGCGTGCCCGCGGCGCTGGGCGTCAATATCGGCGCCAACAAGGACAGCGCCGACTTCGTCGCCGATTATGTGATGGGCGTCCAGCGCTTCGCCGACCTGGCCGATTACCTCACCGTCAACATCTCCTCGCCCAATACGCCGGCGCTGAGGAACCTGCAGGCCGACGAGGCGCTGCGGCGGCTGCTGGGCGAGGTTCTGGCGGCCCGCGCCAAGGCCAGGACCCGGGTGCCGGTGCTTTTGAAGATCGCTCCCGATCTCGACGAAGCCGGCATGGACGCCATCGCCCGGGTCATCCTCGATACCGATCTCGACGGGTTGATCGTCTCCAACACCACTATTTCGCGCGATCCGGTGGTAGGCCTCGAGAATGCCGATGAGACCGGCGGGCTTTCCGGCAAGCCCCTCTTCAACCTCTCCACCCGGCGCCTCGCCCAGATGCGCCAGCGCGTCGGAGCGCTGCCACTGGTCGGGGTCGGGGGCATCCATTCGCCGCAATCGGCTCTGGCCAAGATCGAGGCGGGTGCCAATGCCATCCAGCTCTATTCGGCGCTGGTCTTTGGCGGCCTCGACCTACTCGACCGCATCAAGCGTGGCCTGGTCGCCGGGGTGCGCGCGGCGGGTAGCCGGAACATTTCCGAGCTGGTCGGTACCAGGACCGACGACTGGGCCTCAGGCAAGGCCGAATAACCCGGCCTTCCTGCGCTCCAGTGC
This sequence comes from Devosia salina, assembly GCF_019504385.1. NCBI lineage: Bacteria > Pseudomonadati > Pseudomonadota > Alphaproteobacteria > Hyphomicrobiales > Devosiaceae > Devosia > Devosia salina. The sequence continues at coordinate 384,245 of NZ_CP080590.1, forward strand.
CCACCAATAAATGCCGCCGCGCGCCAGGAACCAGCAATGGAGCGCGGCCCAGAGGCCCCAATTGCCCCAGGCCGGCTGCAGCACCGCCGCCGCGGCCAGGAACACCACCAGCGACACCACCATGCCATTGCGCATCACCACGTTCTGCGTCGTGCCGATCAGGATGCCGTCATAGACAAAGGCGGGCATGAAGGTCAGCGCGCAAAGCGCGGCAATCGGCAGATAGGCCAGCGCCTCCGCCCGTACCGCCTCATTGGTGGTCATCAGGCCGATGACCCACGGCCCGGCGCCATACCAGAAGGCGCCCAGCCCCAAAGCGATCACCAGTCCCCAGATCATCGAGAGACGATAGGCCTGCTCATAGGCCGGCCGCCAATTGGCGCCCACCGCCTTGCCGGTCAATTGCTCGGCGGCCTGGGCAATGCCATCGAGGAAGAACCCCACCACCATCAACAGGTTGAGCAGCACTGCATTGGCGGCCAGCGATATTTCGCCCATGCGCGATCCCTGCGCGGCGAACCAGGCATAGGCGCCCATCAATGCCATGGAGCGGATCATCAGGTCGCGGCTGAGGCCGAACATGCGCTGGATGGCGTGGGCGTCGCCCAGTTCGCCCGGTGCGATGCGGGAAACCAGGTTTGCTATGCCGCCATAATGCCGGACGAGGATGACAAGGCCCAATATCGCTGCCACGATCTGTCCCAATAGCGTCCCGGCCGCCGCGCCGGCGACGCCCCAGCCCAGCCCATAGACCAGGCCGATGCTGCACACGATGTTGATGCCATGCAGCACCAGTTGCAGCAGCATGCCGGTGCGCGCCGCCGCCCGGCCATAGAACCAGCCCAGAAGCGCGTAGTTGATCAGTGAAAAGGGCGCCGACCAGATGCGGACGAAATAGTAGTCCGCCAGGGCCGCGGCAACGCCCGGCTGCGGCGCCAGCAGCGCTTCAGCGGCCCAAAGGATCGGCAGGGCCAGTGCGATCATCAGCCCGCCAATGCCGAGACCCAGGATCAGGGCGCGGGCCACATGCAGCAGCCCGTGGCGCGGATCGCGGGCGCCGACGGCCTGCGCCACCAGCCCCGCCGTGCCGATGCGCAGGAAATAGGCGAGCGAGAACAGCACGTCGAAGACAAGCGCGCCCAGCACCAGCCCGCCCAGCAGGGCCGCATCACCCAGACGCCCCACCACGGTGATATCGACCAGCCCCACCATGGGCTCGGTGATGAAGGCGATGGAGGCGGGCAGGGCGATGGACCAGACATCCTTGCTGCGGACGTCGAAGGGATGCTGGGGACGGGCGGTCATGGGAAGGGACTCAAGTCAGGGGGCAAGAGACCTATCAGGCGACCCGATGGCCTGTCACTGGGAACTACCGCGTCACATCGAGCTCGAAGATCACGTCCGCCCGCTCGCGGGACTGCTCGACAAGATCGTAATTGGGCAGGTCATTGCGCTCGATATGGGCGCGGTTGCGCTCCTCGGAGAACAGACCCTCTTCGCCATGCCGTTTCATCAGCCGCTTGCGCACCAATTCGCGCGGCACATGGATGAAGGCGGCATAATCGAGCAGCGGGCGCACGCCGGCCCAGGGCCCCTCGGTGAGCAACAGGTAATTGCCTTCCACCACCAGCACCTTCACATCGGGCTGCACGGTGAAGGCGTCGTCCACCGTGTCCTCGATCTTGCGGCTATAGCCGGGCCCGCTGACCGCTTCGCTGGCATGCTTGAGGTGGTGGAGGAAGCCGACGAATTCGGCGCCCTCGAAAGTGTGCGGCGCCCCCTTGCGATCGGTCGCGCCCATGGCTTCGATCTTGGCATGCTTCATGTGGAAGCCATCCATCGGCACCAGCGCCGCGCTGCCGGGCTTGACCGCATTGAGCATGGCGACCAGCTCGGCGGCGAGCGTCGACTTGCCGGTGCCAGGTCCCCCCGCGATACCGATGGCGATGCGCTGGCCATGGGCGGCGCTTTCCATTTCCAGGATATGCGGCACGAGCCGCGCCATCACGTTTTCCGGGTTCAGGTGAATGACTTGGGGCATAGCCGGCTCCTGCCTTGGTATGGTCGGGGGCGATCATATAGGCTTGGTCGCGATTTGCAGCAGGTGATCCTTGGCCCCGCGACTTCCTCCCATCATCTCGGACTGGTTTGCCTCGCGCGGCTGGGCGCCCCGCCAGCATCAGCTCGACGTGCTGGCGAGCTATCAGGCCGGTGCCAGCCAATTGCTGATTGCCCCGACCGGTGCCGGCAAGACGCTGGCCGGGTTCCTGCCGACGCTGACCGATCTGGCAGCGGGCGGTTTCGAGGGCCTGCACACACTCTATATCTCCCCACTCAAAGCTTTGGCGGTGGATGTGGAGCGCAATCTCTCCACCCCGATAGCCGAAATGGGCCTGCCCATCCGCGTCGAGGCGCGCACCGGCGACACGCCGGCCTCCAAACGCGCGCGCCAGCGGGTGAAGCCGCCCCATGCATTGCTGACCACGCCCGAGCAATTGGCGCTGTTGATCAGCCATCCGCAGGCCGAACTGATGTTCGGGACCCTCAGGCGCGTCGTGCTCGACGAGCTGCATGCCCTGGTCACCTCCAAGCGCGGCGACCTGCTGGCACTGGGCCTGGCGCGACTGGCAAGGTTGGCGCCGGACATGCGCCTCACCGCGCTGTCGGCCACCGTGGCCCGCCCCGACCTGTTGCGCGACTGGATCGCCCAGCCCCATCCCGGAGGGCGCACGGATCTGCTGACCATGACCGGCGGCGCGCGGCCGGAGCTGACCATTCTTGAAACCGAGGAGCGCCTGCCCTGGGCCGGCCATTCGGCGGTCTATGCGCATCGCGAGCTTTACGAGACCATCCAGCGCCACAAGACCACGCTGCTCTTTGTCAACACCCGCTCGCAGGCGGAAATGCTGTTCCAGGGGCTTTGGGACATCAACGAGGAGATGCTGCCCATTGCCCTGCATCACGGCTCGCTCTCGGTCGAGCAGCGGCGCAAGGTCGAGGCGGCAATGGCCTCGGGCAAGCTGAAGGCGGTGGTCTGCACCTCCACGCTCGATCTCGGCATCGACTGGGGCGATGTCGACCTCGTCGTGCAGGTGGGCGCCCCCAAGGGCTCGTCGCGCATGCTGCAGCGCATCGGCCGCGCCAATCACCGGCTCGACGATCCCTCCGAGGCGCTGCTGGTCCCCTCCAACCGCTTCGAAGTGCTCGAATGCGAGGCGGCGGTCGAAGCCGTCGCCGAGGGCCACCAGGACAGCGAGGACCCGTTGCCGGGCGGCTATGACGTGCTGGCCCAGCACGTGCTCGGCATGGCCTGTGCCGAACCCTTCGACGCCGAAGCGCTCCATGCCGAAATCCTTTGCGCCTGGCCCTATCGCGAGCTCAGTCGCGAAAAATTCGACAAGGTGCTCGATTTCGTCGCCACCGGCGGCTACGCGCTGCGCGCCTATGAGCGCTATGCCCGATTGAAGCAGACACCGGACGGCAAATGGCGCATCGCCAACCCAGCCGTGGCCCAGCAATACCGGCTCAATATCGGCACCATCATCGAGGAGCCCATGGTCCGCGTACGGCTGGTGCGGGCGCGGGGCCTCAAGCAGGGCCGGACCACCGGCCCCATCGGCATGGGCGGGCGCGTGCTGGGCGAGATGGAGGAATATTTCTTCGGCACGCTGTCGCTGGGCGATACCTTCATGTTCGGCGGCGAGATCGTCGCCTTCGAGGGCATGAAGGACAATGAGGCCTTCGTGTCCCGCGCCTTTTCCAAGGACCCCAAGATCCCCTCCTATATGGGCGGCAAGTTTCCGCTCTCGACCTATCTCGCCGAGCGCGTGCGCCGCATCATGGACAGTCCCGAGGAGTGGCGGAAACTGCCCGACCAGGTGGCAGACTGGCTGCGCCTGCAGCGCGACCTCTCGGTGCTCCCGCGCCGCGACAGCCTGCTTGTGGAGACCTTTCCGCGCGGCACCAATAACTTCCTTGTCTGCTACCCGTTCGAGGGGCGGCTGGCGCACCAGACACTGGGCATGCTGCTGACCCGCAGGCTCGAACGCATGCGCGCCCGCCCGCTGGGCTTCGTCGCCAGCGAATATGCCTTGGCCATTTGGGGCCTGGGCGATCTCTCGGCCTTGATCCGCACCGGGCGCCTCAGCCTCGATGAACTGTTTGCCGAGGACATGCTGGGCGATGACCTCGAAGCCTGGCTCGATGAGAGCGCGCTGATGAAGCGCACCTTCCGCAACTGCGCCATCATTGCCGGGCTGATCGAGCGCCGCCATCCGGGCAAGGAAAAGACCGGCCGGCAGATCACCATGAGTTCGGACATCATCTATGACGTGCTCTACCAGCACGAACCCGACCACATCCTGATCGAAGCCACCCGCCGCGACGCCGCCCGTGGCCTGCTCGATATCGAGCGGCTCGGGCAGATGCTGGCGCGCATTCGCCACCATATTGTCCACAAACCCCTCAGCCAGATTTCGCCGCTCGCCGTGCCGGTCATGCTCGATATCGGCAAGGAACCCATTTTCGGGGAAGCCCGGGAATCAGCTATGGCTGACGCAGCGGATGAATTGCTCAGGGAAGCGACGGCCGGGCGTTGAGAGACAATACATTAAGGGCGGAGATCACGGAGACCGCTGTGCTGCGCTTCGCCGGCCACAATTTCGAGCCTCTGTCCACCGGCGCCCTCTATTGGCGGGCCCGGCAAACCCTGCTGGTCGCCGACCTGCATTTCGAGAAGATGGCGAGCTTTGCCCGCCGCGGCCAGATGCTGCCGCCCTATGACACCGCCATGACGCTGACCCGGCTCGAAACCGACCTCAGGCGCACCGGCGCGCGGCGGCTCATTGCGCTAGGCGACAGTTTCCACCGGCCCGAGGCCGCGACCTGGCTCACCCCCGCGGACCGGATGCGGCTCGACGCCATTACCGAGGCCGTGGACTGCCTCTGGCTCTCCGGCAATCACGATCCGGCGCCTCATGCCATTGGCGGCACCTGCCTGCCCGAACTGGAGCTGGACGGCCTGGTCCTGACGCACGAGCCGAAAAAGGGCCAGACGGGCCTTGTGGCCGGGCATCTGCATCCCGCGGCGCGCCTTGCCATGGATGGCCGCACGACGCGAAAGCCGTGTTTCGTGCATGATGGCCGGCTGATGATCCTGCCCGCCTATGGCAGCTCGACCGGCGCGCTCAACATTCTTTCGCCCGCCTTTTTCGGCCTGTTCCACTGGCCGGCGCTGGAAGTGGTGATGCTGGGCCGCGACCGCACCTATCCGGTGCCGGTCAAGCGGCTGGTGGGCGGCTAGCGCCGGAACAGCACCCCGCCCAGCCAGCCGGTGAACAGCGCCAGCACCACGCAGGCGAGGCCATAGAGAAACGGCGACTGGGTGGAGGACAGCGCCAGGAAGCGCTCGAAGCCGATCTTGCGCACCGCAAAGCCGTCGGACTTGCGGGCAATGATCTCGCCATTCTTGAACACATAGGTCTGGGCGATATAGGGGCCGGGCGGCGCATTGCTCGGCAGCGTCAGTTGTGCCTGGTAGAAGGTGTCCGAGAGAAAGCGCACGCCCCCCTCCTGCACGCCGAACAGGGCCTGTTCCGACATCAGCCGGATGAGCTCGCGCCCGAAGGTCAGGGTCTGCCACCACCCCGCCGGATTGGGTGAAATGGCATGAGACTCGGGCAGGATATAATTGGTCGTCAGCGTGTTCACATCGGTGATGTCACGCAGCCGGGCGCTCGATAGCACGTGGAAATAGGTCGGGAAGCCCTTGAATGCGACCTGCTCGGTATTGAGCCAGATACCGAAATTATTGGTCTTCTTGCGCGCGACGCGGTCCTGCGTGGGGCCCAGCACCACCACCACCACATGGAAGGGGCCTTCGACATAGCGCTGCTCGGCGCCGGCATCAGGTGCGATGGAGCCGAAAAAGGTCAACCGCTCGCCATCAAAGCTCGAGGTGATCTCCACCGTTTCGGTCGAGACGCTCGACACCAGCCGCTCGGCCGCCGCGGGCAGCACGGCGCAGACGAGGGCGAAAAGGGCGAGGATAAGCCGCATCATCGCGTTACGCTCCCCGCCGCCATGGAGAACACGTCGTCCGGCGTCAGCACCAGCGACAGGCCGAACCGGATGGCCACGGCCAGCACCAGCAGGGCCAGCAGGCCCCGGAGCTGTTCGCCGCGCAGATGCTTGCCGGCCGCCGCGCCGAACTGGGCGCCCGCCGTGCCGCCCACCATCAGGCAGAAGGCCAGGAGAATGTCGACGCTCTGGCTCTGCACCGCATGCAGGATGGTGGTGGCGGCCATCATCGCCACCACCTGCGCCAGCGAGGTGCCGATGACCACATTGCCAGGCACGCGCAGCAGATAGACCAGCGCCGGCACCATGATGAAGCCGCCGCCAATGCCCAGCAGCGAGCCAACGAAACCGATGAACAGACCGATGATCAGCACCGGCAGCACGCTGATATAGAGCCGGCTCTTCTTGAAGCGCACGCGCAGCGGCAGGCCGTGGATCCAGCTATGCTGGTTGGGCAGGCGCTCGCGCACCACGATGCCCTGCCGGCGCTTGAGCAGCGCCCGCACGGACTCCTGCAGCATCAGCACGCCGACAAAGCCGAGCAGCACCAGGAAGCCCAGTGCGATGATGAGGTCCAGCTGGCCCGCATCGCGGAGGAGGTCGAAGGCCGCAACGCCGCCAAAGGCGCCCAATATGCCCGAAAGGATCAGATACATCGCCAGGTGGAGATCGACGCCGCCGCGTCGATAATGGCTGAGCGCACCCGAGGTCGAGGCCGCCACCACCTGGCCGGTGACCGAGGCCACCGCGACGGCGGTCGGCACACCCGAAAAGATCAGCAGCGGCGTCAACAGGAAGCCGCCGCCGACGCCGAACAGGCCCGACAAAAATCCGACCGCCCCTCCGATCCCCACGAGAAAGAAGAGGTTCACGGAAAGCTCGGCGATCGGCAGATAGATCTGCAAGATCCTCAGGTCCCGTAACGATGTTTCGCGGCCCATCCTAAGGGATGGTCCGTCAACAAGAGGTAAGGCCCGCCCTGGCGGGTGAAAAAAATATGGCCCGGGCTTACGACCGGGCCATGACGCTGTCAAATGGCTTGATGCCCCTAGACCGGCTGACTTCCCAGCACCGCCAGCAACCGCGGATTGATCGCCCCGATCTCGCTCATGCCGGTGGCCCTCTCGAAGGCCTTGATGGCGTCGCGGGTCTTGGGGCCGGCCACGCCATCGGGCGTGCCCACATCAAAGCCGAGCCGCGCCAGCGCCTGCTGCACCTTGGCGATCACCTCGGTATTGGCGATGGCCGTTCCGGGATCGAAATCCTTCGACCAGGTGCCGATGGGCGCGAAATTGGCAGCAAGGTCGATCGCCTGCGGCGTCCATCCTGCCAGCTCGTCATTGATCCGGCCCACAGCCTCGGCCGAGAGCGACTTGGCAATGTCGTCACGGGCCTTGGCCGCATCCTGGTCGCCATTGCGCGCCGCCAGCGAGAACCACTTGAACGACTGCTCGAAATCCTGTTCGACGCCCAGGCCACGCGCATGCAGCATGCCCAGATTGAACTGGCTGTCGGTCATGCCGCGCTCGGCCGCCTTGGCGAACCATTCGGCGGCCAGTTCGAACTGCTGTTCGCCCATTTCGCCACCGGCATAGAGGGCCGCCAGATTGTGCATGGCCATGCGATTGCCGCCCTCGGCGCTGCGCTGGTACCACAGCCGCGCCTGTTCGAGGTCCTTTTCGACCCCGGAGCCGACCTCGTAGAGATTGCCCAGCCGATATTGTGCGGGCACGAAACCCTGGGCCGCCGACCGCTCATACCAGCGCGCCGATTCCTCGAGGTCCTTGGTCACGACGCGGCCTTCCCCGAAGATGGCCGCCACCTCGAATTGCGCCTGGGCATTGCCCTTGGCGGCCGCTTCGCGCAGCTCGAGCGGGCCAACCGCCTCTGGCGGCAGGTCAAAGCTTTCGGGAATGGCAGCGACAGCGGGCGCGGGCGACGCGATCGATCCGGTTACGACCGGAGCCTCTTCGGCCTCGGGCACAGCCAGCGCGATGCGTCCGCTCTCGGCCTTCAGCGTCGGCGGCATGGGCGTCGACGGAGCCAGGCCGGTCGCGCGCCCAAAGCTCATCGGCTCGCCCGGATTGATCGAGCCGGTCGCGGTCACATCGACCATGTCGATGACCCGGGGCGGAACCACCGACGACTGGTCGTCCGAGGGCGCGGGATTATCCGTAGCGGCCGGGGTGGCGCTCACGGCCGCCGGCGCCGGCGCATTCATGCGCTGCATCACGAGGTTGAGCGCCAGCATCGAGACCGCGACCAGTGTCGCTGCCAGCAGCAGCGGCCGCCGGTTGCGCGTCAGAAAGCTCGGACCCTCGGCCTTGGCTTCCGGCAGGGGCGGAGCGACAGGCGCAACGCTGGCGGCTGCGCGGGCTGGTGCCTCGGGTTTCTCGGTCTTTTCTGCCTTGCGCGGGCGCCGCGGCTCCCGTTCGGCCGGCGCCGGCTTGGTATCCACCGCTTCGGGCGCAGCCTCCTTGCGCGAGCGCACCCGGGCCAGGGCGCGAGCGATCAGCGAATTGCTTTCGGCGCTCTGCGCTTCGTCCTGCTTGGCGCGCTGGGCGCGGCGGGCGGCAGCCACGAAAGTGCTCGTGCTCGTGCTCGAGGCCGGCGCCGGCGCTTCCGCCGGTTTGTCGGCGGCCGGACGGGCGATGCGGGCAAAGGGGTCCTCGTCCAGCTCGGCAAAGCTGGACCGTGGACGCGGCGGGCGTTCGGCCGTGTCGGGGTCAAAATGCGGCGCTTCGGGCGCGGGCGGCGTCCCGGCCGGCTTTCTGATTGCCTCGGGTGCGCTGGTCTTGGCCGCCAGGGCGGACTTGACCGGGGCAGTGTCGCGGAAGCCGGGGTCGATCAGCGGCGCCTCGTCTGCCGGATTGGCAGGCATGGCGTCCCGCCGGTCCGTGGTCAGATTGGCAAGGATGGCATCGAGCTTGCCCCGCTCCGGTTCGCGCGCGCCCAGAACCTGGGCGAACTGGTCCTCTGCCGGCGGCTCGGCCGGGGGCATGGCTTCGGCGCGCGGGGCAGCCTTGGCGGTAGTCGCCTTTGCGGGGCTCGGCTCAGCCTTGCCGGCCAGCACGGCTTCGAGCCGGGTCAGCCGCTCCGCCGTGTCCTTGCCGGCCGTGTTGAGCAGGGCGGTCATGCGCTTTTCCAGCGCTTCGATGTTCTGTTCGCTCAACCCGCCTGCCGCGGGCACCTTGATCGCCTCGGAGGTGCGGGCGGCCACCAGGTCGGCCAATTGTTCATAATCGGGTGTCTTGCCGGCGGACCGGATGAGCCCGGTCAGTCGGTCCTCGATGCTCTTGAGGCTATCCGGGCCGAACATGGCGACGGGGGCAGGCGCCTTGCGGCTGACCGCCTCGCTGGTGCGCTCGGCCACCATGGTGGCCAGCGATTCCAGGTCCGGCCGCTCTTCGGAATTGTAGAGCCGGGCAAGTCCGTCGAGCTGGGCGCCGGCATCGTCCATCCGCGCCATCAGCGTCTTGAGCTGGCTTTCGACGGCGGAGGTGTCGACCGGCACGATGCGCTCGCTCAGCGCTTCGATCTGCCCCTCGATGCGCGAAAAGCGCGGCTCCATGCCCTGCAGCACGGCATTGCGCAGGCCCGCCATCTCGGCCTTGAGCGCCGCCACCTCTTCATTGCCGCCACCGGCCTCGTCCAGCCGCGCCAGCACCTGTTCGATGCGCCCGGCCAGGGCATCGGGCGAACCGGCCTTGTCCTGCATGGCCTGGGTGAAGGCGGCCATCTCGCTGGTCAGGCGCTCGAAGTCGCCGGACGACAGCGCCACCGACCGCTCGATGGCGTCGATCCGGTCATAGACATTGCGCACGCTGTCTTCGATCGACTGCATTGCCGGGGCCAGCACTGCCGCCGGATCGGCCTTGCTTTCGGCATTGCGGCGCTGGTCGCGGACAATTTCGCGCTCCATCTGCTGGGCCTGCAGTTCGGCCAGCTTGCCAACCGTGGTCGAAACGTCGTCGAGCCGCGCATTGAGCAGCGACAGGTCGTGCCGCGGCGTCTCCTCGATCATGGCGCCGAGCGCGGCGATCTGGGCCTCAAGCCGCTTGACCTGGCCGGTCTCGCCAATGGCCCCGGCCAGCAGCTCCACCACCTGTGTCAACTGCTCGACCTGGCTGGCCACTTCGCGCACATGGCCGGCACTCGACCTTTGCGTCTTCAACTCGCCCTCGAGGCGCTCGAGCCGCTGGCTCATGCCCCCCACAAGCGCACCGAGTTCGCGGATTTCGGGAAGATCGTTCTGCCGGCGCATCGGCGTCGGTGTCGGGGCGGCGCCCTGGCGGCTGCGGATTTCGGCAATGGCCGCCGTCAGGTCATCCGTCTCGTCGGCGTCAGCCGGATGGCTGTCGCGTTCGGTGAACCGGTCCACGGCGCGCTTGACCGTCCGCAGCGCCTCGCGGCGGCGCGAACTGGTTTCGGGCACGCCGACCTGATCGCGCAGATGCCGGACGCGCTGCGCCAGGCCCGTCATGGCAGGCGCCGCAGGTTCGGCCTCGGCCTGGCCGTAATGGCTCTCAACCTTGTCGAGAAGGGCGACCAGTTCACCGCGCAGGGCCTGCCACTCGCCCGCACCGCCCTCATGGGCCAGATCTGTGTAGTCCGAGTGGGTGTAGGCGCGGGGCATGACAGGTCCTTCGTCAAAACAGACGGACCCCTCGCGATTCAACACGAAGGTATGACGCTCACTCTTGAGAAAACATGGTAAAGAACCCGTTAAGCATTGTCGCAATATGCAAGGGCAAGTGCCGGGAATCCGTGCGATTCAGGTCCTGTTACGACCCAGGGAATCAGGTTCAGAGCCATGACGCGCCGCCGCATCATCATCGTTGACGATCATCCGCTGTTCCGGGCTGCGCTCAGGCAGACCCTTGCGGGCGGCGACGCCACGGTGAGCGTGGAAGAGGCGGGCGATCTCAACAGCCTCAGCGCCGCGCTGGAAACCGACCGCGATTGCGACCTCGTCCTGCTCGATCTCAACATGCCCGGCGTGCGTGGTTTTTCCGGGCTCCTGCTGCTGCGCGCGCAATATCCCGACATTCCGGTGATGATCATCTCCGCCGTCGAGGACGCCACCGTCGTCCGCCGCGCCTTCGAGCTGGGCGCTGCCGGTTACCTGCACAAATCGGTGGGACCTACCGAAATCCGCCGCGCCATAGAAACCGTGCTCTCCGGCGAAGTCTTCGTGCCCGTCGGGACGACTCTGGGCGGCGAGGACGATCACACCGCGCTCATGAAGCGGCTGTCCACCCTCACCCCGCAACAGGTGCGGGTGCTCATGATGCTCAGCGACGGGCTGATGAACAAGCAGATCGCCTATGAGCTGTCCATCTCCGAGGCGACGGTGAAGGCCCATGTCTCGGCCATCCTGCAAAAGCTCGATGTCGATAGCCGCACCCAGGCGGTCATCGCCGCGGCCCGCATCGAGGACGGGCAGTTCGAGGCGCTGTTCTCCACCGGCGGCGACAAGGTCTGAGCCATGAAGCCCGAAATTTCCATCATCACCATCGGTGTCGACGACCTGGAACGCGCCTTCGCCTTCTACCGGGCCCTGTTCGACATTGCCGACGACCAGATCGGTGCCGGAGAGGACCACGTCGCCTTCTTCTTTGACGAGAAATTTTCCTTCGTGCTGTTCCCGCGCGACCAGATCGCCCAGACCGCCGGCAAGCCCGAAAGCCTCGAAGGCACGCCCGGCTTCGTGCTTAGCCACCGCGCCGAAAGCCCCGAAGCGGTCGATGAAATCCTCGAGCGCGTGCTGGTCGCCGGCGGCGCCATCATCACCCCCGGCACCCAGTCCGAATGGGGCTATTCGGCCTATTTCGAGGACAGCGAAGGCAATGTCTGGGAACTGATGGCAACGCCGACGGCGAACTGAGCGTATTCCGCACGAGCAAACCAGGAGCCGTCCGCGGGCGTGTCCCGAGGGCCACGACCGGTCCGACCGGGGCGCCTGCGCTGACACGAACGCAGCCGCCATCACGGCTCGGGTGTTCCTGACCATGCACCGGCATGGGCGGCTTCAATCTTCGCAGCGACCCTTTCCTGCAACCGCCACAGGCTTTTGTCGTGAAAGCCGAGCTCCTCGAGCTTGGACACTGTCTGCAACAGATACTCGGCCATGGAGCCGCGAAATCCACAGGCAGTAGCCAGCACATCGGCAAGTTCGTCTTCGCTCAGCCCGGTGATATACCGACGACTTGTTCGGTCCATCGCGAAAGTCAGGGCCACAAGCGGTCCTTGCGCGGTCACCACATTGATCCAGCGCCTTGGAAAGGCCGTGGGAACCATGCTCATCTCACGCCTGACGAGCTTGTCCAATTCGGCCTCCAGCCCCACCTCGGGGAGCCGATAGACAACGCCACTGCACTGCCCACCGCGATCGAGCACCATCATCAGGCCGGGCTGTTCGCGATTGCCGCGGAAGCGATAGTCCCAGCCGAGGCAGAAGCGCCTGCGCCACCCATGCGCCACAGCCTTTGCTTTCTCCTCGAATGCTGTCTCCGGCATCCAGATCAGCGATCCGCAACCAAACAGCCACAGCGGCCCTGCCGGTCGCTCGCGCATGATGTGCGCGACGGTCTCGGCAAAGTCGCTCTCCGTCGCCGGTCGAAAGCCATCGAGCAATTGCGGTCCCGGATCTGAAATGGTCCGGTGCACCAAAGCAACGTGTCGTTCACTCAGCCGCATCTGTCGGTTGGTCGAAGACATATCTCACTCCGCCCGCTGCCAAACACAGCTTCTGCGCATGGACGTGCCGCTGTCGCTCACCGTTGGTTTGGCGGCACCATATCAATATCGGCTGAACGAGCCGCAGACACTTTCACATCGCAGTTTTGTGTCGAGGAGAATGCGCGGTTCAAATCGGCGTCGGCCATCCCGTCATCGCGACGTCCTGCATCCGGAGGATGGCGTTGTAGCAACTGCAATATGCGTCGAAACAACATGCTTGAATCCTCCAGCCCGACCTGTGGATACCAAGAAAGCATACGCCCCCGTCTGCGGGTAAACAAGAAATTTGCTTGGTTCACGGATGCCAGGCAAGCAACAGAGGCGTGGTACTATTGCTGGCCAGCAGCGGCCGTTCCACTACCCACGCCAGCCCGGCTCCTCAGAACCCGCCACCGGTCTTGAAGCCGCCGGTCTTGCGCGTGCCCGATGATCCCGTCCGGGGCCGCGAGAACCCGCCGCCAGACGAGCCGCCACCGCCCCAGCCGCCGCCGAACCCGCCGCCAAAGCCGCCTTTCGACTTGCTCTTGTTGCTCCCCGAGCCGCCAAAGCTGCCTTCGGGCCACTGGAAGCCGCCGCCGCTGGGCGGCCACGGATTGCTGCCGCCCGAGCGGCGCGTGGGCTTGTAGCCGGCGCCCCATTCGCTGCCCGGCGCCCAGTTCTGGCTTTTGCGCCACTGGTCCCAATAGCTGGCCGCCGAAATGCCGCCGCGCAGGAAATCGTTGAGCAAATCGCCCACCAGCCTGTCCTCGCGGAAGCTCGAGCCCGGATCGTCGAAGCGCTGTTTCTTGAACTCCCACTGGATGTCTTCCAGCTCGCGCCGCCGGGCCGCCAGCGTTTTCAGCCGTTCCTTCTGCTCGCGGCTCTCTTCCTCTTCCTCGCGCATGCGCGCCCGCGCATCGTCGATCTGCGCCACGATCGTGTCGTCCTGGGCGGTGCGGGTCTTGCGGGCTTCGCTGAGCAGGGTCTGGATGTCCTCGCGCCCCAGCGCCGCAGCCAGGTCGTTGGCCGCACCCTCGAAGGCCGGGTCGCGTCCCTCGGCCAGCGCCTGCAACTGGCCGGCCGCCGCGTCGCGCTGATCCTCGATCGTGGTGATTTCGGCATCGAGCTTTTCGATTTCGGCCTGCGCCCTGGCAATGGCCTCGCGAATGGGCTTGCCCCCGGCCGCGTCGACCGCTGCGATTTCCATCTGGGCCAGCCGGGCTTCGGCAGCCGCCACATTGGCCTCCTGCCGCTCGGCATGCTCGCGCAGCCGCAGGGGAATCTCGTTGAGCATGGCATAATTGGGCCGCGCCTTAGCGAAGCCGACCAGGTCGGCCACCAGCCCGTCGAGATAGCGCGTCAGATTGCCCGCCTTGTAGCTGGCGGTGCCATAACCGGCGTCCCACAGATACATGAACAGCGGATCGTCGCGATAGGGGCGGCCCTTGTCCTCGCGGTCGGCCTCGGCCTGCTCGGTCTTGCGCATCGACTGTTCGGCAATGCGGTCCAGTTCCTCGGTCTCGGCCTTCTGGGCGGCAAAGGCGGGATCGGTCGCCAGCTTGGCTGCCTGTTCGGCGGTCAGCGCCGTCAGCCTGTCCTGCTGCTCTTCCAGCACCTTAAGCGCAGCGGCCCGCCGCTCGGCCAGCGCCGCGCGGCTGGCATCAAGGGCGCTGATCGCCTTTTCGGCCTTGCTGACATCCTTGGCATGGGCCTTGAGCATGTCGCGCGCCCGCGTCTCGGCGCCCGAAATCTGTCCGTCCAGCTCGGCCTGCACGGCCGGGTCGAGCCGCAGCCGCGCCAATTGCCGGAAGAGCTCGGCTTCCTGCTCCCGCGTCTTGCTCAGCCGCTCGGCCGTGCGGGCCACGCGCTTGGACAATTCGTCCTCTTCGCGCCGGATGTCGCGCATGGCTTCTTCAAGACTGGCAAGGGCCTGTGGGCCGCGAATGCTCATGGGCCTACCACCGCGTCACCGCGCCGCCCAGAACCGGCACGGCGTATTGAACATCAAGGAAACCGTCGGACTTGCGGCCCACCAGATTGGCCTGGATGATGCCATCGTCCTGCTTGTCGGCGGCCACGGCATTGTAGACGCTCTCGGGCACGCGCACGCCCCACATCGACACCGTTTCGGTCTCGCCATTCTCCTCGTTGAGAATGGGCAGCGACAGCGCCTCCCCATCGGGGTCGATCGCCTCGACCACGACATAATAGTTCGTGGCATCGGTATTGACCTCGGGGAAGGTCCAGAAGCCCGATTGCACGCCCTCGCGATTGACCACCCGCAGCGCATATTGCTGGCGCAACTGGTCGCGCAGCGCCGTCAGGCGCGCCACGGCGTCCTCGGCCCCCGCGCGATTGCCCTCGGCGGCAAAGGCCTTGCCACGGCTGACCAGCGCCTCGGCGTCGGTCACCGCCTGCTGCACCTTTGTCTCGTCATAGATGGTCTGGTAGAGCGCATCCATCTGCGCCGGCAGGCCCTCGCTCAATTCGATCCGGGCCTGCTCGGCCTGGCCGCGCTGATAGGGCTGCCAGACGCCGAAATAACCGATGCCCAGGGCCGCCAGCGCCACCAGCGCCAGCAGCACCGGACGCCCCCATTGCCGACGGCCCACATAGAGGCGCGCCAGCGTCCGGCCCAGGCTGGGGCCCGGCGGCACATAGGTGAAGCGGCTCTCGGCCAGGGCCGACACGCCTTCCTTCAGGATATGGTCGGGTACTTCAATACCCTGCTGGTGATAGACCGAGCGCAGCCTTTCGATCAGCTGCGCCTCGCGCGCCGCGCCGTCGAGCTCGCGTGTAACCAGGTCCTGCCGGTGACGGAGCGTGTCCACCACGTCCATCGCCAGCATGACTTCATCGAGAGGGGCAGCGGCCTTCGCCGACGCGTCACTCATGCCGTGCTTTCACCAATATCCCGTTGGCCTCAGTTCCGGGTTTCGAGCAGCAGGGCATTGCCCTCAGCTGCCAATGTCGCCAGCCGCCGCTTGCCGTCTTCCACGGCATCGCGGATTTCGGCGGAATTCTTGGTGGAAGCCACGCGCATCTCGTTGATGATGGTGCGGCTCTTCTCCTGGAAGTTGACCACGCTGTCGACCAGCTTCTTGACCGCATCGGCGCGCACCGTCGGGCCATAGCCGGCCTTGATGGCCTCTTCCTGCACCTTGTCGCCGATCTCGGAAAGCGTCTCGAGGCTTTTGGACATGCCTTCCTTCATCGCGTTCAGCGTCTCGGTCGATTCATGCAGGCCGAACATGCCGGTAAACGAGGCCGAAAGCGCGGTCAGCACGGTTTCATTGGTCGAGAAGAACGAGATCGACTGCTGATAGACCCGCTCCTTGGCATTGGTGGTCTGCATCAGCCGCGCCATCACCACTTCCGAGGTATTGTAGGAGATGGTCAGATTGTCCGAGAGGTCCTTGGCGATCTGGTAGCGCTTTTCCTCGTTCTGCATTTCCCGAAGGCGTTCGTCACGCGCCATTTCGAGCCGCGCCCGGTCGGCGGGCACGTCCCCGGCATAGGCGGCCAGCTCGTCGGCGGCCTTCTGCAGGATGTTCTTCTTCTCGGCCAGGCGCTGCTCGGCCGTCTGCAGCACTTCGAGCGCCATCACTTCGGATTGTTTCAGCGCCCCGCGGAAATCGCGATAGGCCTCGAGAATGGTGTGCTCGCGGTCGATCTGGTCCTTGGTGTCCGACGTGACCTCCAGATAGGTGTCGCGGATCTTGTTGAAGCGCGTGGCAATGTCGCCGCGGCTGACCTTCATCCACACATTCGAGACGCGCTCCATGAGGTCTATTCTGTTGTCCGCGAGCTGGTCGACCATGCCCTTGGCATCGTCGCGGATGGAATCGAAGCCCTTGGTGATGTCCTCGTAGCGCTCGCCGATCTTCATGGCGGCGACCTGCTCGCGCACCACTTCGTTGAAGGCGCTGGCCTGGCTCAGCGTGCGGCCGATCAGGATGACGCGGGTCTCGTCCAGCTCGGTAATCTGCTGCAAGAGCCCGGTAATGGGGGGCTCGCCCTGGTTTTCGGGCCAGATGCCCAGGTCGCGGATGGCGTTGACCGCCTTGTCCAGGTACTGCAACGGCTTTTCGGCAAGCGCCGAAACGGCGGGCGCGGTTGCACTTTGTGTCGCTTGGTCGGTCATCCTGGGCTCCCTCTGGGCTGGGCCGATCCGGCATCACAGCCGGTCAGCCCTAGATTGCGTCTGCCGCCCGGCCTGACAATTGCAACTGCAGGCCCGGACAACTATTTAGTCCATATTGGTGCGAAAAAGCCGCACGTAAAGAGTTGGACCCGCGCCATGTCTGCATGCTCCGCCCCCCGTTTGTCTGTTGTGTTTGTTTTCGGGTGCCGCGCCTGATGGATTTTGGTGGACGCTATCGTATTCGCGCCAGCCGCGCCGACGTCTGGGCCGCGCTCAACGACCCCGACATGCTCAAGGCCACCATCCCCGGCTGCAGCCATATCGCCTGGTCTGGTCCGGCCACGCTGGATCTGGCGATCACCGTCAATCTGGGCGTGGTCAAGCCGGTCTTCAAAGGCGAGCTGGCGCTGTCCAATGTCGTGCCGGCGCAAAGCTATACCCTCTCCGGCAAGGGCAAGGGCGGGCTGATGGGACTGGCCGAGGGACAGGCCGACATCACCCTCGCCGACCGGGACGGGGACACCCTGCTGGCCTTTTCGGCCCAGGGCGGTGCCTCGGGGCAGATCATGAAGCTGGGCAAGGCCATTGTTGGCAATTCGGCACAGAAGATCATCGACGGTTTCTTCGAGCGCTTCGCCAGCGCCATGGGCGTCGAGATTGAAGCCCTTGGCCCCGCCTGAGCCCGCCGCATTCAGCATTGCTTAACCACGCCAGAAACGGCCCCAACTCGGCCATGATTCCGCCGCGGCTGATCCGCTAAAGAGGAAGCAGTTCAACGCAATTTGCTTCAAATCCCATCATGTCCACCCAGTCCCGCGACAGCATCGCCCTCTACATCATTGCCGCCCTGGCGGTTCTGGCCACCATGTATGCCGATATCGACCTGGGCGAGATGTTCCGCGCGCTCCTTGCCCGCGTCTAGGCTGGTCGGGGGCGACGCCCGCGCAGGGCGAAGTCCCGGTCGCTCCACAGGCAAATTTTGACCAACCGGAAAAATTTCGCGCCTGCCCTCTTGCGGGAGACGCCATTGCACGATTTTATCCCCTGCTAGCGCACGCAGATTGACCTTCGGGCTCTGGTCCCGGTGCTGGTGCGAGACAGGGAGACTGAATCAATGAAAATTTCTTTCCTTACCAAGGCCATCGCGGGCGGCGTCGCACTGAGCGCGCTCATGGCTGGCGCTGCCTTTGCCGACGGCGCTCTGGTCTATGACGGCGGCGGCAAGTTCGACAAGTCGTTCAACGAGGCAGCCTATACCGGCGCCGAAAAGTTCAAGGCCGAGGGCGGCGCCTACCAGGATCTGGAAATTTCCGGCGATGCCATGCGCGAGCAGGCCATCCGCCAGTTCGCCTCGCGCGGCAACAACCCGATCGTGCTGCCGGGCTTCTCCTGGGAAACCGCGCTGCGCGCCGTCGCCCCTGAATTCCCCGATACCAAGTTCACCATCATCGACACCGTTGTGGACCTGCCCAACGTCCAGTCCGTGGTCTTCAAGGAACACGAAGGCTCGTACCTGGTCGGTATCCTGGCCGCCATGAAGTCGGAAAGCGGCAAGATCGGCGTCGTCCCGGCGTTCAACTTCGACCTGCTCGAAGCCTTTGCCTGCGGCTATGCCCAGGGCGCCAAGTCGGTGAACCCCGATATCGAAGTGCTCGAAACCTATGTCGGTACCGGCTTTGATGCCTTCAACGACCCGGTCAAGGCCACCGAAGTCGCCAAGTCCCAGCTCGATCAGGGCGTGGACGTCATCTTCCAGGTCGCCGGTGGCGCCGGTGCTGGCGTGCTTCAGGCTGCTGCCGACGCCGGCAAGTACGGCATTGGCGTGGACAGCAACCAGAACCACCTGCACCCCGGTTCGGTCCTGACCTCGATGCTCAAGCGCGTTGACGTCGCCACCTACAACGCCATGAAGGGCGTTGCCGATGGCACCTGGGAGCCCGGCGTGATCGTGCTCGGCCTGGCCGAAGATGGCGTTGGCGCTGCCTTCGATGAGAACAATGCTTCGCTCGTCACCGACGACATGAAGGCCGCCGTCGAAAAGGCCAAGGCCGACATCATCTCGGGTGCCGTCACCGTGCACGATTATCGCACCGACAAGACCTGCGACGCCCTCTAGGGCCGGCAACAAGGGGTTGAGCTGCAATGACAGGTCTTAACCCGACAAACGAGCAGCGGTCCTCCGGGGCCGCTGCCTCTGCGCTCGCCATCGAGCTTGTCGGCATCAACAAACATTTCGGTCCGGTTCACGCCAACAAGGACATCCACCTGGCCGTCAAGCGCGGCACGGTGCATGGCATTGTGGGCGAAAACGGCGCCGGCAAGTCGACGCTGATGTCGATCCTCTACGGCTTCTACACGGCCGACAGCGGCACCATCCGTGTCGATGGCGTGCCGCAGAACATTACCGACAGCCGCCATGCGCTGGCGCTGGGCATCGGCATGGTGCACCAGCACTTCATGCTGGTGGACAATTTCACCGTGCTTGAAAACGTGGTCCTGGGTGCCGAGGACTCGGCGCTGCTGACGCCGACCCTGAACCGGGCGCGCGACCACCTCAAGCAGCTCGCGCGCGACTACGGGCTCGATATCAATCCCGATGCCATTGTCGGCAATCTCTCGGTGGGCCAGCAGCAGCGCGTGGAAATTTTGAAGGCGCTCTATCGCGGCGCCGAAACCCTCATTCTCGACGAGCCCACCGGCGTGCTGACGCCGGCCGAGGCCGACCACCTCTTCCGCATCCTTGGCAAGCTGCGCGCCGAGGGCAAGACCATCATCCTGATCACCCACAAGCTGCGCGAGATCATGGCCATCACCGATGAAGTCTCGGTCATGCGCCAGGGCGAGATGGTCAGGACACTCAAGACCGCCGATACCAATCCCGAAGAACTGGCCGAACTCATGGTCGGCCGTCGCGTGCTGCTGCGGGTCGAAAAGGGCCCGGCCAAGCCGGGCGATGTGCTGCTCGAAGTCGAAAACCTGGTGGTCACCGACGATTTCGGCGTGCCCCGGGTCAAGTCCGTCAGCTTCCAGGTCCGGGCCGGGGAGATCGTCGGCATTGCCGGCGTGGCCGGCAATGGCCAGTCCGAACTGCTCGAATCCATCGCCGGCATGCGCGACCAGAAATCGGGCACCATCCGGGTCAATGGCAATCCCCTCTCGCTCGAAGGCGATGACGGTGCGGGCCGCGCCCGTCTGGCGGGGCTGGCACATGTGCCCGAGGACCGCCTGCGCATGGGCCTGGTGACCAATTTTGCCGCCTGGGAAAACGCCATTCTCGGCTACCAGGACAAATATGGCGACGGCCCCGGCCTCGACATCGCCAAGGCCCGGACGACCGCCGAAGACTATATGAAAAAGTTCGACGTGCGTCCGGCGAGCCTCGACCTCAAGACCGCCAATTTCTCCGGCGGCAACCAGCAGAAGCTGGTTCTGGCCCGCGAGATGGAGCGCGATCCAGACGTGCTGATCGTCGGCCAGCCGACGCGCGGCGTCGATATCGGCGCCATCGAGTTCATCCACAACCAGATCATCAAGATGCGCGATGCCGGCAAGGCCATCCTGCTCGTCTCGGTGGAACTGGACGAAATCCGCTCACTGTCGGACCGCATCCTCGTGATCTTCGACGGGCAGATCGTCGGCGAGGCCGATCCGGCGACAGCCGATGAAACCGAACTGGGCCTGCGCATGACGGGCTCGCATGCGGATAATGTGGTCACCGAGCCGGGCACCTTGCCCGAGCACGAGACCCCGGTGCAGCAGACGCTGGTGGAAATGAGCCCCAAAGACAATTCCGCCAGGGATACCAACTGATGACCCCATTGCCACGCTGGGCCGACGTCGTTCTCTTGCCCCTGCTCAATGTCGTCCTGGCCTTTCTGGTGGGCGGCCTCATCGTTCTCGCCGTTGGTCAGAACCCCCTTCAGGCCGTCGGCATCATGCTCTATGGCGCCTTCGGCTATGGCTCGGGCTTCGGCTACACGCTCTATTACACGACCGACTTCGTCTTTGCGGGCCTGGCGGTGTCGCTGGCCTATCACGCGGGCCTGTTCAATATTGGTCCCGAGGGCCAGGCCTATGTCGCCGGTCTTGGGGTCATCCTGATTGGACTGGCGCTCAATGGCATGCACTGGGCGCTGGTCTTCCCGCTGATGATCGTCTGCGGCGCGCTGTTCGGTGCGGCCTGGGCCTTCATTCCCGGCTATCTCCAGGCCAAGCGCGGCAGCCACGTGGTGATCACCACCATCCTGTTCAACTTCATCGCCGTCTCGATGATGGGCTATATCATCAGCCGCATTTTGAAGCCCGAAGGCGTCAATTCCGATGAAAGCGCGCCGCTCGAGGCCATTACCCGCGTGCCGCAGCTGCGCAGCTTCATCGAACTGTTCAAGAACTCGCCGGTCAACCTGACCTTTTTCCTGGCCATTGCCGCGCTGTTCTTCGTCTATTGGCTGATCTGGCGCACCAAGTTCGGCTATGCCGTGCGTGCCCTGGGCAACAACCCGGTCGCGGCCAATTATGCCGGCATTTCCAACCAGAAGATGATCATGATCGTCATGGCCATGGCCGGCGCCTTCGCTGCCATGGTGGCCGTCAACAATGTCGGCGGCGTCCAGGGCCGGTTGATCCTCAATTTCGTCAATGGCGCCGGCTTCGTGGGCATTGCCGTGGCCTTCATGGGCAAGGGACATCCCATCGGGGTGGGCCTGTCGGCGCTCTTGTTCGGCATGCTCTATCAGGGCGGTCAGGAACTGGCCTTCCAGATGCCCGGCATCACCCGCGAAATGATCGTCACCATCCAGGCCCTGGTGATCCTGTTCACCGGCGCCATGGGCGACATGCTGCGTGGACCGCTTTCGCGGCTCTTCGCCCAGCCTGAACCAGCAGCGGGAGGCAAGTGATGGAGCAGTTCCTGGTCGATCTGACCCTCATTCTGGACTCCACCGTGCGCCTTGCCGTGCCGCTGATCCTGGCGTCGCTGGCCGGCCTCTATTCCGAGCGGTCCGGTATTATCGATATCGGCCTCGAGGGCAAGCTGCTCGCGGGCGCCTTCGCGGCGGCATCCATGTCCGCCGTCACCGGTTCGGCCTGGCTTGGCCTGCTGGCCGGCATCGGCGCAGCCCTGATGTTCTCGGGTATTCACGGCCTGGCCTCGATCAATTTCAAGGGCAACCAGACCATTTCGGGCGTGGCCCTCAATTTCCTGGCTGCCGGTCTCACCACTTTCCTGGGCCAGTCCTGGTTCAAGCGCGGCGGCTACACGCCCCAGCTGTCCGGCGATCAGCGCTTCAATCCCATTACCCTGCCATTTGCCGACCAGATCAGGGATGTGCCCGTCATCGGCCAGATCTATTGGGAGCTGATCTCGGGGCACAACATCATCACCTATTTCGCCTTCCTCGCTGTGCCGGTGACCGCCTGGGTGCTGTTCCGCACCCGCTTCGGCCTCCGCCTGCGCGCCGTGGGCGAGAACCCCAAGGCCATCGACACGGCCGGCATATCGGTGACGCGCCTGCGTTATCAGGCCCTGATCATCACCGCCGTGCTGGTGGGCATTGGCGGCGCCTATCTCTCGATCGCCCAGTCGGCCGGGTTCAACAACAATATGTCGGCCGGCCGCGGCTATATCGCGCTGGCGGCGCTGATCTTTGCCAAGTGGCGGCCGGGTCCGGCGCTCCTGGTCTGCCTGATGTTCGGCTTCCTCGATGCGGTGCAGTTCCGCGTCCAGGGCCAGGTCTTCCCCATTATCGGCGAAGTGCCGGTGCAGGCGATCCAGGCGCTGCCCTATATCCTGACCGTGGTGCTGCTGGCCGGCTTCATCGGCCGCGCCGTTGCCCCCAAGGCGGCCGGCGTGCCCTATACCAAGGAGCGCTAGGCCCGCGGGCCTGGCGCCGGAGACTTGATGACCATGCAAGAGATCGACAAGGCCCTTTTTGCGGCCGCCGAAGCCGTTCGCGCCAAGGCCTACGCGCCCTATTCGAAATTCCAGGTGGGCGCGGCCATCCTCGCCGATGACGGCCAGATCTATGCCGGCTGCAATGTCGAGAACGCCGCCTATCCGGTGGGCAATTGCGCCGAGCCCAGCGCCATCGCGGCCATGCTGGCCGGGGGCGGCAAGCGCATCAGGCGCGTCTATGTCACCGGCCCGGGCACGGCGCCGGTCACCCCCTGCGGCGGTTGCCGCCAGCGCATCCGCGAATTTGCCGATCCCGATGTCGAGATCATCTCCCATGGCGTCGACGGAGAACCGCTGGTGCAAACGCTCGAGCAATTGCTGCCCCATTCTTTCGGTCCGGATCACCTGAAAAAATGACCAAAGCCGCAAAGACCATCCGCAAGATTGCCGGTTCCGAGCCGATCGCGGCCGCCCTCGTGCTGGGCTCCGGCCTGTCGGCCATTGGCGAGCTGATGGAAGACCGGATCGCCATTCCCTATTCCGAGCTCAAGGGCTTTCCCGGCGGCGGCGTGTCGGGCCATGGCCGCGACCTGCTGATCGGCCATATGGGCGGCAAGCGCATCGCCGTGCTCACCGGCCGCGAGCACTATTATGAACACGGCAATGCCAGCGCCATGCGGCCGGCGCTCGAAGCCCTGGCCGATCTCGGCGCTGAAACATTGCTGCTGACCAATTCGGCCGGCTCGGTCGACCAGCGCTTCGCGCCCGGCGACCTTATGCTGATTGCTGATCACATCAACTATGCCGGCATGAACCCGCTGATCGGCGAGCCGACCGACCGCCGCTTTGTGAACATGGTCAATTGCTACGATCTCGACCTGCGCGCCAAGGCGACGACTCTGGCCCAGCGCTTCGACTACGCGCTCGGGGAAGGGGTCTATCTGTGGTATTCTGGCCCGAGCTTTGAAACCGTCGCCGAAATCCAGATGGCCATGCGCCTCGGCGCCAATGCCGTAGGCATGTCCACGGCACCCGAAGTCATTCTCGGGCGCTTCCTGGGGATGAAGGTCTGGGCCTGCTCGTCCATCACCAATATGGGCGCTGGCCTGTCGAGCGAAAACATCAGCCACGAGCATACCAAGCTCATGGCGGCACACGGGGCCGAAAAACTCAAAAGACTGATCCCCGCACTGGTGGAGGAACTATGAGTCTCAAAGTCGTCGACAACACCACCGCCGAACCGGCGCACAAGCGCAATCCCGGTTATCCGCTCGATCTCGACTGGGTCGAACGCGTGCGCATGAACCGCTCGGCCCTGGAGCGCCGCGCCGGCACCATTGGCGCGCGCCGCACCGTCAAGAAGGACTATCAGCTCGCCTGGCTCCTGAAGGCGATCACCATGATCGACCTGACCACGCTCAATGCCGACGATACGCCGGGCCGTGTCGAGCGCCTCTGTGCCAAGGCCCGCAACCCGATCCGCCGCGACATCCTCGACCAATTGGGCATGGGCAATCGCCGGATTCTCCCCGGCGCGGTCTGCGTCTACCACAGCTTCGTCAAGACGGCAGTGGACGCGCTCGAAGGCTCCGGCATTCCGGTCGCCGCCGTGTCCACCGCCTTCCCGCATGGCCTCGCGCCAGTCGAAACCAAGATCGCCGAGATCGAGGCTTCGGTGAAGGACGGGGCGAAGGAGATCGACATCGTCATCGAGCGCGGCATGGTGCTGCGCGGCGACTGGCAGGCGCTCTACGACCAGGTCAAGGCCTTCCGCAAGGCCTGCGGCGACGCTCACATCAAGACCATCCTCGGCACCGGCGAATTGGCCACCCAGACCAATATCGCCAAGGCCTCGCTGGTCTGCATGCTGGCCGGCGCCGATTTCATCAAGACCTCGACCGGCAAGGAAAAGGTCAATGCCAATCTCGTCACCTCGCTGACCATGATCCGCATGATCCGCTGGTTCGCCGAGGAGACCGGCATCGAGATCGGCTACAAGCCCGCTGGCGGCATCGCCACGGCCGGCGACGCGCTCAAATACATGGCGCTGATGAAGGAAGAGCTGGGCACCCACTGGCTGCAGCCGCACCTCTTCCGCTTCGGCGCATCCTCGCTTTTGACCGATATCGAACGGCAGCTCGAACACGGCCTCACCGGCCATTATGCGGCCGACTATCGCCAGCCGATGGTGTGATGCAATCCGCCCTCGTGGTTCGAGGCGCGGCGCGCCGCGCACCTCACCATGAGAGCTCCCAAATGCTCCGCAGACCCTCATCTTGAGGCGAGAGCGAAGCGAACGAATGCTCCGCAGGCCCTCATCCTGAGGTGTGAGCGAAGCGAGCCTCGAAGGACGGGGGCCGGGTGAAACCGCGCCTCGGGAGGACCCGAAATGAACAAGATCGCGCAAATCTTCGATAGCCTCGATTATGGCCCGGCGCCCGAAGCGCCCGATCAGGCCATCGCCTGGCTCGACAGCAAGGGCCGCAAGTTCGGCCATTTCATCGATGGCAAATGGACCAAGCCGGGCAAGACCTTCACGGCCGACAATCCGGCCACCGGCGCCTCTTTGGCCGAGATCACCGACGGCACAGCGGCCGATGTCGATGCGGCGGTGAAGGCCGCTCGGGCCGCCTTCAAGTCCTGGTCGGCCCTCAGTGGCTATGAGCGCGGCAAGTATCTCTATGCCATCGCCCGCATGATCCAGAAGCATTCGCGGCTCTTCGCGGTGCTCGAAAGCATGGATAATGGCAAGCCCATTCGCGAGACGCGCGACGCCGATATTCCGCTGGTCGCCCGCCATTTCTACCACCATGCCGGCTGGGCCACCCACATTGCCCGCGAGTTCCCCGATCACGTGCCCTATGGCGTTTGCGGCCAGATCATCCCATGGAATTTCCCGCTGTTGATGCTGGCCTGGAAGATCGCCCCGGCTTTGGCGGCGGGCAATACAGTGGTGCTCAAGCCCGCCGAGTTCACCTCGCTGACCGCGCTGCTCTTCGCCGAAATCTGCGAGCGCGTCGGCCTGCCCAAGGGCGTGGTCAATATCGTGACGGGCGAGGGCGACACCGGCGCCACCATCGTCAACCACCCCGATATCGACAAGGTCGCCTTCACCGGCTCGACCGAAGTGGGCAAGATCATCCGTGCCGCCACGGCCGGCTCGGGCAAGGGTCTTTCGCTCGAGCTGGGCGGCAAGTCCCCCTATATCGTCTTCGAGGATGCCGATCTCGATTCTGCCGTCGAGGGTCTGGTCGATGCCATCTGGTTCAACCAGGGCCAGGTCTGCTGCGCCGGTTCGCGTCTCCTCGTGCAGGAAAGCATCGAGGAGCGCTTCATTGCCAAGGTCAAGGCGCGCATGGAAAAGCTGCGCGTGGGCGACCCGCTCGACAAGTCCGTGGATATCGGCGCGCTGGTTACCCCGGTGCAGGTCGAACGCATCCGCGACCTTATGAAGAAGGGCGTCGCCGAAGGCGCCGAGGTCTATGAGCCCGATGGGCAGCTTCCGGCGAATGGCTGCTTCCTCAAGCCCGCCCTCGTCACCAATGTCTCGCCCGCCAATACCCTGGTCTCCGAGGAAATCTTCGGGCCCGTGCTGGTCGCCATGAGCTTCCGCACGCCCGAAGAGGCGGTGGCGCTGGCCAACAACACCAAATATGGCCTTGCCGCCACGCTCTGGAGCGAGAACATCAATCTCGCCCTCGACATTGCGCCCAGGCTCAAGGCCGGCGTGGTCTGGATCAACGGCACCAATAATTTCGACGCGGCCGTGGGCTTCGGCGGTTACAAGGAAAGCGGCTTCGGCCGCGAGGGCGGTCGCGAGGGCATGGGCGTCTATTTGAAGCCCGCCTGGGAGAAGGGTCTTAAGCAAGCCCCTCATCATGAGGTGCGCCCGCAGGGCGCCTCGAAGGGCGAGGGGCGGCCATCGCAGAATCCCCTGGACACCGGCCATCTCGACCAGACCGCCAAAATGTATATCGGCGGCAAGCAGGCGCGTCCCGATAGCGGCTATGACCGGCAGGTCATCGGCCCCAAGGGCGAGCTGGTCGGCGAAGTTGGTGAAGGCAATCGCAAGGATATCCGCAACGCCGTCGAAGCCGCCCGCGCCGCGCTTGGCTGGGGCAGCACCGCCGCCCATACCCGCGCGCAGATCCTCTATTTCCTGGCTGAAAATCTCGACTATCGCCGCGACGAGTTTGCCGCCCGCATCAAGGCGCAGACCGGCGAGGACGGGGCCGAGGAAGTCGCCCTTTCCGTCGAGCGGCTCTTCGCCTTTGCCGGCTGGGCCGACAAATATGACGGCGCCGTCCACAATCCGCCCCAGCGCATGGTGGCCACGGCCATGATCGAACCGCTCGGCGTGCTCGGCATTGTCGCGCCGCAGGCGCGCCCCCTGCTGGGGTCCATCGCCCTGCTGGCGCCGGCCATCGCCATGGGCAATGCGGTCGTGCTGGTTCCTTCGGAGCGCAGTCCGCTCTCAATGACCGATTTCTACCAGGTGCTCGAAACCTCCGACATGCCCAATGGCGTGGTCAACATCGTCACCGGCGAAAGCGTCACCCTGGCCAAGACCCTGGCCGAGCATGATGGCATCGACGGCATGTGGTTCATGGGCTCTGCGGAAGGCTCCGCCATGGTCGAAAAGGCCTCGGTGGGCAATCTCAAGCAGACCTGGACCAGCCGCGGCCTCGCATACGATCTGGCCGATCCGCGCTTTGCCGGCGACTATTTCCTGGCCAAGGCGACGCAGGTCAAGAACGTCTGGATCCCCTACGGGGCGTGAGCAACCGCCCTCGTGGTTCGAGGCTCGCGAAACCGCTCGCACCTCACCATGAGGGCTCCGATAACTCCGCGCTTTCGTAAGCCCTCATGGTGAGGCGGGAGCGCAGCGACCCTCGAACCACGAGGGCGAGGCACGCGAGCACGTCAAAATGGTCTTCCTCCCGCAAGAAGTCATCCTCAAGAAACGCAATGGCGAAATCCTCGCCAAGGACGATATCGCCCAGTTCATCGCCGGTTTTGCCAATGGCACGGTGTCCCATGCCCAGGCGGCGGCCTTCGCCATGGCGGTCTATTTCCAGGACATGACCATGGACGAGCGCGTGGCGCTGACCCTGGCCATGCGGGACAGTGGCAGCGTGCTCGACTGGTCCGACCTCGATGGCCCGGTCGCCGACAAGCATTCGACCGGCGGGGTGGGCGACAATGTCAGCCTGATGCTGGCGCCGATCCTGGCGGCCATCGGCATCTATGTGCCGATGATTTCGGGGCGTGGCCTCGGCCATACCGGCGGCACGCTCGACAAGTTCGATGCCATCCCTGGCTACCAGACCCAGCCCGACAATGCCCTCTTCCGCAAGGTGGTGAAGGAAGCCGGCTGCGCCATTATCGGCCAGACGGCCGACCTCGCCCCCGCCGACAAGACGCTCTACGCCATCCGCGACGTCACCGGCACGGTGGAATCCATTGCCCTGATCACCGCCTCGATCCTCTCCAAGAAGCTGGCCGCGGGTCTCGGCGCCTTGATCCTCGACGTCAAGACCGGCTCGGGCGCCTTCATGCCCACGCTGGAAAAGTCGCGCGATCTGGCCCAGAGCCTGGTCACCGTCGCCAATGGGGCAGGCCTCAAGACCGGGGCGCTGATCACCGACATGAACGAGCCGCTGGCCAGTGCCGCCGGCAACGGGCTCGAAGTGCGCAACGCCGTCGATTTCCTGACCGGCACCCATCAGGACGCGCGCCTGCGCGAGGTGACGCTGGCCCTCTGCGCCGAGATTGCGCTGATGACCGGCAAGGCCAGCTCGCTGGCCGATGCTCAGGTCCAGGTTGAAACCGCCCTCGACAGCGGCACCGCCGCCGAACATTTCGGCAAGATGGTCATGGCCCTGGGCGGCCCCGCCGGCTTTGTCGATGCCATGGACACGCATCTCGAACCCGCCCCCATCATCCGCGACGTCTTTGCCATCGGGCAGGGCAGGGTCAGCACCATCGATACCCGCGGCGTCGGCATGGCGGTGGTTGCCCTCGGGGGCGGCCGTGCCACGCCCACCGATGTCATCGATCACCGCGTCGGCTTTGATCGCCTGGCCGGGCTGGGGGCGGAAGTGGGCCCCGGCATGCCCATTGCCCGCATCCACGCCGCCGACGAAGCCAGTGCCGCCGATGCCGAAGCCCGGCTGAAGCGGGCCTATCATCTCGGTGAGGCTGTGCCGAGCAATCCGTTGATTGCTGGTCGGATTGGTCAACCGGCCTAACGTTCATCGCCTCCCTCCCCCTTGAGGGGAGGGACCGAGGGTGGGGGTGTCGGCGCCCCCGCGAGAATAGAGTTCTGGGAGGTCTCGACACCCCCACCCCCAACCCCTCCCCTCAAGGGGGAGGGGAAAAAGAAGGAGTAACGCCCATGCCCCGCGCCATTGTCTGCCTGCTCGACAGCGTCGGTATCGGCGGTGCCCCCGATGCCGCCGCCTATGGTGACGAAGGCGCCAATACCGTCGGCCACATCGCCGAATGGGCCGCCGCCGGCAAGGCGGATCGGGACGGCCTGCGTTCTGGCCCACTCATTGTGCCGAATATGGATGCCATGGGCCTGGGCGCGGCCATCAAGCTTTCCACCGGCATCCTGCCGCCAAACCTCTCCGACGCCCCGAAAGGCGGTCGCTTCGGCGTTGGGCGCGAGGTTTCCAAGGGCAAGGACACGCCGTCGGGTCATTGGGAAATCGCCGGCGTCCCGGTGCCCTTCGAATGGGGCTATTTCCCGCAGACCGAGCCGGCTTTCCCACCCGAGCTGATTGCCGAATTCTTGAAGCGCACCGGCCTGCCCGGCATTCTTGGCGACAAGCACGCCTCGGGCACCACCATCATCGCCGAGCTGGGCGAGGAGCATATCCGCACCGGCATGCCGATCTGCTATACCTCGATCGACAGCGTCTTCCAGATTGCGGCCCACGAAACCCATTTCGGTCTCGATCGCCTCTACGAGATCTGCAAGGTCGCCTTTGAACTGACCGAGCCGCTCAAGATCGGCCGCGTCATCGCCCGGCCCTTCATCGGCGAGACGCCCGAAACCTTCAAGCGCACCGGCAATCGCCGCGATTTCGCCATTTCACCGCCCGAACCGACCCTGCTCGACCGCAATGCGGAAGCGGGCAACCAGGTCTTTGCCATCGGCAAGATCTCGGACATCTATGCCGGCTCCGGCGTTACCCACAAACTCAAGGGCACCGGCATCCCCCAGCTCTTCGATCGCACGCTCGAGGCCATGGAAATGGCCGCGGACGGCGCCTTTATCATGACCAATTTCGTCGATTTCGACAGTGAGTATGGCCATCGGCGCGATGTGCCCGGCTATGCCGCTGCTCTCGAACTCTTCGACGCCCGCCTGCCAGAAATCATCGCCAAGCTCCGCCACGACGATCTGCTGATCCTGACGGCCGACCACGGCAATGACCCCACCTGGCCGGGCACCGATCATACCCGCGAACAGGTGCCGATACTGGCTTTTTCCCCAGCCCTGCCGCCAGCAGAGATTGGCATTCGCCCGACCTTCGCTGATATAGGTGAGACAATTGCCGCATGGCTGGGCCTGGCCCCCGGCCGCCATGGCAAATCGTTCCTGTGACCGAAAAACGAAGAGGTGTGTCGATGAGCAGATCCGAAGGCAATGTGACGGTCATCGATCACCCGCTGATCCAGCACAAGCTGACCATCATGCGCAACAAGGAGACCTCCATCGCCGGGTTCCGGCGGCTCCTGCGTGAGATCGCGCATCTGATGTGCTACGAGGTCACCCGCGACCTTGCATTGGAGATGATCACCATCGAAACACCGATGGCCGAGATGCAAAGCCCTGCCATCAAGGGCAAGAAACTGGTCTTCGCCTCGATCCTGCGCGCCGGCAACGGCCTGCTCGATGGCATGCTCGACCTGGTGCCCGCGGCCCGCGTCGCCCATATCGGCATCTATCGCGACCACGAAACGCTCGAACCGGTCGAATACTATTTCAAGGCGCCCTCGAGCCTGGATGACCGGCTGATCATCGTGGTCGATCCCATGCTGGCCACCGGCAATTCGGCGACGGCGGCCATCGAGAAACTCAAGGAGCGCGGCGCCAACAATATCCGCTTCCTGTGCCTGCTGGCGGCGCCCGAAGGCATCCGCAATTTCTCCGCCGCCCATCCCGACGTGCCGGTCTTTACCGCCTCCATCGACAGCCACCTCAACGAGAAGGGCTATATCGTCCCCGGCCTCGGCGATGCCGGCGACCGCATGTACGGGACGAAATAGTGTGCTCACGCGCGTAGCGCTCCGCACGGGGCGCGCGACGCGCGGGGTCCTCGCTGCGCTCGTCCAAATGCTGCCCCTACAGCTCTCCCTTTGGGGGAGAGGTCGCCGCGCAGCGGCGGGTGAGGGGGCCTTTCCAGGAAGCGGACGACGGGGTTACTTCGCCTTGAGCGGCAGGCCTAGCGCGATCAGGTCGGCGCGCAGGTGCACCGGGTCCTTGAAGTGGATGCCATGCATGCCGAACTTGCGGGCCGCCACGATATTGGGCTCGCTGTCATCGATGAACACGCAGCTGTCCGGCGCCAGGCCGTAGCGCTCGCAGAACACGCGATAGAGCCGCGGATCGGGCTTCACCAGTCGCTCCAGCCCCGACACGATCACCCCGTCGAACTTTTCCAGGAACGGCCATTCGCCCAGCCGCGTCATCCATTTTTCCCAGGAGAAATTGGTGATGGCGAAGGTGGGGATGTCCTGGTCCACCAATTCATTGTGGATGTCGATCGTGCCCTGGATGAAGGGGCCGAAGGTTTCGGTCCAGCGTGCGTCGAAGGCCTGGATTTCGCGCCAGTATTTGGGGAAGCGGGTGACCAGCTTGGCCACGCCCTCGGCATAGATCTCACCCGCATCGAACTCGAGGTTCCAGTCACCCGTGCAGATATGCTGGTGGAACCACAGTGCATCTTCCTCGCTCTCGAACAGCTTGCGGAACAGATACATCGGGTTCCAGTCGACGAAGACGCCGCCCAGGTCGAAAACGGGGATGATAGTGTCGTGTTCGCTCATGCTCATATCCGGACAGTCGGGGAGGGATGCCCGGCTTGTGGCATGGCGCGGCCAGCCCGGCAAGCGGCGCCTCAGCTCGGCTCGTCGATCTCGCCCCCGAAACGGGGCATGAAGAAGCTGGAGCGGTAGAGCGTGATCGGGGTCTGGATCACGATGCCAAGCAGCGGCGTATAGTTCAGCGACGCTTCCGAGGCGATCACCATGTCGCCCCGTGCGATGTCGGTCATTTCCGTGGGAAGCGGATAGCTGTCGCCAACATTATGCGGCGTCGTGCTGGAATAGGTGCCGTTCTGGTATTGCCGCGTCCAGACCACTTCGGTCGTGCCATCGGCGTTGACCTGCACCGCCGTGACCACCTGCAGCACGCCATCTGGCGAAAACGGGGTCATGATGCCGCTGGCGGCACGGAAATAATCCTGCAGCTGGCTGGTGGAGATCACCTCGTCGGTGCGGGCCACCAGATCGCCGATGGCGCCAGCCACCGACTGCACCTTGCGGTCCATGGTGATCAGCGAGCTGGCCTCCAGCGTGCCGAGATAGACCACGAGCATGATGGGCAGCACCAGCGCGAATTCGACCGCCGCCACGCCGCGATCGGCGCGCAGCAGCCGCTTCAGGTGCAGCCTCAGGCTCACGCGGCGCGCGCTCACGAGAAGGGCTCGTTCTGGAACACGGCGGCGGACCCGATCAGGCGGCGGCCATCGGCCATGTTTGACATGCCCAGGGGGCCAAGCTGCACCATGATCGGATAGCGATAATAGACCTGCACCAGCACCACCGACTTGCCCACGCCTGCCGACCAGCTCTCCGCATTGTCCCAGTCGCAGGGCGCAAAACACGGGCTGGGCAGGGGCGGCTCGACGGAGGCGGACTGGAAATTGGTGACCACGTTGACCCGCACATGCAGCCCCGCGCAATCGGGAAACAGCCCATAGAGGCGGTCGCAGATCGAGCTGCGAAACTGTTCGAGGGTCATGCCCGCGCCCTGCGCCTGTCCGGTGCGGATGGCGCGCGAAGCGTCATGCACGGCGCTCTCCAGCACCTGCGAGGCAAGAAACACCACCGAGGTCTGCAATATGGCGCCGATCACGGCAAAGAAGGGGAGCGCCAGCATGCCGAATTCCACGGCCGTGACCGCGCGCTCATCGCGCCCCAGTCGCGTGAGCTGTCTGTGCAGCTTCTGCCTGACCGTACCCAACACCGTCCGTCTGACCCCTGCCTCTGTTTGCAGGCCAGACTAGGGGGAGACCCTAACCCAATGGTTAGGATGGGCGGGCGCGGGCCGAACTCGGCGCAGATTTGGTAAATGGCGGGTTAATCGGCCGCGTAGCGCGAGACCGGCCTTAGTTGGCGGCCGATTGCACCAGCTGCGAGGAGGCAAGCGTCTGGCCCGAGAAACCGGTATCGTCGCCCATCATCACCACCGGCTGGCACACCGGCGCACAGGACAGGGTCGTGCGGCTCAGCCCCTGGTAGACGGTCATCACCCCGGCCGTCATCTGCACCACTTCCACCAGCGTGTCGGCCACCGGCTCGCCACGGCTGTCGAGAACGATCAGATTGGTCTGGCCATAGCTCTTGCCGGTCAGGATCAGCGTCTGCGGGTCCTGGATGGTCACATCGGCAATGCCCGGATTGCCCACGATCACCGTGGCGGCGGGAGCGCTGATGCGCAGCACGCGGGCCATGTTGACATTGACATTGATCGGCGCGCCGTCCTGAGCCTGCGCAGGCATGGGCCCGGCAAGGGTTGCGGCGAGCAACAGGGCAGTGGCGGCAAGACGGGACATGGCGGAAATCCGGGTACTGGTACTATGCCCCTACGATCCACCGGAATGGTAAATACTTGGCAAACGCCCGGTCTCTGGCCACCTTGGCGGATCATTTTCCGCATCAAGACTATAAAGCATGGAAAACATGGTCCAGCGGGTAGTCCTGGTGCAGTCCCTTACGGGCATTGGGGGCGGTCCGTGCGGAAAATGCGTTAGTTAGACCTTTATCTATTTCGGTAACATGTTGATCATCAACAAAAATACGTCTTGGCCCAGTTGAGCGGGCCGGCGACCGATTAACGCTATTTCAACCTGTGACCGCTAGCGTTTGCTCATGTTCGAAGTGTGACGTGGTCCGACGCTGCAGTCACTGAGGACGTGTAAAAGGAGCCTGGGAATGAACATTTTCGCACGTTTCGCGCAGGACGAGTCGGGCGCGACTGCTATCGAGTACGGCCTGATCGCCGCACTGATCTCTGTTGGTATCATCCTTGCTGCCACCGCCCTTGGTGACAGCCTTGGAAACCTGTTCAACGGTATCGCCGGTACGCTGACCAACAATATGCCGTGATTTTCTCCACGAGAGAAACAACGACAGGAAAGGGAAGGTCTTCGGGCCTTCCCTTTCCGCTTTTTTAAGCCCCGTCTGTCAGACTGTTCCCCACGCCTGGTGACTGGGGGGAATATCAGCATGTCCACCATTGCCCTTCTATACTTTCCGCTGGCCATGGCCTTCGCGGCATCGTCCGATCTGTTGACCATGCGCATTTCCAACAAGCTGGTGCTGCTCCTGGCGGCCGGCTTCGTGGTCATGGCGCTCGCGATCGAAATGCCGCTGCAGCAATTCGCCATGCATCTTCTGTGCGCCTTCATCGTCCTGGTGGTGGCCTTTGCCATGTTCGCACTGCGCTGGATCGGCGGCGGCGATGCCAAGCTTGCGGCAGCCACCACGCTCTGGCTGGGCTTCGGGCTCACTCTGCCCTACCTGGCCTATACCGCGCTGCTGGGCGGGGTGCTGACCCTGGCCATCCTGTTCCTGCGCCGCATGCCCATGCCGGGCATCGTCGCCACCATGCCCTGGCTGACGCGCCTGCTCGATCGCAAACAGGGCATACCCTATGGCGTGGCCATGGCGGTGGCGGGTCTCCTGACCTATTCCAACACCGCCATCTTCGAGCGCCTCGTCGCCTGATCCCTTTTTCCGTCCAGTCGTTCAAGGCACTCGTGAAATATCGCGGGTGCCTTTGTTGTTTTTCGGCCGGTGCATTTGCAAAACGCAAGCATTCATAACTCGTTAACGCCTTTTGCAAAGTCCTGATTAACTAAACCTTGACCCTTTGGTTCCATAGTTCAGCCGGTGGAAATGGGCACTTCCTGCCCTTTCCCCGCATCGTGCGGAATGCCGGGAGCCGGTTGTCCGTGCCAGCGATGCGAGAGCGAATGGATCGAGTGGCCGGCAGTCTGCAAGGAATGCCCGCCGCTCTGGCACAACCGGAGTAGGTCATGAGACCGGCGCGTATTGTCCTGTTGTTGGTAGCCCTGGTGGCCGGGTCGCTGGCCGCTTTTCTGGTCACCCGAGGGGGCCGGGCGCCCGCACCGGCCAGTCCGGCGGTCACCCAGGTCGTCGAGGAGGCCAAGACCCAGATCCTGGTCGCCAAGGCGCCGATCGGCGTCGGCGAACGCCTCAACGCCGAGCGCGTCGAATGGCAGGACTGGCCGCAAGGCGCGCTGCGCCCCGAATATGTCACGGTCTCCGCCATGCCCGATGCGCCGGCCCAGCTGACCGGTGCCGTCGCGCGTTTCGAATTCTTCCCCGGCGAGCCGATCCGCGAGGCCAAGCTGGTCCGTGCCGACCAGGGCTATCTCTCGGCCGTCCTGGCGTCCGGCAAGCGCGGCGTCTCGGTGACCGTCACCGCGGCCTCCAGCGCCGGCGGTTTCGTGGTGCCCAATGATCACGTCGATGTGCTGCTCACCACCTCTTCGGCGGTCGGCCAGCGCTCCGAGGTCATTCTCTCCAATGTGCGCGTGCTGGCCATCGGCAAGCGCCTCGGGGAAATGGGCGTCAGCGGCGGCGACGAGGAGGGCACCGATGCCAGCCCCACCCCCGTCACCTTCGACAATGCCACCATCGCTACCCTCGAACTCGATCCCGCCCAGGCCGAAACGCTGGTCAATGCCTCGACGCGCGGTCAGCTGAGCCTGACCCTGCGCTCGGTCGTCGATTTCAACCGCGCCGATGCCGGCCCGGCCACGGCCAACCAGGCCGTGCGGCTCATTCGATACGGCAAGGAGCAGAGCGTCATGGCGGGCTCCTCCTCCGCGGACCTGGCCCAGAACGGTTCCACCGAGGCAATGGGCCTGCCCGACAACACCCAGATCCAGGCGGCGCCCGATGCGCCCCAGGTCCTGCCGCAATAGGGGCGAGATGACGATGAACATGTCCAGCCAACGCACAGTCCGCCCAATGTTCCGCACCGCCCTTGCCGCCGGTCTTGCGGTCCTGCTGGTTGCGGCGGCGCCCATCGTCCCCGCCCAGGCGCAAGCGCAGGCCCAGATCGCCATTGCCAGCAACGCCTATGGCGCGGTCCGCAAGATCGAGGTGGAGCTGAACAAGTCGATGATCGTCGACCTGCCCGCCGGCGTCGCCGAAGTCGTCGTCTCCCAGCCCAATATCGCTGCCGCCATCATGCGCAGCCGCACAAGGGCCATCGTGCAGGGCATCGAGGAAGGCGCCACCAACATCATCTTCATCGACGATGCGGGCCGCACCATCAGCGTGCTCGACGTCAATATCGTGCTGCCACCGCTGCAGGCCGGGCGGGCGCTCGAGGCCACCCTGGCGCGCGTCATCCCCGGTTCGAACATCCGCGTGGAAACGCTCACCAACAATTCGGTCAATGACAAGATCCATTTCGTGCTGACCGGCACGGTGCGCACTGCCGAGGACAAGGCCAATGCCGAGGCCATGGCCAATGCCATTGCCGATACCGAGGGCGAGGGCAGCCTGATCCAGGTCATCGGGCCGCAGCAGGTCATGCTGCAGGTCACCGTGTCCGAAATCCGCCGCGACGTCGCCAACCAGCTCGGCATCAACCTCTCGGGCACCGCCACCATCGGCAATCTCTCCATGTCGTTCAACGGCCCCTCGGCCAATGCCGGTCACGGCGTCGATCTGGGCTGGTCCAATGCCGACCTGCAGATCAATGCCGCCATCCGGGCGCTGCAGGATCGCGGCGCGCTGCGCGTGCTGGCCCAGCCGGTGCTGACCGCCATGTCCGGCCAGAGCGCCGAATTCCTGGCCGGTGGCGAATTCCCCATCACCACCTCCAACATCAACGGCACCACCATCACCTACAAGCCCTATGGCGTGGAGCTGAACTTCTCGCCGGTGGTGCGCTCGAACGG
This sequence comes from Devosia salina, assembly GCF_019504385.1. Lineage (NCBI taxonomy): Bacteria > Pseudomonadati > Pseudomonadota > Alphaproteobacteria > Hyphomicrobiales > Devosiaceae > Devosia > Devosia salina. The sequence goes on from NZ_CP080590.1 coordinate 421,317, forward strand.
CGCAATCGGCCTTGCCGTCGATACCAGCGTGTCCGAGGTCCAGACCGGCGGCGCCCTGTCGCGGCGTGACGTGAAGACCTCGGTGGAACTGCCCGCCGGCTCGACCCTGGCCATTGGCGGCCTGCTGCAGGAACGCCAGAGCCGCAGCATCAGCCAGCTCCCGGGCCTGGGCGACATCCCCATTCTGGGTGCGCTGTTCCGCTCCACCGAATACCAGAGCCAGCAGACCGAGCTGGTCATCCTCGTCACCCCCTATCTGGTCTCGCCCTCGCAGGCCAATACGGTGGCCGTGCCCACTGACAGCGTGACCCTCACCAATGATGCCGAGGCCTTCTTCCTCGGAACGATCGAGAAACAATACGGCGTCGGCGCCACGGGCGAATTCCGGGGCGGTTATGCCGGCTCGGTCGGGTTCGTCCTGGATTGATTGCGGATCAGGAGCAGCTTCTTCCATGAGTTTCCTCACCCCTGAGCAACCCCCGCAGCTCGAAGAGCCCGCAGCCGAGATCGCCTCGGGTGCGCGCCTGGTGCCGCGCATCACCATCCAGGCCTTCTGCGAGAACTCCCAGACCGCCCAGCTGGTCGAAAGCGCCATGCATGACCGGCGCATGTCCAAGGTGGCGCTGACCACCCACAATGGCGGCATTGAAGGCGCGGTCGAGACCTACAAGTCCAACCCCACGCCCAATCTGATCATCGTCGAAACGACGCTGTCGCCCCAGGAAATCCCTGCCGCGCTCGGGCGCCTCGCCGAAGTCTGCGATGCCTCCACCCGCGTCATCGTGCTGGGCCATGTCAACGACGTGCTGCTCTATCGCGAGCTGATCCGCTCGGGCATTTCCGAATATGTGGTGCTGCCGGCCACCTCCGCCGAGATCGTGACCTCGATCACCGAGCTCTACGCCGCCGAAGGCGCCGCCCCGATCGGGCGTACCGTCGGCTTCATCTCCGCCAAGGGCGGCGCGGGCAGCTCCACCATCGCCCACAATGTCGCCTGGGGCATTGCGACCGGTCTCCGGCAGGATTGCCTGATCGTCGACATGGACCTGCCCTTCGGCACGGCCGGCCTCAATTTCAATCAGGACCCGCCCCATGGCCTGGCCGATGCTGTGCTGGCCAACCAGAAGGTCGACCAGACCATGCTCGACCGCCTGATGAGCAAGGCGGCCAACCACATCAACCTGCTGACTGCCCCGGCCACGCTCGACCAGACTTGGGATTTCGAGGAGCGTGAATTCGAGGGCATCATCGAGATCTGCCAGAAAAGCGTGCCGGTCATCGTGCTCGACATCCCGCACGCCTGGAACGCCTGGACCCGCCAGACCCTGGCCTCGATCGATGATGTCGTCATCGTCGCCGAGCCGGACCTGGCCAATCTGCGCAATGCCAGGAACCTGGCCGATGCCATCAAGGTGCTGCGCCCCACCGACAGCGCGCCCAAGCTGGTCATCAACAAGCAGGGCATTCCCCGGCGGCCCGAAATCGGCGCCGGCGAGTTCGCCTCCTCGGTGGAATGCAGCCTGATCGGCCAGATCGGCTTTGATGCGGCCCTGTTCGGCACGGCCGCCAATAATGGCCAGATGATTGCCGAGGTCTCGGCCAACAACAAGATCAACGAAGTGTTCTCCGCCATCGGCATGCAGGTCACCGGCCGGCAGGCCAGCTATGGCACCAGCAAGTCCGCGAGCCTGCTCAAGCTGCCTTCGCTGTTCAAGAAGCGGGCGTGAGCATGAACCGGGCAGGGGACCAGGAACAGTAGGGATCATATGTTTGGCAAGCGCACCACATTTGGCGGCAATACGCCGGGACTGAGCGAGGCACCGCGTCCGGTGGCCAGCCCAGCCCCCGCTGCCACGCCAGCCCCGCCGCAGCGCCGGTCCAGCGACAGTGACGCCATGGCCGCGCGCATGCGCACCACCGACGAGGTGCTCGATGTCCGCGCCCCCGCCGATGCCCAGCGCGCCAAGGAATATTTCCAGACCAAGTCCGCCATCTTCAACGCGCTGATCGACTCCATCGATCTCAGCCAGCTCGCCACCATGGAGAGCCAGGCCGCCCGCGAGGAAATCCGCGACATTGTCGCCGAGATCATCGCCCTCAAATCCATCGTCATGTCCATTTCCGAGCAGGAAGACCTGCTCGAGGACATCTGCAACGACGTGCTCGGCTATGGCCCGCTCGAGCCGCTGCTGGCCCGCGACGACATCGCCGACATCATGGTCAATGGTTCCCAGCGCTGCTACATCGAAGTGGGTGGCAAGGTGCGCCTGACCAATGTGCGCTTCCGCGACGACGCGCATCTGATGAATGTGTGCCAGCGCATCGTCTCCCAGGTCGGCCGCCGCGTCGATGAAGGCTCGCCCATCTGCGACGCGCGCCTGCCCGATGGCTCCCGCGTCAACGTCATCGCCCCGCCTCTGGCCATCGATGGTGCTGCGCTCACCATTCGTAAGTTCAAGAAGGACAAGCTGACCCTCCAACAGCTGGTCAAATACAATTCCATCTCGCCCGAAGGCGCCGAGGTGCTGCGCATCCTGGGCCGCGTCCGCGCCAATGTGCTGATCTCGGGTGGTACCGGTTCGGGCAAGACCACGCTCCTCAACTGCCTCACCGCCTTCATCGAGAAGGATGAGCGCGTCATCACCTGCGAGGACTCGGCCGAACTCCAGCTCCAGCAGCCCCATGTGGTGCGTCTCGAAACCCGCCCGCCCAATCTCGAGGGCGAGGGCGAGATCACCATGCGCGATCTCATCAAGAACTGCCTGCGTATGCGCCCCGAACGCATCATCGTGGGCGAAGTGCGCGGACCCGAGGCCTTCGACCTGCTGCAGGCCATGAATACCGGCCATGACGGCTCCATGGGCACGCTGCACGCCAATAGCCCGCGCGAAGCCCTCAGCCGTCTTGAATCCATGATCACCATGGGCGGCTATGCCCTGCCCAGCCGCACCATCCGCGAAATGGTTGTCTCGTCCATCGACGTCATCGTCCAGGCCGCGCGCCTGCGCGATGGTTCGCGCCGCATTACCCACATTTCCGAAGTGCTGGGCATGGAAGGCGACGTCATCGTCACCCAGGACGTGTTCGTCTACGACATCCTGGGCGAGGACGCCAATGGCATGCTGGTCGGCCGCCACCGCTCCACCGGCATCACCAAGCCGCAATTCACCGAGCGCGCCCGCTATTTCAACGAGGAAGCCAATCTGGTCGAGGCGCTGGAAAAGGCCAATACCGAACAGCACGAAATCATGGGACGCTGACCATGACCACCACGCTCCTGCTCCTCGTCCTCTTCGCAGTCACTATCGGGGCCGCCGGCTTTGCCCTGGTCCCCTCGGCGCTGGGCAACAAGCGGGCCGAAGCGCGCATGAAGGCGTTCCAGGGCGATATCCGGGCCAATCGGCAGACCGCCGATGCCAGCCGCGTCCGCGAAAATCGCCGCAAGACCGTGCAGCAGGCGCTCAAGTCGCAGACCGATGAGCTCAACGCCAAAAAGCGCGTGAGCCTGGCCGACATGATTTTCCAGGCCGGCATGACCATCAAGCCTGCCACCTTCATCCGCAACAGCGTGATCTTCGGTGTCGGCCTGTTCATCGTGCTGTTCCTGGCCCAGGTCCCGTTCTATTTCGCCGCCATCTTCGCCGTCGCCGGGGCCTATCTCCTGCCGCGCATGTATGTGTCGCACAAGCGCAAGCGCTACCAGAACCAGTTCCTCGACGAATTGCCCAACGCCATCGAGGCCATCGTGCGCGGCGTCAAGACCGGCCTGCCGCTCAACGATTCCATGCGCGTTGTTGCCAAGGACACCAAGGAGCCGGTCAAGTCCGAGTTCGCCCGCGTGCTCGACCAGCAGAGCTTCGGCTTCTCCATGACCGAGGCGGTGCAGATCCTGCTCGAGCGCGTGCCCCTGCCGGAAGTCAATTTCTTCGTCGTCGTCATTTCCGTCCAGCAACAGGCCGGCGGCAATCTCTCGGAAGCCCTGGGCAATCTGGCGCGCGTGCTGCGCAACCGCAAGAAAATGAAGCAGAAGGTCAAGGCCATGTCCTCCGAGGCCAAGGCGTCGGCCGGCATCATCGGTTCGCTGCCGATCGTGGTGGCCATCCTGGTCTCGCTGGTGTCGCCGAAATATCTGCTGCCCCTGTTCACCACGCCCATCGGCAATGTGTGTCTGGGCGTCGGCGTCGTCATGCTGGCCGCCGGCATCTTCGTCATGAACCGCATGGTGCAGTTCGAGGTCTGATCTCCGTCATGGGGCTGTCGTCATGAACATCGTCGAACTGCTCACCCAGCGGGATTTCCTCATTGCCGTGCTCGCGGCCGTGTCCGCGGCCGCCGTGGTCTTTACCTTCGGCTCCTCGCTCATCGTCAAGCAGGAGATGAAGGCCCGCATCAAGCGCGTCGCCATCGAACGCGACAAGATGCGGGCCGAGGAAATGGCCCGCTTGCGCGGCAGCAATGGCAATCCCGATGGCCGCGTCTCCATTCGCCGCGGCACCGAAGCCAAGTCCTACATGAAGCGGGCGGTCGAGCGTTTCGACCTCAAGAAGGCGTTCCAGGACGATTCCACCGTCGACAAGCTGGCCATGGCCGGCCTGCGCGGGCAGGGGGAGCTGACCAAGTTCCTGTTCCAGCGCCTCGCCTATCCGGTGGCCATCTTCGCCGTCGCCGCGGTCTATCTGCTGATCCTGGCCCCCGGCGATCGCCCGGTCTATCTCAACCTGGTCTATGCCATTGGCGCCGGCCTCCTCGGCGCCTACCTGCCGGTCCTTCTCCTGCGCAACAAGACACAGAAGCGCCAGGCCTCCATCCGCCGCTCCTGGCCCGATTGTCTCGATCTGCTGCTGCTCTGCGTCGAGGCCGGCATGTCCATGGAACACGCCTTCAAGCGCGTGGCCAAGGAGATCGGCGCCCAGTCGGTCGAGCTGGCCGAAGAGCTGACCCTGACCACCGCCGAACTGTCCTTCCTCGAGGACCGTACCCGCGCCTATGACAATCTGGGCAAGCGCACCGGGCTCGACAACGTCAAGTCGGTGATGACCGCTCTCATCCAGGCCGATCGCTACGGCACCTCCGTGGGCCAGGCGCTGCGCGTCATGGCCGAGGAAGGCCGCGAAAGCCGCATGATGGATGCCGAAAAGAAGGCCGCGGCCCTGCCGCCCAAGCTCACCGTGCCGCTGATTGTCTTCTTCCTGCCCGTGCTCTTCATCGTCATCCTCTCGCCCGCCATGATCCAGGTGTTCACCGGCTCGGTCTCCCGCACGATGGGCGGCGGCTGAGGGTAGCCCTCGCGCAGCACTCGCTGCCCGGTCACTATGGGAACAGTGGGCCGCATTGCTTTTGCCCCCCATAAAATCCACCACCCGTCACCCTCGGCTTTGAGCCGAGCGCTCTGTACTTGAATGGCAGGAATGGGGTGGGGAGCGGAACGGCGGCTTTTAGTCTGGTTCCTTAATTAACTGACGCTGACCTGCGCCGGTTGCACTTCGATTGTAACGTGCGAAAGCTCATGGATGATTGCCAGCTTGCTTTTATAGAACTCGACCGTTTGCAGGTGAGGCGAGCGTAAGGCGATGATGGCGCCGTGATGGCCAGGTCCAAGCCGCCAAACATGCAGATCGGTGATCTCGCCGCCGTTACCTTCGATTACCTCACGGATCTCACTGGGAAGGTCTTCGTTCTCCGGCAAGTAGTCGAGCAAAACGGCGCCGGCGTCGCGGATCAGTCCCCAAGACCAACGGGCAATGACAAGCCCACCGACGATCCCCATGGCCGGGTCCAGCCAGTTCCACCCATAGAGGCTTCCAAAGACAAGAGCCGCGATGGCCAGCACCGAGGTCAGGGCATCTGCGAGCACGTGGAGGTAGGCGGCGCGCAGATTGTTGTCTGTCGCGGGCAGATGTTCATGATGATCATGGCCATGGTGGTCATGGCCGTGGTCAACATGGGCGTGACCATGATCGTGATGATGGTCATGCCCGTGGTGGTGATGCGAATGGTCGTCGCGCAACAGCCAAGCACACAGCAGGTTTACCCCTAGACCAATCACGGCAACGGTGATGGCCTGCGAGAAGTTGATTGCCACCGGACTGTACAGTCGCAGAATGCTCTCCCAGCCGATCAGCAGCGCGATCAGGGCGAGCACCACGGCACTGCCGAAGGCCGCCAGGTCGCCCAGCTTACCGGTTCCGAACGTGAACCGCGGGTTGCGGGCGTTCTTGCGGGCGAACATGTAAGCCAGCGCGGCGATGAGCATCGCCGCAGCATGGGTGGACATGTGCCAGCCATCCGCCACCAGAGCCATTGACCCGTAAATGGACCCGGCGGCGATTTCCACCACCATCATGATCGCCGTGATCGCGATGACCAGCCAGGTGCGGCGCTCATTGCGGGCATGATTGTCGCCCAGAAAGACATGGTCATGGGGGCTGGAGAGGCGGGTTTCCTGGGTCATTTCAGATAGGTCCTGACGACATCGATGAGCTCCGCGGCGCCTTGGGCGCGGTCACGATCAGAATCGGTGTCGGGATTGGATACGTGTTCGCGGATGTGATCTTCGATCAACTCGCCAGTTAGGCCGGTTACGGCGCCACGGATAGAGGCAACGAGGTTGAGAACCTCGCCACAGGGGGCTTCTGCCTCAAGCGACCGCTCGACGGCTTCGATCTGTCCCTTCAGGCGTCGAACCCTCGCCAGGAGCTTGTCTTTATGCTTAGAAGTGTGTGACATAACATAGGGGGATACCCTATGAGGAGCCCTTGAACAACCCGCAATCGAAATAGAGAACTTGATGGCGATGGAAACAATGGATGCGGACCTGCGGCGCACGGTGCTCATCGTCGCCTTGCTCAACCTCGCCTATTTTGGCGTGGAATTTGCCGTCGCCCTGTCCATAGGCTCGGTATCCCTCTTTGCCGACAGCGTTGATTTTCTTGAGGACACCTCTGTCAATCTGCTCATCTTCTTCGCCCTGGTCTGGACCGCCAGGAAGCGCGCTAGGGTCGGCATGCTGCTGGCAGGCGTCCTGCTCCTGCCCGCGCTGGCGCTGATTTGGTCGCTTTGGGGCAAGTTCACCAATCCGGTGCCGCCGGAACCCATTGCGCTGTCGCTAACCGGACTTGGGGCACTTGCAGTCAACCTCAGCTGCGCTTTTATCCTGGCCCGATTTCGTCGTCATAGCGGTAGCCTGACCCGTGCTGCCTTCCTTTCAGCCCGTAATGACGCCGTTGCCAATGTCTGCATCATCGGCGCCGGGCTGGTGACCGCCTATCTCTGGAACTCTGTATGGCCCGACGTCGTGGTTGGGTTGGCCATCGCCGCGATGAATATTGATGCTGCTCGCGAAGTCTGGGAGGCAGCCCATGAGGAGCACGCAATTGCCAGGGCCTGAGCGGCCGCTTTCGGGGTCGGCGTTGTCAGCCTGGAACGACCACAATGGGGTCGAAATCGGTCTTCCGGTTTTGTCTCTTTGTTTCCACCCCACCGGCCGTCACCCTCGGCCTCGAGCCGAGGGCCCTGTACTTTGGGGGTTTGGCAGGGGCGCTGTGAAGCGACACAAGTCTGAATGGGCGCGATCTCTGGGATGACATCGCCAGGTGAAGAGCCCTCGGGTCAAGCCCGAGGGTGACGCGCGGTGGGTGGCAAGTCGGCAGGTTTTGATCGTCTCATCGTATGGGCTCGAACGACAGATTTGAGGTCCGAACCTGCCATCCTCGCCATTTGCACCGATCCTGCCCCACCCACCGCGCCGCCCTCGGGCCTGACCCGAGGGCCGGTCGACGCCAGGCCGGCGCGCGCGTTGACAGAGGTCCTCGGGTCAGGCCCGAGGACGGACCGGGATCGGTTGAGCGCGAGGCGCGAAACATTTTATCCCCGGGTCCAGAACCTCACTCATAATCCCCCCATCACTCCCGCGCGGACGGACTGCAGCGAACTTTTGCGGGGGGAGCCGGGCGTAGCTGGGTCGCTCCAGTTGCGCGTCCAGGAAGCGGTCACCCTGCGACGAGCGTTCAATGGGGACCGAGACCTCTACGAAAAACCGGCGTCCCGAGGCGGCGACGTCTCTATTTTACTATTTTACTGAGACGCACGCGCCTCGGGATACGTCCACACCAGGAGAACCGGAGGCGAAAGCCGGCCGGCGTCCAGCCATGCGTGAACGGGCCTGACCGGACGGGAGCAAACAGGATGTCAGCCCTGCTCGATCATGTCCCAGCGGTTCTGCTGGGTCAGCAGCGCCCGCACATAGGCCATATTGGTCTCGACCTGGTCGGGCGGCAGCTCGGCCGCGTAGAGCGCCCGGCACTCGTCGAAGCGGCCCTGCAGCCCCACCACCAGCGCCAGGTTCTGCCGCGTCTGGCTATTGGCGCCGCGCATCTGCACCGCCCGCCGCAAATGCTGCTCGGCGGTCGCCAACTCGTTGGTCATGGCATAGGAGAGGCCCAGATTGGTCTCGATCGAGGCTTCGCCGGGCGCCATCACCGCCGCCTGCACATAGATGCGCCGCGCCTCGTCATGGCGGGCCATCTGGTCCAGCGTCGCGCCCATGACGAGCAGGGCATTCCAGTCCGGCGCGTCGGGCCGGATGACATTTTGCAGCACCGACAGGGACTGGTCGAACCGGCCCGAGGCCGTCAGCGCCTTGGCATAGGCAATGGAGATTTCCACGTCGCCCGGATAGGCCGACATGGCCTGTTCCAGCGCTGCTGCGGCCTGCTGGGACTGGCCGGCAGCGCGCAGGGCCGCGGCATAGCGGATGACGACGCCCCGGTCGCGCGGATTGGCGCGATAGCGGGCCGTGAGGTCCGCCAGGGCCGTCTGGCCTTGCGCCGCGCTCATGCCCGAATAATCCGTGGCGCCCATCTGTCCGCGATTGGAGGCGCAGGCCGAAAGGGTCAGCGCCGCCACGCCGGCCAGCAGCAGCGGGCGCAGGGATCTGGCGATGCGTTTCGGGTTGAACACTGTGGCACTCCCGGCCCCTGCAGAGCCGTCAAAATCAACTCCCCGAGCAATAGATCATTAACCCTAACACCGGGTTAAACGGTGGGGCCGGGGCGTTGCCCGCGCCAGTCCGGCTCGCTAGAAGAGGGGCGTCTTCAATGGAGTTGCGCCATGCCCAGTTCGTCCGTCAAACCGCTCTACCTGGTCCCCGAAGGCGGGCTCGATGATGTGTCGATTTCCGCACTGCACAAGGCCTGGGCCACCGCCAATGGCTTTACCGGCCAGCGCGGAAAACTCCTGTCCCTGCCCGATGAAGCCGGCGAGATCGCTGCAGTGCTGTTCGGCACCGGCAAGCCCGCGGGCCGCTCACCCTTTGTGGCGGGTCTTGCCGCAGCGGCGCTGCCCGCGGCCACCTATGCTCTGGCCGGCGATATTGCCGACCCGACCCTGGCCGCCATCGGCTTCCGCCTGGGCGCCTATCGCTTCGATCGCTATCGCGAAGGTCAGCCCACGCCGGCCCTCAACCTGCCCCAAGGCGCCGACGCCGCCGAAGTCGACCGGCAGGTGGAGGCGGCGACCCTGGCGCGCGACCTCATCAACACCCCGGCCAATGACCTTGGTCCCGATGCGCTGGAGACCATGGTCCGCGACTTCGCGCGCCGCCACGGCATGAGCATCTCCGTCACCCAGGGCGACGACCTGCTCAGTGCCAATTTCCCCATGATCCACGCCGTGGGCCGCGCCAGCGCCCAGGCCCCGCGCCTGATCGATCTGGGCTGGGGCGAAGCCGGTCACCCCAAGGTCACGCTGGTGGGCAAGGGCGTCACCTTTGATACCGGCGGGCTCGACATCAAGTCGGCCGCGGGCATGCTGATGATGAAGAAGGACATGGGCGGCGCGGCCAATATCCTGGGTCTGGCCCATGCCATCATGTCCGCCAGGCTGCTGGTGCGCCTGCGCGTGCTGCTGCCGGTCGTGGAAAATTCTATCTCGGCCAATGCCTTCCGCCCGGGCGACGTGCTGCGCTCGCGTGCCGGCCTCACGGTGGAGATCGGCAATACCGATGCCGAGGGTCGGCTGATCCTGGCCGATGCCCTGGCCCTGGCCGACGAAGAGGCGCCCGACCTGCTGGTCGACATGGCGACGCTCACCGGCGCCGCGCGCGTGGCGCTGGGCCCGGATCTGCCGGCGCTCTATTCGACCGACGACAAGGTCGCCGCGGCCCTCGCTGCCGCGGGCCTCGCCGCCGAAGACCCGCTCTGGCCCATGCCGCTCTGGTCCAATTACGACGCGCAGATGGCTTCCAAGATCGCCGACGTCAACAATGCCGGCGCCGGCGGCTATGCCGGCTCGGTCACCGCGGCGCTGTTCCTCAGGCGTTTCGTCAAGAATGCCGCGGCCTGGGTGCATCTGGACATTTTCGGCTGGGCGCCCGAAGCCCGGCCCGGGCGCCCGGTCGGCGCCACCGACCAGGGCATCCGCGCCGTCTATGGCCTGGTGCGCCAGCGCTACAAAGCCTGACGGTCATTTTGATTGACTCTGCCTCCTGAATGGTTGACTTTATCAACTATTCAGGAGCTTGTCATGGCCGATCCCGCCGATATCGCCCAGATCCGCAGTTTCAACCGCTTCTACACCCGCGTCATCGGCCTGCTCGACGAGGGCATGCACAAGACCATCCACACCCTGGCCGAAGCGCGCGTCATCTATGAGCTGGGCAAGGATGGCGTCACCACCTCGGCCCAGATCGCCGCGACCCTCAACATGGATCGCGGACAGATGAGCCGCATCGTGAGCAGGCTGGTCGACCAGGGACTGGTCGCGCTGCTGCCCCGCACCGGCGACGGGCGCGCTGCTCCCATGGCGCTGACCGCCGATGGCCGGGCGGTGGCGGAGCGTCTCAATGCCATGAGCGACGAGACTGCGGCCCGCACCCTGCTCGACCCGTTCAGCCCGTTCGAGCAGCGGGACCTTGTCGGCGCCATGCGCCGCATTCAGGCGATCCTCGCCGAACCCGATGACGCGCCCCTGGTCATCCGTCCGCACCGGGTCGGGGAACTGGGCTGGCTCATCCACCGCCAGGCCGTGCTCTACCATCTCGAACAGGGCTGGAATGGCGAATTCGAAGCCCTGATCGCCCGCATCTACGCAGACTACGAAGCCGCCGAAAGTCGTCCGCCCAAGGCCCTGTGGGTGGCCGAGCGGGGTGGCGAGATCGCGGGCTCGGTGTTCATCCAGCCTGCCGCCGGCAACCCCGTCGAGACGGCGCAATTGCGCATGCTCTATGTCGAGCCCATGTTCCGCGGTCAGGGCATCGGCGGAAGGTTGGTCGACGAAGCCGTGCGCTTTGCTAGGGCCTCCGGCTATCGCCGCGTCATCCTCTGGACGCAGGATTGCCTCGTCTCTGCACGACGCATCTATCAGGCAGCCGGCTTTGATCTCACCCGCGAGGAGCGGCATCGCTCCTTCGGCGCCGATCTCAACGGTCAGTACTGGACGCTCGAACTCTAGCACCGGCGCGGCCGCTGGCGTCGATCAGCCCTCAGAGCTTGCCGGGAATGACGTCAGTGCCCGTCGCCTGCTCGATCACCGTGTCGGTCACCGTGGTGCCATGCTTGGGAAACAGCATCGGCGCGGCCGCAAACCCGCCGATCACCGCCGCCAGCATCACCCAGCCGGCCCATTTCTTGTGCTTTTCGATGAACTCGCTCGCCAGCGGCCCGAAGAAATAGAAGAGGCCACAGGGGAAGAAGAACCGCAGGCCCCGCCCGATCAGGCTGAACAGGATGAACGTCCAGATGTTCACCCCCGCCACGCCGCTGGTAATGGTGATGATCTTGAACGGAATAGGCGTGACCGCGCCGATCATGATCATGAACGGCCCATTGGCCACAAAGCTCTCGCGCAGCTGCTCGAAGCCGGCCCCGGCGCCATAGAATTCCACGATGCCCTTGCCGATCGTGTCGAACAGGAAATGCCCGATGGCATAGCCGAAGATACCGCCAAGCACCGAGAACACCGTGCAGATCGTCGCCAGCCGCCAGGCGCGACGCCGGTCCGCCAGGATCATCGGCGCCAGCATTACTTCCGGAAAAACCGGCACGATCATGGCTTCAAGAAAGCAGATCAGCGCCAGAATGGGCTCTGCGAGCGGGTGAGCTGTGGCGGCCTTGAGCCGTTCATAGAGTCCCGGTTTTCCCGTCTGTGCTGTATTGTCCGTCATGCCCCTCGGCCTGCTCGTCTGTGACGCTGTTCATGCATGGACGCTAGCTTGGCCCGTGACCAGTGAATTTTGCGTGTCAACGCAAGGCCCGCAACGCACCTCAATAGCCGCGCGCCCGATCCACGACATTGGGCAACTCTTCGCCCGCCTCATGTGCCAGCAGCAGCCGTGAGAAGTAGCGCACACCGCTCTCTTCATTGGAGATGGCGGCGATATGGGGCGTGATGTAGCAGTTCTGGATGTCCCAGAGCGGACTGTCGAGGGGCAGGGGCTCGGTCTCGAACACGTCCAGGCTTGCCGCGCCCAGCGTGCCATCGCCCAGGGCGGCGACGATGTCGGCCTCGCGCTGGTGCCCGCCGCGCGCCGCGTTGACGATCACCGGTCCGCCGGCCAGCCGCTCGCGGCGCAGCTTGCGGAACGTGGCCATGTTCAGGATGCCGGTGGTCTCCGGGGTCAGCGGCAGGAGATTGACCAGGATATCGGTGCCGGAAAGAAAGGCGTCGAATTGGGCCTCGCCGGCAAAACCCTCCACCCCCTCCATGGCCTTGGGCGTCCGGCTCCAGCTTCTGAGGTCAAAGCCCAGCGGCCGCAGCCGTTTCACCGCGTCCTGCCCCAAAACGCCCATGCCCATGATGCCCACGCTGGTTTCGCCGGCAGCCGGTGGATAATACTGGCTCCAGCGCCGCGCCTTCTGGTCGGCCTGGAAGCGTGTGAACTGGCGGTGGTGCATGGTCACCTGTGCCACCACATAATCGCTCATGCGCTGGCTGAGGTCTTCGTCCACAAAGCGCACGATCGGTACGTCGGGCAGCTTGGGATGCTTGAGCAACGCGTCGACCCCGGCGCCCAGCGACAGCACGGCCTTGAGGTTGTCGAGCCCGTCAAAGGCATTTTCCTTGGGCTTCCATACGAAGATGTAGCGGATGGCCTTGGGATCATACGCCTCGTTCTGCCGCACCACGGGGTAGGGCGCCAGCGCCGCGGAAAAAGCCTTGGCCCAGCTGGCCTCGTCGACATCGGAAAGGTGCAGCAGCAGCATGGATTGATCCTCAAGAAAAGAGCCGCGCTTGGGGCGCGGCTCGCTGCATTTGTATGAACTCTTCGCGTCGCCTTACTGGGCCGGCGTGGTGGCAGGCTCGGCGCCGCTGGTCTCGGTTGCCGGGGTGGCCGTGGTCTCGCCGCCTGACGCAGGGGCGGCCGGAGTGGTTTCCTGCACCGGGGTGCCAACCACAGGCGTTTCATCCTGCGTCTCGGTGGCTGTCTCCACGGCGCCGGCCGGAGCGGTCGGTTCGGTGGTCGCGGCCTCGCCCTCGGCGGCAGGCGCTGCGTCTTCCGCGGGGGCGGCAGCTTCCTCGGCGGCGGGGAACGGCACCGGGCTGGCCGACAGCGTCTGCAGATAGGCCAGGATGTCGGCGCGCTCTTCAGGCGAACGGACGCCGGCAAAGCCCATCTTTGTGCCCGGGGCATAGCCCTTGGGGTTGGTCAGGAAGGTGTTGAGATTCTCATAGGTCCAGGTCAGCCCCTCATTGTGGTGCTGCATCAGGATGTCGGAATAGGCAAAGCCTTCCAGATGCGCCTGATTATTGCCCACGATGCCATAGAGGTTCGGACCCTGCTTGTTGGCCTCGCCTTCGCCGAAGGTATGGCAGGACTGACACTTGCGCACGGCCGAGGCGCCGCGTTCGGCGCTGGCGCTGGCCAGCAGCACCCCAAGCGGCACTTCCGGCTCGGCCTCGGCAACAGCGCCACCTTCGGTCACTTCCGGTTCGGGCAGGGCATAGCCGGGGCCACGATCCTGGATCGGGTGGTAGATGGCTTCGGCGAGGAACCCCACGCCCATGACGAACAACAGGGTGCCGAGCACGGCGCCGATGATCTTGTTTAGCTCAAACGAATCCATTTGGTCTCTCTGCCGGTCCATCCCCGTGGACATTTATCCGGACCGGCCCAACTTTAGACCCCCAATAGGGAATCCGCCTCAACCGGCCGGTGCGACGCGCGCGGAAGATAGTATCAAGCCCTTTGTGGCGCAACCGTCCAAAGCCCACTGCGCGCCGTCAAATCGTCGCGGTGCACCGGCAACATGCTGCCGCCAGCGCCCGGGCACGTCACGCGACAGGCGGTTCTGGGTATTGTTCCTGTGCTTTGTCCACATTGACTCTCCTCCGGCCCCGCGCCAAAACCCGCCAGCCTTTGTTTCCACGGATGACCTCCATGACCAAGAAAATCGCTTTCCAGGGTGAACCCGGCGCCTTCAGCCATGCGGCGTCCGCCAATTTCTTCCCTGGCGAGGAATTTCTCGGCTGCGTCACCTTCGAGGAAACGCTCAATGCCGTGCAGACCGGCCGGGCCGATTTCGCCGTCGTGCCGGTCGAAAATTCGCTCTATGGCCGCATCACCGACATTCACCACCTGTTGCCCGAAAGCGGCTTGCACATCATCGGCGAGACCTATCTGCGGGTGGAGATGACCCTGCTCGGCGTGCCCGGCGCAACGCTTGACGACATCAAGGCGGTGCAGTCGCTCTCGGTAGCCCTGGGCCAGTGCCGCAAGTTCATCTCCTCGAAAGGCCTGCGCACCATCAATGCCGTCGACACGGCTGGTTCAGCCCGCGAAGTGGCCGAGAAGGCCGACAAATCCGTGGCTGCCATTGCCTCGCGTTTTGCCGGCGAGATCTATGGCCTCAATGTCCTGGCCGAGAACATCGAGGACGCCGACCACAACACCACCCGCTTCCTTGTGCTGTCGCCCACCGAGAAGCGCGCACCCAATCAGGGCAAGGTGAAAACCACCTTCGTCTTCCGCGTGCGCAACGTGCCGGCGGCGCTCTACAAGGCCATGGGCGGCTTTGCCACCAATGGCGTCAACATGACCAAGCTCGAAAGCTACATGGTCGGCGGCGCCTTCACGGCGACCCAGTTCTACGCCGACATCGAGGGCCACCCCGACGACATCGGTGTCCAGCACGCCTTCGAGGAACTGGGCTTCTTCACCGACTATTTCCGCATTCTGGGCGTGTACCCCGCCGCGGACTGAGGGTCGAGCTTTACTCACGGGCTGGGTGACGTGCTTATCCGTTGACTCCCCGACCGCCCCGGCTATGGTCCGCGCCAACAAAAATCCGCTGCCAGGACCTTCCATGTCGCACGACCAGCTTGCCCAGATCATCGACACCGCCTTCGACAATCGCGCCGAGATCAATTTCAACACCACGGGCGAAATTCGCGACGCGGTGAACGAGGCGCTGAACCTGCTCGATACCGGCAAGGCCCGTGTCGCCGAAAAGGTCGATGGCACCTGGCAGGTCAATCAATGGCTCAAGCGCGCCGTGCTGCTGTCCTTCCGCCTCAACGACAACGAGCCCATGACCGGTGGACCGCAGGGCTCGACCTGGTGGGACAAGGTGCCCACCAAGTTCGAGGGTTGGTCCGACAATACCTGGCGCGAGGCAGGCTTCCGTGCCGTGCCCGGCGCCATCGTCCGCCGCTCGGCCCATATCGGCAAGGGCGCCATCCTGATGCCCAGCTTCGTCAATCTCGGCGCCTATGTCGATGAAGGCACCATGGTCGACACCTGGGTCACGGTCGGCTCCTGCGCCCAGATTGGCAAGAATGTGCATCTGTCCGGTGGCGTCGGCATTGGCGGCGTGCTCGAGCCGCTGCAGGCCGGTCCCACCATCATCGAGGACAATTGCTTCATCGGTGCGCGCTCGGAAATCGTCGAGGGCGTGGTCGTGGGCGAAGGCTCGGTCATTTCCATGGGCGTCTTCATCGGCGCCTCGACCAAGGTGGTGAACCGCGCCACCGGCGAAATCCACATGGGCAAGGTCCCGCCCTATTCGGTTGTCGTCTCCGGCTCGCTCCCGGGAAAACCCTTCCCCGATGGCACCCCCGGCCCGAACCTCTACTGCGCCGTCATCGTCAAGACCGTCGACGCCCAGACTCGCTCCAAGACCGGCATCAACGACCTGCTGCGCGATTGATCCCTGCTTCGCCGGTGCTGGCCCCCGCCAGCCCGGCGTCCTACTCTGGGGCCGGCCGGAACTGATTCCGGTTCATTGAGGGGGACACAAATGGACAATATCGTTTCACTGCTGACCACCACCGAAGGGCGCATCGGCCGCCAGCAATGGTGGATCGGCATCGTGGTGCTGATCGTCATCTCGATCGTCGCCAGCATCATCCTGGGCATCATCAGCCTGGGCAATGCCACGGTCATGGCCTGGCTGGCCGTGTTGCTCAATATCGCGCTGATCTGGCCCAGCTATTGCATCGGCATCAAGCGTCGCCACGACCGCGACAATGACGGTACCGATCTCAAGATCCTCATCGCCGGTTCTCTCATTCTCAACCTGCTCCAGGCCACCGGGATCGGCGTCACCATGACCGACATGGGTGGTGTCATGGTGCCCGTCCCGGCCATATGGCTCGGCGTCATCAACTTCATCTTTGCCGTGTTCGCCATCTACATGCTGGTCCAGCTCGGCTTCCTCAAGGGCACCACCGGTTCCAACAGCTATGGCGCCGATCCGCTGGACGCTGCCGCCTGAACCATTGGAGCCGTCGTGACCATCGACCCTGCTGACCTGCTCGCCCGCCTCATCGCCTGCCCCTCGGTCACCCCCGAAGAGGCTGGCGCGCTCGACCTGTTGCAGGCCGAGCTTGAAGCCATCGGCTTTGCGGTCACGCGCCTGCGGTTCGAGGGCGACGGCTCCTATCCGGTCGACAATCTCTTCGCCACGAGAGGGCAGGGCGGCCGCCGCCTGCTCTTTGCCGGCCACACCGATGTCGTGCCGCCCGGCGACACGGCGCACTGGACGTCCGATCCGTTTGAGCCGCGCATCGCCGATGGCAAGATGTTCGGGCGCGGCGCCGCCGATATGAAATCCGGCATCGCCGCCTTCGTGGCCGCCTGCGCCGCCATCCCGCCGGAGGCCGGCACCATCTGTCTCGCCATCACCAATGACGAGGAAGCCGACGCCATCAACGGCACCGAAAAGTTGGTCGCCTGGATGAACGAGAACGGCCATGCTTTCGACTTCGCCATTGTCGGCGAGCCCAGTTCCACCGAGACCTTGGGCGACAGCATCAAGATCGGTCGCCGCGGTTCCTTCTCGGGCAAGGTCACCGTCACCGGCACGCAAGGTCACGTTGCCTATCCGCACAAGGCCAATAATCCCTTGCCGGTGCTCGCCGCCGTCGCCACGGCGCTGTCGTCCGAACGTCTCGACGCCGGCACCGAGCACTTCCCGGCCAGTAATCTCGAACTGACAACCATCGACGTCGGCAATCCCGTCTCCAACGTCATTCCGATGAGCGGCACGCTGCGCTTCAACATTCGCTACAACGACATTTGGACGCCCGAGACGCTCGCCGATTGGGTCCGTGCCCGCATCGATTCTGTCGATGCCCGTGGCACAAGGATCGATTTCGCGCTGGCGGGTGCCCCCTCCCGCGCCTTCCTCTCGCCCCTCGGCAGTGACGTCGAAACGCTCTCCGCTGTCATTGCCGAGCGCAATGGACGGCCACCGGAATATTCCACCGGCGGCGGCACCTCCGATGCCCGCTTCATTGCCGAATATGGCCCCGTGGTCGAATGCGGACTGGTCGGCCCCTCCATGCACAAGGCCGATGAGCATATCGCGCTTTCCGATCTCACTGGCCTTGCCGAAATCTATACTGCCTTCATGCGCCGCTTCTTCGGGAGCGCGTCATGAACATCATCAAGGCCCTCCGCCAGTCGATCTATGGCTGGATCATGATCCTCAGGGGCGAGACGAACTGGCAGGCCCGGTTTCGATTCACTTCGGCAGGGCTGATCGCGGCCCTTGTGCTGTTCTATCTTTGCGCTTTTCTAGCCATGGTGCTCGGTTCGCTCAGCTACGGTGTACCGCAGCTTTTCGATTTTGTGGCTTCCATGGCGCTGCAGTCGCTGTTTTTGGTGGCTTTGGTCATCGGCCTGTTTGCGACACGATTTGCCATCCGCGACCAGAAGCCCGTCCTGCCAGTTCTAGTTCCTGGCATTTATGCACTGATCTATTACCTCATTTTGGGGGCCCTGCTGAATTTGACAGTGGGCATGGTACTGCCACTGCTCTGGCTCGGACTGCTCTATATGTTCTACCGCCTGGGGCGCGCGGCTTCAGGCTGGACCATTGGTGTGTCGGTCGCATTTGCGGTATTGACCGTTCTGCTTCTTGTCGGCACGCCCATCGCGCTCTACATCATGCCGGCGCCCATGCCCGCCGCCTGACGAGACATTTTCTTGCCCCAGTCCAATTCGACATTCTTTGAAGAAGCGCTCGACGCCGCCCGCGGCACCTGGGCCCTGGTGTTGGGTCGCCCGGACGCGGCGCGTTATTTCGATTTTTCGCAGCGCGGGTTGATCGGCTCGTTCATTGCCCTGGTCCTCGCCATAACGATCAGTGTTTACGGGCCGATGCTGTTTGGCGCGCCGACTGTCCCGGGTGCTTCCACTGGCGCAATGCTGCTGTCGGTATTGGTATTCGCGCTGCAAATCGGCGCGGCCTATCTGGTCCTGCAGACGATGGGGCGGCTCGACGGTTTTGTGCCCTATCTGGTCGCCGACAATTGGGTGAATTTCTTCGTTTCAGCAGTCGGGGCGGTGAGTGTCGTCCTCCTGGGCGGCAGCGGCTTCGTCATGATCATCGTCGGCGTGGCGGCCATCATCATCGAGGTGAATATCGCCCGTCGTATCGTCACCCTGGCCCCGATGCAGATTGCGATCTTTATCATTGCCCAGATGGCCGCGAGCTTCGTGGGGCTGCTGGTCATCGGCGGCGCTCTTCTGGGCGCGATGGGCCCGCCGGCCTAGGGGTAGTCCACCCCGGTCAGGAAAAGCCCGGCGGCCGGCGCCATGGCGCCGCAGCGCTTGCGGTCGGCTGCATCCAGCGCCGCCCGGAAATCGGCGGGGCTCCATTTTCCCTCGCCAACCAGTTTCAGCGATCCCACCATCGAGCGCACCTGGTGATGCAGGAAGCTGCGGGCCGATGCGGTAATGGCGATCACTTCGTCATCCCCGGCCACCTCGAATACGTCAAGCGTGCGGATGGGCGAATTGGCCTGGCATTCCGAGGAGCGGAAGGTGGAGAAATCATGCTTGCCCAGGATGAGCTGGGCCGCCTCATGCATTCTTTGGGCGTCCAGCGACACCGGCACATGCCACACCTGGTTGCGCTCGATGGCGGCCGGCGCCCGGCGATTGAGGATGCGATATTCATAATGCCGCGCCGTCGCCGAAAACCGCGCCTCGAATGTCTCCGGCACTGCTTCGGCCTCGACCACCACCACCGGATAGGCCTTGAGGTGATAATTGAGCGCCTCGCGCACCCGGAACGGGTCCCAGTCCTTGGCAAGATCGAAATGCGCCACCTGTCCCAGGGCATGCACGCCCGCATCGGTGCGGCCCGCCGCCTGCGTGGTCACCGTCTCGCCTGAAAACCGGGCGATCGCCTCTTCCAGCGCCTGCTGCACGCTCATCCGGTCCGCCTGCCGCTGCCAGCCGCAGAACGGGGTTCCGTCATATTCGATGGTGAGCTTGAAGCGGGCCATCAGCTGACAGCGTCGGGCAGCGCACCGGCCCCACGTAGGAAAGTCGCCGCATCCATGGCGCCCTTGCCCTCGCGCTGCACCTGGGTCAGGCGTACCGCACCCGAGCCGCAGGCAATGGTCAGGTCATCGCCGATCAGCGTGCCAGGCGCACCGGAGGCATCAGCCACAGTCGATCGCAGCGCCTTGATGCGCACCGGCTTGCCGCCCAGTTCCAGCTCGAACCAGGCTCCCGGGAAGGGCGAGAGACCGCGGATGAGGTTGTGCACCTCTTCTGCAGATTTGGAAAAATCGATCCGCGCCTCGGCCTTGTCGATCTTGGCGGCGTAGGTCTCCCCGCTTGCCGGCTGCGGCGTAAAATCGAGGCTGCCGCGCTCCAGTGCCGCCAGCGCACGCCCCATCAGGTCGGCGCCCAGCCGCATCATCTGGTCGTGCAACTCGCCGGCTGTCATGTCCGGCCCGATCGGGATGATTTCGGTCGGGCCCATGGCACCGGTGTCGAGACCCTCGTCCATCTGCATCACCACGATGCCGGTCTGCCTGTCCCCCGCCATGATGGCGCGCTGGATCGGCGCCGCGCCGCGCCAGCGCGGCAGGAGCGAACCGTGCAGGTTCAAGCAGCCATGTTCGGGCGCTTCGAGGATGGGTTTGGGCAGTATCAGGCCATAGGCGACCACAACGGCAACGTCTGCGCCGAGCGATGCAAATTGCGCCTGCTCGGCTTCGCCCTTGAGCGAGCGGGGGGTGAAGACGGGTATGCCGAAGGCCTCGGCGGTCTCGTGCACCGGGCTCTTGCGCTCGGCCTGGCCGCGGCCGGCGGGCTTGGGCGCCCGCGTATAGACGGCCACCACTTCATGCCCGGCCGAGACGATTTCGGTCAGTGTCGGAACGGAAAAATCGGGCGTGCCCATGAAGATGACGCGCATGGGGCAGGCTCCCTGTGTCCGCAGATCGATGGTGGCAGATCAGCCGGCCGCGCGCTTGGCGGCCTTGTCGAACTTCTTGATCACGCGATCGCGCTTCAAGCGGCTGAGATAGTCGATATAGAGCACGCCATCGAGGTGATCGAGTTCGTGCTGGATGCAGACGGCCAGCTTGCCCTCGGCTTCCTTGACCACTTCCTTGCCCTCGAGATCGGTATATTTCACCGTCACGTCATTGGGCCGCTCGACCTCGTAATAGAGTTCGGGGATGGACAGGCATCCTTCCTCGGTCACCTGCATCTGCTCGCCGAAATGGGTGATTTCAGGGTTGATCATCACGAGCGGGGCAGGGGGCTCGCCCTCGCCCGCCAGGTCCATCACCACGATGCGCTTCATCACACCGATCTGCGGCGCAGCCAGGCCTATACCCGGCGCGTCATACATGGTGTCCAGCATGTCCTTGGCCAGCGCCTTGATCTCGTCATCGACCTCGATGATCGGGTCGGCAACGGCGCGCAGGCGCGCATCGGGAATGATCAGAATGGGGCGAATGGCCATGTCGAAAAGTCCGGCGAAGAGTGGATTGCCCCCGATATGGCGATTTCCGGCTTCGGGGTCAACTGTGCGGGCCTTCAATCACCCGCGCATGCGGAACATTTTGCGAACAGCAGAATCGCACTAGAGTGGGCCAATGCGCGATCTCGATACCATCGTCTTCACCCTGGGTGATTTTCCCGTCACCGCCGCCATGGCGCTCTTCGCCGGTGGCGTCGTGCTGCTTGTCGCCCTTGTCGTCTGGCTGGTGCTGTCCGCCCGCGCCAATGCTGCCCGGGCCGAGCAGGCTGCGCGCGAGGCGGCGGAAGGCCTCAAGGCCAGTTTCCTCGAACAGGTCGCCACCCGCGACGGCCGCATCCGCGACCTTGAAGTGCAGGTGGAGCGAGAGCGCGAACGGGCCAGTGACCTGCTCGATGCCGAGCGCGAGAAATCGAGCGGGCTTCAGTCCGAGCTGGCGGCCATGCGCACGCGGCTCGACGAACAGGCCCGCCAGAACGAAGCAAATTTGAAGCGCTTCATGGAAGCCCGCCAGCAGATGACCGACGAGTTCAAGGCCATTGCCGGCGAGGTGCTGCAAACCCATAGCGAGACCTTCACCAAGCAGAACCGCGAGCAGGTCGACACGCTTCTGAAGCCCCTGCAGGACAAGATCACCGAGTTCCACAAGAACCTCGTGGAAGACCGCTCGGCCATGGGTGAGCGCATCCGCGCGCTGGCCGAAAGCAATCTGCAGATCACCACCGAGGCGCAGAACCTGACGCGGGCGCTGAAGGGCAATTCGCAGACCCAGGGCGCCTGGGGCGAAATGATCCTCTCCACCATTCTCGAACAATCCGGCTTGCGCGAGGGCGAGCAATATTTCACCCAGCAGAGCCATGCCGGCGAGGACGGCCAGCGGGTCCGCACCGATGTCGAAATCCTCATGCCCAATGGCGACCGGCTGGTCATCGATTCCAAGGTCTCGCTGACGGCGTTCGAGGCCTTTGTGAACAGTCCCGAGGATGACCGCGAGCAGCATCTGCGCGCCCATATCACCTCGGTGCGCGGCCATATCACCACGCTGGGCGACAAGACCTATCATCGCGCCGCCAAGTCCAGCCTCGACTATGTGATGATGTTCGTGCCCATCGAATCCGCGCTGGCCACCGCCATCCAGCACGACGCCAAGCTGGTCGAGTTCGGCATGGGCAAGGGCGTCATGCTGACGACGCCGACCACGCTGATGACCGTGCTGCGCACCGTGCGCAATGTCTGGGACATCGAAAAGCGCCATCAGAATGCCGAGGAGATCGCCGAGCGCGCCGGCCAGCTCTTCGACAAGGTGGCGGGCTTCCTTGGCACCATGGACCAGGTGGGCGATGCCATCGACAAGAGCCAGCGGGCCTATGCCAAGGCCCGGGACCAATTGACCTCCGGGCGCGGCAATGTGGTGCGTCAGGTCGAAATGCTGCGCGAACTGGGCGCCAAGTCCAGCAAACCCCTCCCCCAGGGTTGGGAAGGTGGGGCCGACGAGCCCCAGCCGGCCCTGCGGCTGGTCAAGGACGAGCCAGGCGACCTCAACTGAAAAAGCGGCATGTGATCGAACCCGCGCGGTGGTGATGCGTTCCTTCCCTGTGAAACTGCATAAGGGAGGCCGACATGGTGCAGAACCACGATCATCCGGGCAGTCTGGTGCCCCAGGAAACCAGTTTCGACAACGCCGATACGCCCGGTATCGCCCAGCCCTACAGCCAGAGCGAAATCGAGGACCTGCTTTACGGTGATGACCGCCCCGCGCGGGATCGGCTCGAGCGCCTGCGCGAAATGAGGGCCGAGGCGGCGGCGCGCGAAAGTGGCGATTTCGGCGGACAGGACCCCGTGCCCCTGCTCGAGGAACTTGATCGCGCCATCGCCGAATTGCAGCGTGATCTCGACAATACCGATGACACCGGCAATGTCGATGCGGCCATGGCATCCGATCCGGCCGACCATCTCGATGCCCTTGCACCGGACGATACCGAGGCCCGCGAAGCCCTTATCGGCGAGGACGAGTTCTATGAAGAAGATGAGGACGGCCCTGTCGACGACGACCACGTCTGGCATGGCAGCGAAGAATTCGACCCGCATCTGCACTAGGGTTGCAACGCGCTGAGAGGCCGGCTGTCACCCCACCCTCATTCCTTCTCCTCTCAAATCTCTCCACCGGAGAGATTTGCCCTTCGGGACAAGTCGAAGCCCATCAAGGGGAGGGAGGCGCAGGCCGCAATGCTGGTGTTCATCCACTCCCTCCCCCCATGTGGGGAGGGTAGTGCAGCTAGCCCCAGTGGGGCGTAGCGAAACTAGGGTGGGGGTATCTTTGTGTGGATCGAAACCGCTAGCGCAATCAGCCCGGCTAAATCACCGTCCGCGCCTTGAGCGCCTGGCTCAGCGTGCCCTCGTCGAGATAGTCCAGCTCCCCGCCCACCGGCACGCCATGGGCCAGGCGGGTCACCTTGATATTCGTGCCCGCGAGCCGGTCGGTGATGTAATGGGCGGTGGTCTGGCCTTCCACGGTGGCGTTCATCGCCAGCACGATTTCCGAATAATCATGCGCTCGCGCGATCAGCCCTTCGAGGTTGAGGTCATCCGGCCCCACCCCGTCGAGCGGCGACAGCACCCCGCCCAGCACATGATAGCGCACCTGGCCCACCCCGGCGCGCTCCAGCGCCCAGAGGTCGGCCACGTCCTCCACCACGATCAGGATGCCGCTTTCCCCACGCTGCGGATCAGCGCAGATCGAGCAGGGACTTGTCGTATCCACATTGCCGCAGACTTCGCAGCTTTTCACGGCCACGACCGCGCGGTCCAGCGCCGCTGACAGGGGCAGCATCAGCTGCTCCTTCTTCTTGATCAGGTGCAGCACCGCCCGCCGCGCCGAGCGCGGGCCAAGCCCCGGCAGGCGCGCCAGGAGCTGGATCAGCTGTTCGATTTCAGGTCCGCAGGTGGCCAATCTGGCACCAGCCTAGAACGGCAGCTTCA
This sequence comes from Devosia salina, assembly GCF_019504385.1. Lineage (NCBI taxonomy): Bacteria > Pseudomonadati > Pseudomonadota > Alphaproteobacteria > Hyphomicrobiales > Devosiaceae > Devosia > Devosia salina. The sequence continues at coordinate 445,520 of NZ_CP080590.1, forward strand.
TGCCCGGCGGAATGGGCAGGCCCGCGGTCACTTCGGCCATCTTGCGCTGCGCTTCGGCCTCGCTCTTGCCCTTGGCGTCGTTATAGGCGGCCACGATCAGGTCCTCGACCACTTCGGCATCCTCGGGCTTGAGCAGCGACGGATCGATCTTGAGCCCGCGCATGTCGCCCTTGCCGCTCAGCGACACGCTCACCATGCCGCCGCCCGAGCGCCCTTCAACCACAAGCTCGGCCAGCTCGGCCTGCATGGCCTCCATCTTGGCCTTCATCTCGCCGGCGGCCTTCATCATGCCCATGATGTCTTTCATTCGTCGTCCTCTTCAAGTGGGGGTGGCGCCAGTTCGGCTGGTGCGGCTTCCTCGTCGCGCACCGACACGTTCACCAGCTTGGCCCCGGGAAATGTCTCCAATATGGCCTTGACCAGCGGATCGTCATGCGCGGCGGCGGTGGCCGCCTCCTTGCGCTGTTCCTTCTCCTGCCGGATGGTCAGACCCTCCGGCGCCTTGGTCGAGACCATCACCAGCCAGCGCTGCCCGGTCCAGGTCTGCAGCCTGGCCGAAAGCGTGGCGATGATACCCGGATCGGCACCATCGCTCAGCGCCACCTCGATGCGGCCCTGCTCGAAACTGACCGGCCGCATCTGGCTTTCCAGCGCCAGCTTCACCAGCACGTCGCGCTTCGCCGCCGCCAGCGCGATCAGGTCCTTGTAGCTGGCCACACTTGCCAGAGCCGGCTGGGCAACCGCTTGTGGCCGCGTCGCCGGAATCGCGGGCGAGGGCGGTGCGACGGCCGCAGGCGCAGGCGCCGATTGCACGGCTTCCATGCGCATGGCCGAAGCGCCGCCCGAGGGGCCGCGTGGCGGCAGTTGCGGGGCGCTCGATCCGCTGGGCAGGTTGCCCTGCTGGGTCAGCTTCGAAATCACCTCGTCCGGGCTGGGCAGGTCCGCGGCAAAGGCCAGCCGGATCAGCGTCATTTCCGCCGCCTGCAGCGCATTGCCGGCCCGCGCCGTTTCCTCATTGCCCTTGAACAGGATCTGCCAGGCGCGGGTCAGCGCCCGCATGGGCAGGCGCTGTGCGAGGTCCGCACCGCGCGTCCGCTCATCGGGCGTCAATGAGGCATCGTCGGCCGCGGCCGGCACCACCTTGATGCGGGTCACCAGATGGGTGAATTCGGCCAGGTCCGCCAGCAGGGTCTGTGGGTCGGCACCCAGGTCATAGAGTTCGCGCAGCGCTGTCAGCGCTTCGGCGATGCGGCCACCCATCAGGTCTTCGAACAGGTCGATGATCCGCGCCCGGTCGCCCAGTCCCAGCATCGCCTTCACGGTCGCCGCCGTGACCGATCCATTGCCATGGGCAATGGCCTGGTCGAGCAGCGAGAGGGAGTCGCGGGCCGATCCCTCGCCGGCGCGCACGATCATGGCCAGCGCGTCCGGTTCGAAGCCGATGCCCTCCTGCCCGAGGATTTTTTCCAGATAGGCCGACATCACCTCGGCGGGGATGCGCCGCAGGTCAAAGCGCTGGCAGCGCGACAGGATGGTGATCGGAACCTTGCGGATTTCCGTCGTCGCGAAGATGAACTTCACATAAGGCGGCGGCTCTTCGAGCGTTTTCAGCAGCCCGTTGAAGGCGGCCGTCGAGAGCATGTGCACCTCGTCGATCACATAGACCTTGTAGGGCGCCGATACCGGCCCGTATTTGACCGAGTCGATGATCTCGCGGATGTCGTTGATGCCGGTATTGGAGGCGGCGTCCATCTCCACCACGTCCACATGCCGGCCCTCGATGATGGCGCGGCAATGCGTGCCTTCTGTCTCCAGGTCGAGCGTGGGGTGGCGCCCGGTCTCGTCCTCGTAGTTGAAGGCGCGGGCCAGGATGCGGGCGGTGGTCGTCTTGCCCACGCCGCGCACGCCGGTGAGGATGAAGGCATGGTGGATCCGGTTCTGCGCAAAGGCATTGCCCAGCGTCTGCACCATGGCATCCTGGCCCACCAGGGTCGAGAAATCGCGCGGGCGGTATTTGCGCGCCAGCACCAGATAGGGCGTGGTCTGGGTTTCAGCCATGCCGTCCTGCCTTGTCGCGCATCGGGAATCTGCCTTGCATCATGGTCCCGACCATAGGGCAATGGCGCGCCGACCGCAAAAGCTCGACGCCATGTTGCGGGGCCCAAAGCCCGGTCTTGAACAGGGAATTGCAGTAGGAGGCTGGCATCGACCCGTGAGGATCTCGTTGGGGCTGCTTCCTTCCGGACCTGACCCGGTTGGCGAGGAACACGTCCGCGCCAACCTCCCGGGGCCTATATGCGAATTTATTGGGCCGGATGCAAGGGTGTGTCCGAACCGGGACGCATCAAATGGCCGTGGCCGCCATGCTGCCGGCGCACCATGTCGATGAACTGCCGATAGATCATGGGCCGGCCAAACAGCCACCCCTGGGCATATTGCACGCCCAGCTCGCGCAGCATCTGCGCCTGTTCGGCAGTCTCCACGCCCTCGGCAATCATCTTGAGGTTGAGCGATTTGGCCATATCGATGATATGGGCCACCACGCTGCTGGTCGCGGCGCCGGTGCCCAGCGAATCCACGAAGGCCTTGTCGATCTTGAGATAGTCCAGCTCCAGCGCCTGCAGGGTCGAAAGGCTGGAATAGCCGGTGCCGAAATCATCGACGGCCACCAGGACGCCGCTCATACGCAGCTTGCGGATAATGGGGCCCGCGGTCTCGGGGTCCGTGAAGCTGCGCTCGGTGGCCTCCACCATCAGATTGCCCGATCGCGCCCCGGTCGCTTCGGTCAGGGTGTCGATCAGCGACAGGGTCTGGTGGTCGGCCAGGTCCGCCGCCGACAGGTTGATGCCCAGATGCAGCGACGGGAATTCCCTGAACAGCCCGGCTGCGTCCAGGCAGGCCAGGCCCACCACCCGCCGGGAAATCTGCTGGATCAGCCCGGCCTCCTCGGCAGAGGGAATGAAGATGTCCGGTCGGATCAGTTCCGTCCCGTGCCTGAAGCGCAGCAGCGCCTCCGCGCCAGCCCATTTGCCGGTCACCAGATCGACCACGGGCTGGTATTCCAGGTAGAATTCGTTGCGCCGCAGCCCTGCGCGGATGAGATTGGGCATCGAACGCTGTTGCCGCGCCAGATAGACAATGGCAATCGCCAGGATCGCCCCGGCCGCTATTCCCACCGGCAGCGCGACCAGCGCCACGCTCTGGATGCGGCTATTGAGCTGGGCAATGGGCAGCGCGACAACCGCCCCGATCTGGAAACGACCCGAGGGTGCCACCACCACCAGATTGCCGTTCTCTATGAACTGTCGCGTGGTGCCGCCGTTGGCTGTTTGCAGCCAGGCCGGATCGATAAAGCCGCGTTGCGTCAGGATTTGCCCACTTTGTTGGGAATAAGTGGCCAGCGAGACATCGGGGACGTCCAGTGCCGTGTCGATCGGCAGGTCCTTGTGGATGATCGTGGCATAGCCGGCCGCCTCGACCACCAGGAAGCTCGAGCCTTCGGCAAAGGGCAGGGTGACATTGGTGCGGATCTTGACGCCCGAGCTCTGCACCACGTCGACCGGACCCAGGTTGAGCTTGGTGCCCCCCAGGCCTAGCGACGAGCAGACCAGCCGGTCGCCCTCAATCCGCCCGATGGCCTGGATATAGCTCGACGCCAGGTCGATATGGCGCATCAGCGCCACGCTCTGGTCGCTGCAGCCCTCGGGGTCATTGAGCGCGGCGAGCCGGTTGATGCCGTCAAGGATTTGCTCGGAGGTCCCCTCGGACCGGCGCAGCACATCCTGGGCATAGCCCATGGCGCGGCCGAACTCCGCATTGGTGGCCTCGCGGTCGGCGAAATAGATCGAGAGCGCCACAGGCACGAGAATGGCCAGGAGCGCGGCCACCAGCGTGGCGATCAGGGCAATATGCTTCCGGATAGCCGACAAGTTCTGGGTCCACACCCTGCACTCAGTTCCGGCAAAAGCTAGCGCAACTGTGTTGACAACTTCCTAGAGCCTGCCCGGGCCGTGCCTTGATGGGCAAGTCAGGGAGCGGTGCGTTGCGCCGGCTCGCCGCCTTCCCGATGCGGCCGCGGCGGGTGGACCAGGGTCACCAGCACCACCGAAATCAGCATCAGCAGATACCACGAGCCGAGCTTGCTCCAGCTCACCACAGACCAGCCATCTGCCTGCTCGGGATAGATCCAGGCCCGCGACCAGGTGCCGATATTCTCGGCCACCCAGATGAACAGCGCCACCAGCAGGAAGGCCAGCAGCATGGGCATGCGGTGGGCAAAGCGAAACACCCGGTAATGCATCCAGCTGCGCCAGTAGAGCAGCGCAATCGCCGCGAACAGCAGCCAGCGGAAATCAAACATGTAGTGGTGCGTGAAGAAGTTCACATAGATCGCAAGCGCCAGCACCGCGGTCATCCAGATCGGCGGGTAGCGCGTGAAGCGGATGTCGAAGATGCGCTGGATACGCGCCATATAGCTGCCAACGCAGGCATACATGAAGCCGGAAAACAGCGGTACGCCGGCAATCCGGATCAGCGCCGGTTCGGGGTAGATCCATGAACCGGCCGCGGTCTTGAACAATTCCATCCCGGTTCCCACCAGGTGAAAGATCAGGATGACCCGCGCCTCGTCAAGCGTCTCCAGGCGAAACACGATCATGCCGAGCTGGATCGTCAGCGCCGTCAGAAACCAGAAGTCATAGCGGTGAAGCCCGATCTCCGGCCACCACAGCCGGGTGGCCAGGATCATCCCCAGCATCAGCCCGCCGAACAGGCAGGCCCAGGCCTGTTTCAGTCCGAACACCAGGAACTCGATCAGCCCGTCCGCAAGCGGTCCGCGCGGCGTCCGGGCCAGCACAGCATGGGCGCCGCGGTCGATCGCCGCTTCCACACTCGTGAACCGATTGGCCATGCCCCGCCCTTGCCCGAACCATCCCGGCTGGTTATGCCCATGGGAAGTACGCCGAATTGTGGCGTCCGGCAAACAGGGAGTTCGCCTTGGCCAAACGCCGCCATCCCACCTCCATGCGCACATCGGGCGAGGATATCGCCGTATCGCGCAAGGCCCCCGATACGCCCCAGACGCGTAGCGCGGCCTATCGGCTGGCCTTTGCCGACGATGAATTCATGACCTCGGAAGACACGCGCGGCGTCCGCTTCCAGCTCGAATATCTCAAGCCCGAATTCCGCCTGCGCGAACACGGCATCAATTCCACAGTGGTCCTGTTCGGCGGCGCGCGCATTCCCGAGCCGGGCAAGCCGGCCTGGGCCGCCAAGAACGAGACCCAGCGCCGCAATCTCGAGGCCGCGTCACGCTATTATGACGAGGCCCGCAAGTTCGCCCAGCTCGCCTCGCAGACCGCGGCCTCGCTCGATTTCAAGGAATTCGTGGTGACCACCGGGGGCGGTCCGGGCGTCATGGAGGCAGGCAATCGCGGCGCGGCCGATATGGGCGCGCCCTCTATCGGCCTCAACATCGTGCTCCCACATGAGCAGGCGCCCAATCTCTATGTGACGCCCGATCTGAGCTTCAACTTCCACTATTTCGCCACCCGCAAGATCCACTTCCTCATGCGCGCCAAGGCGGTGGCGGTGTTTCCGGGCGGCTTCGGCACGCTGGACGAATTTTTCGAATCGCTCACCCTGATCCAGACCGGCCGGATGGAACGCATCCCCATGCTGCTCTTCGGCAAGGATTTCTGGACCCGTGTGATCAATCTCGAGGCGCTGGCGGAAGCCGGCACGATTTCGCCTGAGGACCCGGACCTCTTCACCCTCGTGGACACGGCCAAGGAGGGCTGGGACGTGGTGCGCCAGTTCTACAATCTCCCCCAGATGGGCGAGCCGGTCTGGCGCGGTGGCTAATAGCTCTTTTCCGGCAATGGGATGAACTCGGTCTCGTCGGGAACGGGGGCGAAGCGGGCCTGCTTCCAGTCCTCCTTGGCCTCTTCGATCCGCTCCTGGCTCGAGGACACGAAGTTCCACCAGATATAGCGCGGCCCCTCAAGCGCCGTGCCACCCAGGAACATCATCCGCGCCGGTGTCACTGCCCTGACGGTGATGGCGTCGCCCGGCCGGAACACCAGCAGGCGCGGCCCTTCAAATTCGTCCCCGGCAATCGCCACCGTGCCATCCACCACATAGATAGCACGCTCTTCGTATTGCGTGTCGAGCGGCGCACTCATGCCGGCCCCCAGTGCCACCTCGACATAGAACCAGTCCGAGACCATCGCCACCGGGGCGGTCTTGCCGAAGGCCGAGCCCGCAATCACCCGGGCCGAAAGGCCGGTATCACGCACCATGGGCAGGTCTTCGGCCGCGAAATGCTGGAAGCTGGGATCGATTTCCTCCTGGCCCTCTGGCAGGGCGATCCAGCTCTGCAGGCCCAGCATGGTCTGGCCCTGCGCCCGCTCCACCTCCGGCGTGCGCTCCGAATGGGCAATGCCGCGCCCGGCGGTCATCAGGTTCATGGCGCCGGGGCGGATGTCCTGCACATGGCCCTCGCTGTCGCGATGGGTGATCTTGCCATCGAAGAGATAGGTGACGGTGGAGAGCCCGATATGGGGGTGCGGCTTCACATCCATGCCCTGCCCGGCCAGGAATTGCACCGGCCCGAAATGATCAAAGAAGATGAACGGCCCTACCATCTGCCTCTTGCCATGGGGCAGGGCGCGCCGCACCGGAAAGCCGCCCCCCAGGTCGCGGGTGCGCGGCACCACGACAAGGTCCAGCGCATCGCAGCTCTGGGTATCGCCGGCAATGGGGTCATAGTCTGGCAGCCAAGTCATCGCCGCACTCCACTGGATTGATGCGGGCCAATCAAACGCCCTCACCCGCGGCCCTGTCGAGGCGGCACAATCGTGTAACCGCCTCAGCCGCCGCGCTTGCTGCTGCTCTGGTTGGCCAGCCCGCTGATGGTGGCGCGCAGGGCGGCCGGCTTGACCGGCTTGGTGATGACGGCAATGCCGCGATCCTCGGCCAGTGCCCGCACCGCGGGGCTGCGGTCCGCGGTCACCAGGGCCGCAGGCAGGTGCCCGCCCAGATTGTGCCGCAACCATTCGATCGCATCGAGCCCCGAGGTTTGGTCGAGGTGATAATCCATCAGCACCAGGTCGGGATACCAGCCTTCCAATAGGCGTTCGCGGTCGATCTGCTTGAGCGAGAGGGCCGTGCGCACATCGCAGCCCCAATGGGTCAGCAACCCCTCCATCGCTTCCAGGATCGCGCGCTCATTGTCCACGCAGAGCACTTTGAGGCTCAGCGTGCCGAAGCCGGGCTCGCCCATGGGTGTTTCCGCTTCGCTGACCGGCCGGACATTGCGCACCGCCGGCAGGTAGAGCGAGAACCGCGATCCATGACCCTCGCGGCTGTCGAGTTCGAGCGTCAGGTCGAGCGCCGACACCAGGCGCTGCACGATGGAAAGCCCCAGCCCCAGCCCCTGGGCCATGCGCGCGCCGCGTTCAAGCCGCGAGAACTCGGCGAACACGAGGCGATGCTGGTCGCGGTTGAACCCAATGCCGGTATCGACAACGTCCAGCCGCCAGCGATTGCCACGCTTGCGCAGCCCCACCAGCACCTTGCCACCCACCGGCGTGTACTTGATGGCGTTCGACACCAGGTTCTGCACAATCCGTCCGACCAGCGACCGGTCGGCAAGCACATTGGCTTTTGTGGCCACGATGCGCAGTGAAATCGAGCGCTCACGCGCCATGGGGCCGAATTCCACCTCGGTCTTCTTGAGCAGGTCCTGCGCCCGGATGGGCATTGGGGCAGGCTTCAGCGCCCCGCTGTCGATGCGGGAGATGTCGAGCAGCGCCGACATGATGTCCTCGACGGCGGTCAGCGAGGCCTCGATGGAATTGGCCAGCTCGGCAAAGGCGGTCGACTTGGCGCGTTCGATAAGCGTCGAAGTATAGAGTCGCGCCGCATTGAGTGGTTGCAGCAGGTCGTGGCTGGCCGCCGCCAGGAACCGCGTCTTGTCATGGTTGGAAGCATCGGCCTTGGCGCGGGCCACTTCCAGTTCGGAATTGACCTGCTTGAGCGCCGATGTGCGCTCCTCCACGCGATGCTCCAGGGTCTGGTTGATCTGCTCGAGCTGCTGTTCGGCCCGCACCCGGGCGGTCACGTCCGAAAAGCTGATCACGAGGCCGCCATTGGGCAGGCGGCTCGAATAGAACTCCAGCGCCTGGCCGGTCTTGCCCTGCCTTTGGGTGACCGAAGTGGGTGCGCCCGTCAGCACCTTGATGCGCTCGATCGCCAGCTGCGCTGGATCACCGGCCCCCAGATCGCCACGCTCGGCCATGAACAGGGCGATGTCGAACAGCGCCGAGCCAGCGCGCACGAGATCGGCCGGCAGGGCCAGCAGCGTGTTGTAGCGTTGGTTGGACGCGACCAGCCGCAGCCCGGCATCGAACACGGCGACGCCTTGCGGAATATGGTCCATGGCCAGCGTGATGGCCCGGACGGGATCGTGGTCGAGCAGCGTCATGGCGCAGTGAACCCGGGCTGGACAGTCGTGACTGTCTTATCGGCCCGCCACCCAAGCGGCGCAAGACCACCATTGGACCCATTGATTTTGCACGCAAAGCCCGGCAATCGTTAAGTCCGGTTAACCGTTCCGGCCGGCTGAGTGGGACAACAGGGACCAAGCGCGAGGGTTGAGATGAGCGTCTTCAAGGAATTTCGGGATTTTGCCATCAAGGGCAACATGATCGATCTGGCGATCGGTGTGATCATCGGTGCGGCTTTCGGAGCCATCGTCTCCTCGATCGTGGACGACATCTTCATGCCGCTCATTGGCCTTATCATTGGTGGCATCGACTTTTCCAACCTGTTCATCGTCCTCTCCAACCCCAATGATGTCGCGGTCCCCTCGATCGCCGCGGCCAAGGAGGCGGGCGTCGCCACCCTTAATATCGGCCTCTTCATCAATGCGGTGGTCAAGTTCACCATCATCGCCTTCGTGCTGTTCATGGTGGTCAAGGGCATCAATTCCATGAAGCGCGAGGCCGCCAAGGAACCGGTCGAAACCACGCCGGCCCCCTCCAAGGAGGAAGTCCTGCTTACCGAAATTCGCGACGCGATCCGCGCCGGCAGCAAGAGCTGAGCCTGAAGCCGGCAGCGATGCCGGCTTTGTTTGGGTTAAGGTATAGGAATATTGTCGTTGACAGTCGCGGTAGGCGAATATATCCCTAGACTCTAGGTAGTACATCCTACGCATTCCGCGTATTTGTTCGTATCGGACGGCGCGACCACTTAGAGCAAACTACACTTGCGGGACACCGGGGCAGAGGTGCAGCGCTGGCAGAGTGTGCGCTCTGCCAGGCGGAACGTTGCGTGTCCGGGCTTGTCCGGTTCTGGAAATGAACCTGCCGGAAGGGGCTATGGCATGAACACGCATACCTATTACCACGCATTTCTCAATCGGGACCGTCTGGTCCATATCGTTGACCCGGATGCCGGGACCTGCGAGGCGCTGAGCGTGCTGTTCCGGCTCGAAGGTTTCCAGACCGTGTTCTCCCTTGAACCAGCCCATTTCGCCGTCGCCGTCGAACGGCGCCGGCCCGATGTGGTGGTCGCCAATCTTGATCTTGGCGAGGAAAGCGGCCTGGGCGTGCTGCGCCGCGTCAAGGCGCTGCGCACCGGCGCGCCGGTGGTGATGCTCGCCAATACGCCACGGGTGGACGCCGCCGTGACGGCCATGAAGCTCGGGGCGACCGATGTCCTGGCCAAGCCCATCGACAGCGAAATGCTGCTCACTGTCATCCGCGATGCCTTGCGCAAGGATGTGCATCTGGGCGCCATGCAGGCGGGCAGTCGCGCAGTCGAAGTGCGGGGCTTCTCCCAGCTCGCTCCGCGCGAGCGCGAAGTGCTGCAATTGATCACCAATGGCCAGTCCAACAAGGAGGCCGGGCGCGAACTGGGCATCTCCCCGCGCACCATCGAGGTGCATCGCGCCCGGGTCATGGAAAAGCTCGGCGCCCGCAACACCGCCGACCTCCTCCGCATCGTCCTGACTTCGTAGCGTGAAGAAATCGCTCCAGTGAAGCGATTTTAGCGGAGAAGGCCATGAGAGCTACGCTCGAATGGCGAGGTAGCCGGTCCGCAGGATCAATCGCTCCAGTGGAGCGATTGAAGGCAAGAAGGCCATGAGAGCTACGCTCGAATGGCGAGGTAGCGTGCCCGAAGGGCGAGTGGCGCCAGTGGCGCCACGAAAGCGGAGAAGGCCATGAGACTCCGACCCGTCCCGCAGGGCCGGGCACGCCGGTGGCGTGACCGGAGGCGAGGAGGCCACGAGACCTATGGTCGAGTGGCGGCTCGAGTGGCGAGGTAGCGTGCCCGAATGGCGAGTGGCGCCACGAAAGCGGCGCGAGCGGAAAAGAGCCGCTCCAGCGCCTCCTATTCGGCGCCGAACGCAGTAATGTGGCCCCGCCAATAGACGAACTCTCCGGCGGGCAGTTGCCAGGCCACTTCGGCGGTCAGGGGAAGGCGGTATCCGCCGATCACGTCGTAACTGGAGAAGTGGCCCAGCCATGGCGTGGGCACAGTCGTGCCATCGACATCGCGGGGTCGGTCCGCCGCACTGGCGGCGATGACATCGCCGGCCGCATCGAAATGCAGCAGCACACGCGCCAACCCGCCAATGGTCTCGAGCGAAACCGCGACGGTGTCCGCATCCACCTGCTCCCAATGCAGGTCCGGTGCGTTGAGGATGGCGTCGGGATTGAATGGCAGTTCGGCCAGATAGCGCATGGCCTCGCCCCTGGCGGTTTCCGGCCCGACGCTTTGGGCAACGGTGAGCACCCCGCCCACACGCGCCTCCAGGGTGCCGATCCCGTCCACATAGCTGTCCACGACCGACACCGGAACCACTGATGCCATCTTGCCCCGAGCCTGCCAGACGAAGCCCGGCCGCCGGGTAGCGAAGACCTGCTCGGCAGCAAGCTCGAAATAGGCCTGATCCGGTGCCAGCCGCATTTCTGCCTGCTGCTGCATCACCATCGTTTCTGGACCGCCACGCCGGCCGCCATTGCGTTCGGCAAAGGCGCGCACCAGGTCCGGCAGGGCGGCAATGTCGACCGGGCCGCTTGCCTGGACGGCCAGCAATTGCCGGCGTTGCGCCTCGATCCCCTGTGCGAACTGCACCGACCTGAAGACGGCAACGAGAACCAGGCCCACAACAACAACGCCGACGATCAGCATGAAAGGCCTGATATCAGTCCCCCTGGGAGGGCCCATTGCCCCCTTCGCTGGAGTCATCCTTGGTGCGAACGATCTCGATGCTCACGCGGGCCGCCAGGCCGGCAATGGCGCCGATGGCGGCGAGCCAGGGAGCGGTGAGCACCACCACCCCGCCGGCGATGGCGCCAGTGGTGAGCGGGATTTCAAGAAAGATCTGGCCGTTCTCGGCACGAATGCGCAGCAGCCTGATATTGCCCTCGGCCACCAGTTCCTTGATCCGTTCGATCAACTGGTGCCCGGCAATTTCGATCTCTTCGGAAAAGCTGCGGTCCCTCTGGTCCTCGCTCATGCGCGTCCCTCCATTGTCGGTGCGTCCACCAGGCCCCGTGCCCAGCTTGCCGCCCGTTCGATTTCATTGTCCTTGAGCGGTCCTTCCTGCCCCAGCACGACAAAGCCCGCCGTGTCGCCCACCATGGTGCAGCCATGCTCGGACAGCTCGCGATGCAGGCGTTCTGCCGCATAACCGCCCGCACCGATCACCCAGCGCAGCGGCGCCGGCTCGATGGTTTCAAGATCGAGGCGCGTGTCGAAAGCCGCTGCGCGGCCGGACAGGTCGGGGCGGCAGGCAAATTCCTGGATGGCCGGAGTGGGTCGGAAACCGCGCGTCGGCGATCCCACGATCAGCAGTTCGACATCGGAAAGGTCAAGATCGCGGGCCTCCTGGACCGAGGCAAGCCGGGTCTGGTGCGTGCGGGACAGTTCCTCGGCCATGGCCTTGGCGATCTGGCCGGTATTCCCGAAAATGCTGTCATAGACGATGAGGATGGACATGTCGTGCTCCCGCCGATCTGCGGGGCACCATGGCACGCAAATGCGGCCACGCCTTGATACCGGTCAAACTGGGTGCCGATTGGAGCCGTCACAGCGCCTGCCAGCGGCCGTCATCACGGCTCTGGCTGGCGCAATGTCCCGATACGGATCGTTTGGGGCCCGGCTGCCCTCAGCCGCCCAGGCTGGGCAGGGTCAGGTCGCCGGAGGTGAGCTTACTCGCGGTGATGGCCGCATCGGCGGCCTCGCGTGGCAGTTCCAGGCTCGTCCACACGCTCACCAGCGCGTGCCGCAACTCGAAGATCATCTCGTCGGTATGCAGCGGCGTCGGGGTGATGCGCAGCCGCTCCGTCCCCTTGGGCACGGTGGGATAATTGATCGGCTGGATATAGATATTGTGCTTGTCGAGCAGCATGTCGCTCGCCGCCTTGACGGCGCGGGCGTCGCCCACGATCAGCGGTACGATATGGGTCGGCGTGTCCATCACTGGCAGGCCGGCATCGGCCAGGATCGCCTTGGTCAGCCGCGCCTGGCGCTGGTGCATCTGGCGCTCTTCGCCATTGCCCTTCAGATGCTCGATCGAAGCGCGGGCAGCGGCGCACAGCGCCGGGGGCAGGGCGGTGGTGAAGATGAATTCGGGCGCATAGGAGCGCACGGCATCGATCACCGCGCGATTGGCGGCAATATAGCCGCCCATGACGCCAAAGCCCTTGGCCAGCGTGCCCTCGATGACGTCGATGCGATCCATCAGGCCTTCGCGCTCGGCAATGCCGCCGCCGCGCGGACCATACATGCCCACCGCATGGACTTCGTCGATATAGGTCAGCGCCCCGAATTCCTCGGCCAGATCACAGATTTCCTTGATGGGCGCGACGTCGCCATCCATGGAATAAACGCTCTCGAAGGCGATCAGCTTGGGGCGCTTGCGGTCGACCTGGCTCAAAAGCTCGCGCAGATGCGCCACGTCATTGTGCCGGAAAATCTTCTTTTCCATGCCGCTCTGGCGCACGCCCTGGATCATCGAGGCATGGTTGAGCTGGTCCGAGAAGATGATGCAGTCGGGCAGGAGTCGGGCAATGGTGGAGATTGCCGCCTCGTTGGACACGAAGCCCGACGTAAACACGAGCGCGGCTTCCTTGCGGTGCAGGTCGGCGAGCGAGCGCTCCAGCTCGACCAGTGGCCGGTTGGTGCCCGAGATATTGCGGGTGCCGCCGGCACCAACGCCCATCGTTCCGGCAGTCTGCTGCATGGCGGCCACGACCTTGGCGTGCTGGCCCATGCCCAGATAGTCATTGGAGCACCAGATGGTGATCTCGCGGGCATTGTCGGCATCGTCGCGATAGACGGCGCGGGGGAAGCGCCCGGCGATCCTTTCGAGGTCTGCGAAGACGCGATAGCGCTTCTCTGCCCGCAGTGAATCCACTGCATCCTCGAAAATGCCACGATAATCCATGGGAGCCGTTCCTTTGCGAGCACCGGAACGACGGGGCAGCCGAACCTTGCTCTGATATGCTCTACCTATTCCCCGCCGCCTCGCTTTGACATAGGTCAATTCGACGCGCTGGCACAGCTAACCCCTTGTGCGCATTGGGGGTGGCCAGAAAACATGAGAACCATTCTAGAGTAAGCCGCTGGCGCTGCCAACCATCGGTCCACGCCCTTCTGCATCGGCCTGGTCTGGTGTCGCGAAGTAGAGCGGCCATCCCCCTGGTTAACCGGACCTTTCACTCTTTGTTGATAGATTGTCTCGAACGCGCTTAGATCAATCGTCCTGGGAGGGACTTGAGGGGAGTTATTCGCGTGAAGAGTTTTTCGTCTTCGAGTTTTGCCGGCCAGCAAACCGATGCGCTGGCCCTGGCCCGTGCCGCAGTAGAGCGGAACCCACAGGCCCTGTTCACCGATTTCCAGTGGTTCCTCTATGAGGGACGCGACACGGTGTTCTTTACCGCCTTCTCCACCCAGAGTTACGATCAGGACGGCCTGGCCAATATGGTGGCTGAGATGATCGCGCTGGCGCCGCAGCTTACGCATGGCTTTGTCGGCGCCCAGCCGGGCCAGCCCTTTCCCAAGCATCTGCTTGATGCCATCACTTCGGTGGAAATGGTCGACGAGTTCGATGGCTACCCGGACAAGTGGCTGAGCAAGTCTGCCGATATTTTCGAGCGCAAGGACCTGCCCCTGTTCCGCGTCATGGCGGCGGTCCGGCGCGGCGGCCCCGATGCGCAGGGTCGGGCGGCGGTGCTCCAGGTCCGCTCCAGCCACGCTCTGCTCGAAGGTTCGGACTCCGCGCTTCTGACCCGCTCCGCCTCCGCCAGTCACGGCGTGCAGTCGGACAAGTCCAACAAGCTGCCTTTCGGCGATCGCCTCAAGAGCGCCCTGCGCGGTGGCCTGACCACGTTCATCTACCTGGTCCTGGCCAATATCCTGGCCCCCAAGGAGCAGCCCTGGGGCTTCAGGACCCTGGCCATCGAGCGCCACCGCCTGCGCCTCCTCGCCAACAAGCTCGGCGTCCGCCAGCGCTCGCTCATGTTTGCCCTCGTCACCCACGCCCTCAACGGCGAGGGCGATGAGAAGCACATGAGCAAGAAGGTGATCGGCGCCAACTACACCATGCTCGACACCAAGCGGAACGACACGGACGACGACTTCTTCCGCGTCCGCGCGCTCGAAGCCAAGTTCAAGGTCATGGACGATTTCGTCGACTATGTCCGCGCCGTCGACAACACCGTTGCGGGGATCGAGCAGAAGGACATCACCTCGTTCCAGGTGGTCATCAATTCCATGTTCAAGGCGATGCGGGCGGTCAATCGCATCCTCCCCTTCCTGCCCAACAAGCGGTTCTGGCGCTTCAATGGCGGCAACCATATCGTGCTCACTTTGGTGCCGCCGCACCGCACCTATGGCCCCATGACCCATGGCCTGGTCGAGCCGCTCTATTGCGGCGCCTGGCATTCCGAGGTGAACATCTGCACCTTCTGTCCCAGCCGCGACTATGTGACCTTCAACTTCTCCATGGAGCAGCGTCACATCGCCCATGTCGACAAGGTGTCCGCCCTGCTCGAGGAAATCGAACGGCGCGAAGTCACGCCGCACACTATGGCCCCCTCGGTCGAACGCCTGCGCTGACGGCCGCGACAGCCGGGCATTCGCCCACGGACTGTGGCGTGGGAGCGTTCTGACGTACGTACATCAGAATGCTCTTGCCCGATCGCGCCGGGCGGGGTTATCTGGGGACGTTTCTCAGACCCGGATGCCGCCATGACGACCCCTTTCGCCAGCTATCCCAGCCTCAAGGACTGTCCCGTCGTCATCTCCGGCGGGGCGTCCGGCATTGGCGAAGCCATGGTCCGCGCTTTCGCGGGGCAGGGCGCCAGGGTCGGCTTT
Source organism: Devosia salina (assembly GCF_019504385.1). Lineage (NCBI taxonomy): Bacteria > Pseudomonadati > Pseudomonadota > Alphaproteobacteria > Hyphomicrobiales > Devosiaceae > Devosia > Devosia salina. The sequence goes on from NZ_CP080590.1 coordinate 460,910, forward strand.
GTCGATATTGCCGCCGAGGCCGGGGAGGCGCTGGCGACCGAACTCAGGCATGGCGGCGCCCATGTCCATTTCATCCGCTGTGACGTCACCGATATTCCGGCCTATCAAGGCGCCATCGCCGAATTCGCCCGCCTGCACGGCGATGCGCTGGTGCTGGTCAACAACGCCGCGCACGATCAGCGCCACCAATGGGGTGAAGTCACGCCCGAGGAATGGGACCAGCGCATGGCGGTCAATCTCAAGCACGCCTTCTTCGCCATCCAGGCCGTGGCGCCCGGCATGGCAAAGGCGGGCAGGGGCTCGATCATCAATTACGGCTCGATCAGCTGGATGATCATGACTCCCGGCCTGCCGATCTACGAGACGGCCAAGGCCGCCATTCACGGGCTCACCCGGTCGATGGCCCGCGAACTGGGCCAGTCGGGCATCCGGGTCAATTCCCTGGTGCCCGGCGCGGTGATGACAAAACGCCAGCTCGAACTCTGGATCGACGCCGAAACCCTGGCCGATATCAAGCAGAGCCAGGCCATCCCCGAAGCCCTCACGCCCGAGGACTGCGCGCGCCTGGCCCTGTTTCTCGCAGCAGAGGACAGCGCCATGATCACCGCCCAGCATTTCCTGGTCGATGCGGGCTGGGCCAATGGGTAATCAGGCCGGGCGGTCCATCTGTTCGAGCAGGCCCTTGGCCGATCGGGCCGCATCCTCGCTGAGGGTCCGGATTTCGGCGGCAATGACGCCAAAACTCTTGCCATAGGGGCCGGCACGCGCTGCCTCGATACTGGCATTGAGCGAGATCAGTTTCACCTTGAGGCTGACATCGTTGATCGAGCCGATCGCCCTGAGCATGGCGGCGCGCGATTGCTCGTTCTGGGCCCGGCGTGCGCCTATGCGGGCATTGAGTGTGGTGCTGACCGCAGCCATCAGGGCATTCAGCGTGGTCAACAGGTCTCCGGCAACCAGGTCGACCAGTCGCGCCATTGGCGCCTCGGCCGCCGAACCGGCCTCAAAACCCTGGCGCAGGCTGTGCACGAGGTCGAGGAAGCGCTCTATCGGCGCCTTGGTGTCCTGCCCGAAGGCGCCCGTATCGGCCAGTGCCCCGGCCACTGTGGCGGTGACCCCCAGGCCTTCATCGCCTTCGCACAAGGCGCGATAGATGCTGCCGAACTCGCTTGCGGCGCCATCGAACCGTTCCAGATGGCCCGGGTCCGGGCGATCTTGCCCGGCAATCAGCATCGCGAACATCGCTGTCCGATGCGACAGCATGCGCATCTTGCCGGTCAGGTTGATCAGCAGGCCAAGGCCGGCATCGATATGGGCGGAATCGTCGGAGGGCGGCATCCTGGTCTCCCTGGCTGCCCCAATCTCATCCGCCGCTGGATAAGCAAAGGTAAATTCAGCCTAGAATTTGTACACATGGCAGGAATGCTTAAAACGTAGGCTCAGTATCCGCCGATAGACGGCCATTCATCCCCGGTTCAGGCTCTTCCCCTCATCACGCTCCTGCCTTATTCAGGGGCAACACAAGGCCACCAACCGCGAATCCTTTTGGGGGAAGCATATGAAGTCGAAGGTTCTCGTCGCCCTTGCCGCGACCCTGGCGCTCAGCGCCTGTACCACCACCAATCCCTATACGGGCCAGTCCCAGCTCTCCAACACCGCCGGCGGCACGCTGCTCGGCGCCGGTGGCGGCGCGGTTGCCGGTGCCATTGTGGGCGCTGCCGTGGGTGGTGACCCGCGCGTCGGTGCGCTGATCGGCGCCGGTGTGGGTGGTCTCACCGGCGCGGCCATCGGCAATTACATGGATCAGCAGGAAGCCGAACTCCGCGCCCAGCTGCAGGGCACCGGCGTCTCGGTCACCCGCGTGGGCGACCAGATCATCCTCAACATGCCCTCCAACATCACCTTCGCCACCGATCAGTCGACGGTGCAGCCGCAATTCAACCAGACCCTGGTCTCGGTGGCGCTGGTGCTCAAGAAGTTCGACAAGACCATTGTCGACGTCTATGGCCACACCGACAGCCAGGGCGACGATGCCTATAATCTGTCGCTCAGCCAGCGCCGCGCCGTTTCGGTCGCCACCATCCTGGCCAATCAGGGCATCGACCAGCGCCGTTTCTACATCGAGGGCAAGGGCGAGACCTCGCCGATCGCCTCGAACGCGACGGAAGCCGGCCGCGCGCAGAACCGCCGCGTCGAAATCCAGCTTTCGCCCATCCGCGGCTGATCGCGAGCGCAGGCATGACAAAAGGCGCGATCCCCGGATCGCGCCTTTTTTGTTCTGGCTCTATTCGGCCGGAGTTTCGACCACCGGTTCAGATGTCGGTGTCCCTGGCTGCATGTCGGTGCCCGGCGCGCCCGAGAACATCTGCATGATCAGCAATATGGCGATGATGATCGCCAGCGCGCCCAGCCCGTAGAGCCACCAGTTAGTGGGGCCGGTCGCCCCCACTGTGGGGTCGTGTTCACCGGCCACCTTCAGGCCCGAACCATCCGGAACGTCCACCGGTGAGGCGTTCTCGTCGACCATGTAGTCGACCTTGGCCACCTGTGGGGAATGCACTTCCTTGGGTTCAGCCATCAGAAATCCCCCTTGAGCACGGTTTCGGTGCCGACGCCGCTTTCCACGCCCTCGCGCACTTCTGCGATGGCCCGGTCGATTTCCTCGGGCTCGAAGGCCACCGGGTCGCCCTCTGCCTGCGCGCCCGTCGCCTCCGCCTTGAGCTGGTTGAGCAATTCGATCTTTTCGCGCGCGGTGAACAGGGTGTGATGGGCAATCTGCATGGGATTGAGCTGGTCGTGGCCACCCATGCGTTGCTTGAGACTGTCAAAGACCATTTCCGTCTCTCCAAATTGGAGGGAGGCCACAAGGGCCGTTCATCTGGATCAATGCGACACAGGGGAAGGAGTTCCGGCCGATACGGCGCAATAAGCCGCTGGATTTAACCCACCCTTGAGGAGTGTTGGGGCATAGGAGGTCTGTGGAGGAACTTCCGATGAGCCGTTTTTTCGGCTTCATGATCGCCGAAACACATGGACGCGGTCTCAGGCTGGCATTGTGGGTGGTGGCGTTTGGAACCTTGCTCGCCTTGGCCACATGGGTGGTGGCCGAGCAGGTTGCGGTCAACATGCGGGTCGAGACCCACAGGAGCCTGGCCGGCTTCGAGCGGCTGCGCTCCAACGTGCTCTCCACCTTCGACGAGATGGACAGGCGCCTCACCCAGCCGCCCTGTTCCCCCGCATTTCTCGATGAGTTGCGGCGCATCGCCTTTCTGCCCGACGGCATCAACGAATTGCTCTATGCCCCGAATGGGGTTGTGCAGTGCTCGGTCAATTCGGGCCGCCTGGCCCGGCCCGAAATTCTCGGCGCGCCCGATATCATGCCCGACAACCCGTTTGCCATAGCCTTCTGGGTCGATATCGATCTGGGCTTTCTGGGCCTCGACGGCTTGACCGGTACGCTGGCGCAGCGTGGCGCCCTGGCCATGATTGTGCCTGCCTCGGAATTGCCGGCTAACGCTCCGCGCTGGATGGACCAGGAGCTGGTGTTCCACTTCGGCGACACCTGGATGCACCGCCAGGGTGAAGCCGGCATCTATGTCGAAGCGCTGGCCGCCCAGGGGCCCGCCATTGCTTCGGTGTTCAACGGCGTCTTCTATCAGCTCGCCTGCGACACCGGCGGCATCCACTGTATTGCCGGGCGCAGCTATCTCTCGCAATTGTTCGGCCTTGGCTGGGCGACTGTGGGCGTCATCCTTTTGGTTGCGGCGGTGCTAGCGGCCTGGGTGGCCCAGCAGTTGCATGGCCTGATCGAGCGCTACTGGTCCTTCGAGGCACGCTTCCTGCGCCGCCTCGAAAAGGGTTCGGTGGTCTGCGCCTATCAACCCCTGCTGTGCCTCAAGACCAATCTGGTTACCGGCTGCGAAGTCCTGGCGCGCTGGCGGGATGTGGACGGCACCATCGTCCCACCCGATCGCTTCCTGCCCATCATCGAGCGGCACGGCCTGACCGAGCGCTTCACCACCATGGTGGTCGCCTGTGCCTATGCCGACCTGACCGCCCGCCTGCCGTCCGGGCTGCGGCTGCAGGTCAATTTCAACATTTTCCCGCAGGACCTTGATGCCGGCCGCCTGCTGCCGATCTTCGCGCCATTCCTTGCCGCCGGTTCACCCTTTGACGTGGTGATCGAGATCGTTGAAACCGCCGAGATCAGTCCGGAAACCGCGCAGGTCGAGATCGAGCGGCTGCGCGCCGCCGGGCTCAGGATCTATATCGACGATTTCGGCGCCGGCTATTCTTCCATGCACAGCCTGGCGGCGCTCTCGATCGACGGGGTCAAGCTCGATCGTTCCTTTGCCATGGCGCCCGATCACTCGGTCATGGCGCGCATGCTCGATCACGCTATCGAGCTGGTGCAGGCCTCAGGTCGCTCATTGGTGGTCGAGGGGGTGGAGGCCAGCGAGCGCCTCGAATACCTCAAGGCCACCGGTCTGGTGGATTTCGTCCAGGGCTACGGCATCTCCCGGCCGCTGCTGATCGACGCCTTCATGGCCTTCCTCGCCGAGCGCGGTCCGCGTCCGCGCTCCCGGCCCCGTCTGGTCGCCTGATCACGATTTCTCCCCTGGCGAAACCTCGCCCGCAGCGCCGCGTTCCCCTCCCACACCCCAATCAAGGAGGTCCAAATGGCCTATGATGACAAGCGTGTCGCCACTGCCGACGTCAAGGAAACCCATGACCTGATCGCCTCTGACAAGGTCGAAGGCACCAAGGTCTATGACCCCAATGGCGAGCATATCGGCTCCATCGAGCGCTTCCTGGTGGAAAAGCGTGGCGGCAAGGTCTCCTATGCCGTCCTGAGCTTTGGCGGCTTCATGGGCATCGGCCACGATCACTATCCGCTGCCCTGGTCCAAGCTCGACTATGACGAAAACCTCGGCGGCTATCGCGTCGATATCACCAAGGATCAGCTCGAAGGCGCGCCACGCTATGGCGAGAACGACGACAATTTCTGGACCGCCGAAAACGGCCGTCGCGTCTACGACTATTATGGCGTGACCCCCTATTGGATCTGATCGCCTTCCACCCTTTTTTGATAACCTGATCATTGCCGGCCGGCGCTCCGCGGAGCGCCGGTCCTTTTGTGCCTGGCCGATCACGAAGTCGTGATCCGCATGGCGCGCGGTAACCTTGGCTGCCGCCCGCCGAATGACCTCGTGTCGGAACCCGGAGCGTTCCCAACACGAGGAGACTTCAATGAACCGCCTGTCCACTCTCGCCCTTGCCGCCTCGCTCACCGCCGCTTTGGGTGGCGCTGCCCTTGCCCAGGACACCATGGGGGGCGATGCCATGGCCGCCACCGAGAAATGCTACGGTGTCGCCCTTGCCGGTGCCAATGACTGTGCCGCCGGCCCTGGCACCACCTGCGCTGGCACCTCCACCATCGACTATCAGGGCAATGCCTGGAAGGCCGTCCCGGCCGGCACCTGCGAGACCATGATGCTTGAAGGCGACCGCATGGGTTCGCTCGAGCCGCTCGACCGCGACCTGCCCATGGCCAGCTGATCGCCCCAACGGGAGGCTCCAGCGGCCTCCCGCTTCTTGCACCAGGGGAGGATTCCATGCCCTTCGACGCATTGCCGGTCCGGCCGGGCCTCGGTCTCAAGCCGCAGCACTACGCCCAGATCATTGCCGATTGCCCCGACCTGGGGTTCTTTGAGGTGCACGCGGAAAATTACATGGGCGCCGGTGGCCCGCCCCACCGCTATCTCGGCGCCATCTGCGAGCATTATCCACTCTCCCTGCACGGCGTAGGCCTCTCCATCGGCGGCGAAGCCCCGCTCGACCGGGATCACCTCCAGCGTTTGAGGGCGCTCAACGACCGCTATCGCCCCGCCTCCTTTTCCGAGCATCTGGCCTGGTCCAGCCATGACGAGGGCTATCTCAACGATCTGCTGCCCGTGCCCTATACCAGGCACACGCTCGATCGCGTCGTCGCCCATGTCGATCAGGTCCAGCAGGCCCTGGGTCGCCGCATGCTGCTTGAAAATCCCTCCACCTATGTGCTCTTCGCCGAGAGCACGATCGACGAAGTCGATTTTCTCGATGCCATTGCCGAGCGGACCGGCTGCGGCCTGCTGCTCGACGTCAACAATGTGATGGTCTCGGCGGTCAATCACCGGCTCGACCCCGTCGCCTATATTGATCGCTTTCCCATCCGCCATGTGGGCGAAATCCACCTTGCCGGCTATGACGAGACTACGGACGACGCCGGCGAGCGCCTGCTCATCGACGCCCATGGCAGCCGCGTCCGTCCCGACGTGTTCGAGCTGTTCCGCCACACCATTTCCCGCACCGGGCCGCTGCCGACTTTGATCGAATGGGACAATGACGTGCCCGCCTTCGACGTGCTCATGGACGAGGTGCGCCTGGTCGATGCGGTGCTCGCCGGCCCTGTGGCACAAAGGCTTGCATCATGACCGACCAGCGCGCCTTCGCCGCCGCGCTGACCGACCCGGCCCTGCCGGTTCCGGCGGGCCTGGTGTCCCCGCGCGGCACGCCCGACAGGAGCCGTTTCGCGGTCTACCGCAACAATGTGCATGTGAGTCTGGTGGCAGCGCTCGCCGCGCGCTTCGCAGTCACGAGACAGGTCGTGGGCGAGACGTTTTTCGCCGGCATGGCCCGGCTCTATGTCGGCGAACACAAGCCGGCCTCGCCGGTGCTTCTGCATTATGGCGACAGCTTTCCCGACTTCATCGCCGATTTCCCGCCCGCTGCCACCGTCCCCTATCTCGCCGATCTGGCACGGCTGGAACTGGCCTGGTCCGATGCCTACAACGCGGCCGAAGGATTGATTGCAGTGCCTGCCGATCTGGCGGCGGTACCGGCCCAAGCCCTTGCCGGCCTGCGCCTGGTGCTGGCGCCCGCGACGCGTCTTGTGGCCTCCGCCTGGCCGGTAGGGTCGATCTGGTCGGCCCACCAGCAGACGCCCTTCGTGCCGCCCGACCAGGCCGGCAGTGAGCACATCGTCCTGACCCGTCCGGCCGCCGAGGTGCGCCTGACAATCATTCCACCTGCCGCCGCGACGTTGCTGCGGGCCCTCGAGGACGGGCACGCGCTGGGCGCAGCGGCAGAGATCGCGCTTGCGCAATTTCCCGATTTTGATCCCGGAGCGGCCCTGGTCGGTCTCGCCGGATTGGGCGTCTTTGCCGCGCTGCAACAGGAGATTTCATGATGATCATCACGCGCCTGACCGACATTGTGGGCCGCGCCGACCGCCTGTTGGCATCCATTCCCGCGGCCCTGCCGCTACTCTGCCTGCGCCTGGCCCTGGCCATTCCCTTCTGGCGCTCGGGCCTGACCAAGTGGGACGGGTTTCTCAACCTTTCTTCGGGTGCCCGCTATCTCTTCCAGGAGGAGTTCCGCCTGCACATTCTGGGCCAGGCCTTCCCCTATCCGGCGCCGCTGACCATGGCGTTCCTCGCCGGCCTGGGCGAAGTGCTCCTGCCGGTCTTCCTGGTGCTCGGTCTGGGCACGCGCTTTGCCGCGCTGGGCATTCTCGCCATGACCGTCATCATCCAGCTCACCGTCCCCGACGGGTTGGTCAACTTTCATCTGCCCTGGTTCGCCATGGCCCTGGCCCTGCTCGTCTATGGCGGCGGCACGCTGTCGGCCGACCGGCTGCTCTCGGCTTTGTTCACCGATCGCCTCAAGACGTCTGCACGCCCCGTGCATTGACATAGATGGCGTAAAGCGAGGTCGTGGCGGTGATGAACAGCCGGTTCCGCCGCGGCCCGCCAAAGGTCAGGTTTGCCGCGCGCTGCGGCACCCGAATTCTGCCGCACAGCGTGCCATCGGTATCGAAGACGTCGACGCCATCGGCCGACGAGCACCACATCCAGCCATCGCTGTCGATGCGAAACCCGTCGGGCACGCCATTTTCGATCTCGCAGAACACCTTGCCGCCGCTCAGCGTCCGGCCATCTTCGGAAACGGCGAAGACCCGCACATGGCGCGGCCCGCCTGTTTCGCGGCTGCCGCCCGAATCGGCCACGTAGAGCAACTGCTCGTCCGGTGAGAAGGCGAGGCCATTGGGCTGCACGAAATCGTTGGCGACCAACGTCACGGCACCGCTGTCGCCGTCAATGCGGTAAACGCCGTGGACCGGTTGCTCGGGCGGGGCGGTAAAGCCCTCATAGTCCGAAATGATCCCATAGGTGGGATCGGTGAACCAGATCGAGCCGTCCGACTTGACCACCACGTCATTGGGCGAATTGAGCCGTCTGCCCTCGAAACGGTCGGCCAGCACCGTGATGGACCCATCCAGTTCGGTTCGCGTCACCCGCCTTGTGCCATGCTCGCACGAGACCAGCCGCCCCTGGCGGTCCCGCGTATGGCCATTGGCAAAGTTGGAGGCCGCCAGATAGGTCGAGACCGAATTGTCGGCCGGCAGATACCGCATCACCCGCTGATTGGGGATGTCGGAGAAATAGAGGCAGTCATGGTCGGAAAACCAGACCGGTCCCTCGGTCCAGCGGAACCCGGTGCACAACTCTTCCAGCCGCGCGCTCCCCACGATCTTGCCGGAAAAGCGGGGATCAATGATCTCGTAAAGCGTGTCCGCAGCCATGTCGTCCTCCCAAGCACCAAGCAAGGCATAGTGCCCGCCCGCCCGCAGCGCAATATCGCGCGCAGTTGCAGCAGCTTGGGTAACAGGAGCGCAGGAAAGACTTTGAATGGTGCTGCCGGACAGGATTGAACTGTCGGCCTCTCCCTTACCAAGGGAGTGCTCTACCACTGAGCTACGGCAGCATCTGGAGCGATCTCGGAAAACGTGGCATCCACATTTTCGGGTCGAGAGCGCGACCACTCTGTTCGCCACTGCGCGGCAGACCGGCGCGGCGACGGGGGCTCCTTTGCCATAGTGCCTCCCTCGACGCAAGACCAAAAACAGCCTATCAACCACCGCAATGGAATCGAAGGGCCGAAGGGCCATGGGCAAATCGGAACAAACCGCACAGCGCGAGCAAAGATTGGCCGCAAAGCTGCGGGAGAACCTCAAGCGTCGGAAGGAACAGGCGAGGGCGCGCGCGGTCACTGGCGCGCCGGAGCAGGTTCCCACGGCCCCTGAAGCGGACGCGGACAAGAAACCGTAAACCATTTTCAGGCGATTCTAATCGTCACCCTTTCTCGAGAACGGCTGGTCTGGCTCACGTGGCAAAGAAGACCTCGCCTACCTCCCACCAGGTAGCAGGCCCAAGGGGCCTTTTCTGAGGACTTCTAATGGATCGTATTCGTTTGGTCGGCGGCAATGAACTTCGGGGCGAGATCCCGATTTCGGGCGCCAAGAATGCCGCATTGCCGCTGATGATTTCTGCTCTGCTGACCGATGAGCCGCTGGTGCTGCACAATGTGCCGCGCCTGGCCGACGTCAAGCAGCTCGAACGCATTCTGGAAAACCACGGCGTCAACATCGCCGTGCACGGCCGCCGCCGTGGCGAGGAAGAGGGCGTGGGCCAGCGCATGACCTTCCATGCGGCCGATATTGTCGACACGACGGCCCCCTATGACCTCGTCTCCAAGATGCGCGCCAGCTTCTGGGTCATCGGTCCGCTGCTGGCCCGCTGTCATGAAGCGCGCGTCTCGTTGCCCGGCGGCTGCGCCATCGGCACCCGACCGGTCGATCTTTTCCTTTATGGCCTCAAGCAATTGGGCGCCGAGATCGATATCGACGAGGGCTATGTGGTCGCGCGCGCGCCCAAGGGCGGCCTGATCGGCGCCACCGTCAGCTTCCCCAAGGTCTCGGTGGGCGCAACCCATACGATCCTGATGGCGGCCACGCTGGCCCGCGGCACGACCATTATCGAAAACGCCGCACAGGAACCGGAAATCACCAATGTCGCCGAATGCCTCGTGGCCATGGGCGCGAAGATTTCCGGCATCGGCACCCGGACCCTGACGGTCGAGGGCGTCGAAAAGCTGCACGGGGCCACCGTCGAGGTTATCCCCGACCGCATCGAAACCGGCACCTTTGCAATGGCGGCCGCCATGACTGGTGGCGACGTGCTCCTCAAAGGCGCCCGCCCCGAGCATCTGCAGGCGGCCCTCGACATCCTGGCCCAGACCGGCGCCGAATTGTCGAGCGAAGCCAATGGCCTGCGCGTCCGCCGCAATGGCAATGGGATCCAGCCCGTGGATGTCGAGACCGATCCGTTCCCCGGCTTCCCCACCGATCTGCAGGCCCAGTTCATGGCGCTGATGACCATGAGTTCGGGCGTCAGCCACATTCGCGAGACCATTTTCGAGAACCGCTACATGCATGTGGCCGAGCTCGCCCGCTTCGGCGCCGATATCGCGGTCAACGGCCAGTTGGCGACGGTGACCGGCAAACCGCAATTGAAGGGTGCCCAGGTCATGGCCACCGATCTCCGGGCCTCGGTGTCGCTCGTCATTGCCGGCCTCGCCGCCAAGGGCGAAACGGTGGTCAACCGCATCTATCATCTCGATCGCGGCTTCGAGCGCCTGGAAGACAAGCTCTCTCGCTGCGGTGCGGAAATCGAGAGATTGGCTGGCTAGCACGCGTGCCGTCGGCAAAATCGCTCCTGTGGAGCGATTTTAGCGTGCTAGGCCCGGAGAGCTATGCTCGTAGGGCGGGTATGTCCCGAAGGCAAAATCGCGCCAGTGGCGCGATTTGAGGCGAGCAGGCCCGGAGAGCTATGCTCGCAGGCGGGCATCGTCCCAAAGGACACAAATATCGAAAAGCCCGGCTACGGCCGGGCTTTTTCTTTTGCCCTCAGTCCAGCGTCTGCCGATAGCGCAGCATGGCCACAAAGCTGATCACCAGCACGATCACCCCCAGCGCTGCAAGTTCGGGTGACACGTCGATCGTGCCGGCGCCCTTGAGCATCACCTTGCGGATCAGCCGGATGAAATGGGTGGCGGGCACGGCCGTGCCGATCGTCTGCGCCCAGCCCGGCATGCCGGCAAAGGGGAACATGAAGCCCGAAAGCAGGATGGAGGGCAGGATGGTGAAAAAGCTCAGCTGCATGGCCTGCATCTGGTTATGCGCCACGGTGGAGATCAAGAAGCCCAGCGCCAGATTGCCCAGCACGAACAGATTGAACCCGTAGAAGAACGCCATGAACGTGCCGGTGAACGGCACATTGAAGACGGCAAAGGCCGCCAGCATGAACACCGCCGTCTGCACATAGCCCACCACCACATAAGGCAATATCTTGCCCAGCATCACCTCGGCCGGGCGCACGGGGGTGGAAATCAGCATCTCCATGGTGCCGCGTTCTCGCTCCTTGACGATGGCGACGGCGGTGATCATCACCATGGTCATCGAGAGGATGATGGCCAATAGCCCCGGCACGATATTGGTCGATGTGCGGCCTTCCGGATTGTATTCGCGATGCACGGTCACGCTGAACGGGGCAGGGGAGCCGGCGGCCTGCGCCAGCGGGCCGGTCAGCGTCTGCGCCATGGCATTGCTGACAATGCCGCTCATCGCGGCCGCCGCGCCCGCGACGGCGGAAGGATCGGATGCGTCGGCGGCCACCAGCACGACCGGGTTGAGGCCGCGCACCACGTCGCGGGCGAAATCATCGGGAATGACGATGACGAAATTGGCCTCGCCCCGCCGCAGCGCCTCCTCGCCGGCTTCCGGCCCGCGCACCTGGCCGATGAAGTCGAAATAGCCCGAGGTTTCCATGCCGGCCAGCAGCGCCCGGGTCAGTGGCCCTTCGTCATTGACCTCCACCAGTGTCGGCAGATGCCGCGGATCGGCATTGATGGCGAAGCCGAACAGCATGAGCTGGATGATGGGCAGCCCGATCATCATGGCAAAGGTCACCCGGTCGCGCCGCATCTGGATGAATTCCTTGAGCAGCACCGCCAGGAACCGGCTGATGGAAAATCCCATGCTCATGCGGCATCGCGCGAGAAATTGTCCCGCGCCCCCGCCATGAGATAGATGAAGGCCTCCTCCAGCCCCGCCGGCACCTTGCTCCAGTGCTGGTCGCCTTCCGCCTCGAACCGGCGCACCGTGGTTTCGAGGAGGTCCGCATCTGTGCCCGACACATGCAGCGCCGAGCCGAAGCGCGCCACCTGGTCGACGCCGGGCTGGCCATGCAGTGCCGTTTCCAGCGCCACTAGGTTCGTGCCTTCGGCGCGCCAGGTGCTGAGGCCCACCATGGTGGGAATTTGTGTCGCCGGGCCGTCGATCAGCTTTTTGCCATAGGCGATATAGGTGATGAAATCGCACTGGATGGCTTCGTCCATGTAGTGCGTCGACACCAGCACGGTCACCCCGGCCTTGGAGAGGCGCCGAATCTCGTCCCAGAAATCGCGCCGCGCCTTGGGATCGACGCCCGCCGTCGGTTCATCGAGCAGCAGCAGCTTGGGGTCATGGATCAGGCAGGCGGCCAGCGCCAGGCGCTGCTTCCAGCCGCCCGACAGCGTGCCGGCCAATTGCCCCGACCGGTCTGCCAGCCCCAGCTCCTCCAGCGCCTTGCTGACCCGCTTGCGCCGGCCGGCCACGCCATACATGCGCGCCACGAAATCGAGATTCTCGCGGATCGTCAGGTCCTCGTAGAGGCTGAATTTCTGCGTCATATACCCGACCTGGGTCTTGATGCGCCCGGCCTGGTGCCGCACATCAAATCCCAGGCACTGCCCATCGCCCTGGTCGGGCGTCAAAAGCCCGCACAGCATGCGGATCGTCGTGGTCTTGCCCGAGCCATTGGGACCGAGAAAGCCATAGATGGCGCCGCGCGGCACCGCGATATCGAAATGATCGACCACGGTCTTGTCGCCAAACCGCTTGGTCAGCCCCCGCACGTCGATGACCAGCGGCGCGCTCATGGCAGCACCGTTACCGGCTGTCCGGGCTTGAGGGCATTGGCCGTCTCCAGCCGCGCCTTGACCAGATAGACCAGCCGGCTGCGTTCCTCGCGCGAATAGATCACCGGCGGCGTCGTCTGCGGCTCGCTGGCGATTTGGGTTACCCGCGCCGCCTGGCCGCTGGCGCAGCCGTCGCAGGTCACCGTCACCTCGGCCCCCACCGCCAGGGCGGCGCGCTCGACCTCGGGCACGAAGAACCACACTTCGAGCGGCCCCTGGGGCAGCATGGAGATCACCGGCGCGCCGACCCCGGCCACCTCGCCGACCCGGAAGAACACCCGGTCCACAATGCCCGCCACCGGGGCCTCGATGGTCCGGTCGTCCATGTCCTGGCGGGCGCGCTCGGCATCGGCCTCGGCGGCGCTGAGATTGGCCTCCGCCGCCACCTGCTGGGCATTGCGGGCCGGCAGCTCGGCCACCGCCAATTGCGCCCGCAACTGGTTCACCTGCGCTTGGGCCGAGGCCAGCGCCGTGCGGTCCTGCTCCAGTCTTACGCTGGGGACGGTGCCGGCTTCCACCAGCCGTTCGCTGCGGCTGAGATTGGATTGCGCCTGCGCCAGGTCCGCTTCGGCCTTGGCCAGCGACGCCCGGATCACATCCAGTTCCTCGCTGCGGCTGCCGGTCTCGAGATTTTCCAGCGTTGCCCTGGCCGCCGAAACCCGCGCCATGGCCGCATCGAGCAGGTTCTTCTGCTGCGTGGCATCGAGGGTAAAGAGCGTATCGCCCGCGGCCACGATCTGCCCTTCCTCGGCGTCGAGCGACACGATCCGCCCCGCGCTCACCGGCGCGACATAGACATAGTCGGCCTCGAGATAGCCGCTATAGCCCGCCGGATCGGCCCCCGGCGAAAACACCGACAGCACCGCCGCCATCAGCCCTGCAAGAAATTCGTTCATGGCGTGCCGTCCGATCTTTCGGCCGCGAGCCCGCCGAACAGGATGTCGATATGGTTGTCGATGAGCCGGTCGAGCGCCAATCCGTCCTCGGGGCGGATACCGAAAATCTCGCTCAGCGCCACATGGGCGATCAGCGGCCCGACGATCGAGCGCACGGTGAGGTCAGGGTCGACCGCGCGCAAATGCCCCGATGCCACGCCGCGCTCCACCAGGCCCGTCAGCACCGGCATGGCCTTGTCGAGCACGTCGCGGCGATAGATGTCGGCCATGCCGGGAATATTCATGCCCTCGCGCAGGAACAGGCGCGGGATCGCCAGCTTGGCCGGGTCGCTCAACAGGCCCGCAATGGTCTTGAGCAGCATGGTGATGGGCAGGCGCGGATCGCCCTCGAAGGCGGCGAGCTGGGGCAGGGCCCCACTGGCGATCGGCGCCACCGCGCGCTGGATGATGCCCTCGATCAACGCCTCCTTGGAGGCGAAATAGAGATAGACCGTGCCTTTGGACACCCCGGCGCGCCGGGCGATGTCTTCCATCTTGGCGCCAGCAAAGCCCTGCTCGGCGAACACCGCCATGGCGGCGTCGAGCAATTCGTCCGGCCGCGCTTCGGCCCGTCTGCTGAATTTCTTTTCGCTCTTCATGTCACGCACTATAACTAACTGACCGGTCAGTTAGCAAGAAGAGTCTTTGTCGCACCCCTACAGGCGCATTGCCCCGCCGCGCGCAAACTTGTAGATCGGTGACGTCGTGACCAGATAGGGTCATCGCCACCCAACAGGGCCTTGCTCATGACCGATCTCAAGCTGATTGCGCTTGATACCGAAGACCTCGAAGTCATCTCCGCCCATCTGCAGGACGCCGTCATCCGCGTCGCCGACATGGGCTTTGCCCGTCGCGACCGGCGTTTCGCCCTGCTGATGAACCGGTTCGACTGGGCGGCCGACAAGCCGCGGTCGAGAGGCGTGCGCAAGCGCGCCGCCCTCCATTTCAGCGGTGTCACCCATGCCGCCTTTGCCGGTTTCGACCCCACGGCCCCCGATGGCGTCGTCGAACTCCTCGCCATCACCTTCGAACCCGGTGAAGCCCCCTCCGGCATTGTCGAACTGCGCTTTGCCGGCGGCGGAACGGTTCGCCTCAGTGTCGACTATCTCGAGGCGCGCCTCGCCGATCTTGGTGCGGCCTGGGCCGCCTCGGCCCGGCCCAATCACGCGCTGGACTAGGCGTCAGGTTCCATGCTTCAGGCACAGCACAGCCCCAATAGCCGAACCCTCACCTCCCCCTTGATGGGGGAGGCCGGGAGGGGGTGCCCGCGGGCACAATGCCTGCAGTTTGCCCTGCTGCCGACTACCCGATAGAAAGCTCCCCATGCCCCTTCGCCTCGACAGCGCCGAAGCCGATTTCGAACAGCGCTTTTCCGATCTGCTTGCCGGCAAGCGCGAGTCCAGCAAGGACGTCAACGACACGGTCGCAGGCATCATCGCCGATGTGCGGGCGCGCGGCGATGAAGCCGTCGTCGAACTCACCAACAAGTTCGATCGCGCCGGCGTCACCCGCGACACCCTGGCCTTCACCGCAGATGAGATCGCCGCGGCCGCTGCCGGCGTGCCCGACCATGTGCGCACCGCCCTGCAGACCGCCCATGACCGCATCAAGTCCCATCACGAAAAGCAGAAGCCTCAGGACCACGTCTATACCGACGCGCTCGGCGTCACCCTCGGTTCCCGCTGGACGCCGGTCGATGCCGTCGGCATCTATGTGCCGGGCGGCCTCGCCTCCTACCCGTCCTCGGTGCTGATGAATGCCGTGCCCGCCCGCGTTGCCGGCGTTTCCCGCATCGCCATGGTCGTGCCCACCCCCAATGGCGAGATCAACCCGGCCATCCTCGCCGCCGCCCAGATCGCCGGCATCACCGAGATCTACCGCATCGGCGGCGCCCAGGCCGTGGCCGCACTCGCCTACGGGACCGAGACCATTCCCCGGGTCGACAAGGTCACCGGCCCCGGCAATGCCTATGTCGCCACCGCCAAGCGCCAGGTCTTCGGCCAGGTCGGCATCGACATGATCGCCGGTCCCTCCGAAGTGCTGGTCATCGCCGATAGCTCCGCCAACCCCGCCTGGGTGGCCGCCGATCTCATCGCCCAGGCCGAACATGGGGCAGGGGCCCAGTCCATTCTCGTCACCACCGATGCCGCGCTTGCCGGCGCGGTGGAGGCCGAGGTCGACCGCCAGCTGTCCCTGCTGCCCAAACAGGCGATTGCCCGAGAAGGCTGGGACGAGTTCGGCGCCATCATCACCGTCGCTACGCTCGACCAGGCTGCCGAGCTGGCCAACCGCATCGCCTCCGAACATGTCGAACTGGCCATCGACGATCCGCAATCGCTGCTCCCCGCCATTCGCCACGCCGGGGCGATCTTCCTCGGCCACCACACGCCCGAGGCCATTGGCGACTATGTCGGCGGCTCCAACCACGTCCTGCCCACCGCCCGCTCGGCGCGCTTTGCCTCGGGGCTGGGCGTGCTCGATTTCATGAAGCGCACATCGCTCCTCGGTTGCACGCCATCGTCGCTGGCCGCCCTGGCCGAGCCCGCCGTCACCATTGCCGGCGTGGAAGATCTCGACGGCCATGGCCGGTCCATCTCGATCAGGCTTAATCGGTGAGCATTTCCATGGGCACAGAGCAGGCGGCGACCGACCGGAACAGGCTGGTCACCGTCACACTCGACCCCAACACCATCACCTCGATCAATCCCGACGAGGTGCATGAATGGCGCATCGCCATCTATGACCTGCTCGAGGACAATTCCTTCAAGCCCGCCCGCGTCACCGCCGAAGGGCCCTATGCGCTCCACATGTCGATCATCGGCAATTACATCCTGCTCGACGTGCGCAACCCCGAGACCTTCCAGCCCATCGCCGCGCACTACCTCTCGCTGACCCCGTTCCGCCGGCTGATCCGCGACTATTTCCGCATCCGCGATGCCTATTACGAGGCCATCCGTTCGGCCCAGCCTTTCCAGATCGAAACCGTCGACATGGCCCGGCGCGGCATGCACAACGAGGCCGCAGAATTGCTGCGCGCCCGCCTCACCAACAAGATCATCATCGATCTCAACACCGCCCGGCGCCTCTTCACCCTCATCTGCGCGGTCCAGCCCTATGCCAGTCGCATCGACGAGGCGACCAGCGAACTGCCCACCGTGCTCTTCGTGTGCTCGATGAATTCGGTGCGCTCGCCCATCGCCGCGGCCCTCGCCCGCCAGGCCTTTCCCGGGCGCCTCATTGCCCGCTCTGTGGGCGTCAATGGCGGCAAGGCCGACCAGTTCGTTTACGAGGTCATGGAAGAGATCGGCATTGATATGAGCGTGCACACGCCACATATCCTGGATGAACTGGTCGCCAACCATTTCGATCTCGTCATCACCCTCTCCGACGACGCCCCCGACGCGGTCCGCCGCAAGGGTCTCGAAATGGGTGCGCTCGAGGAGTGGAAGGTCGACGATCCTTCCCTGGTCGAGGGCAGTCGCGAGGTGGTGCTCAACGCCTATCGGGCCCTCAGGGACGATCTGCGCAAGCGGGTGCGGGCCCGTCTGGAGCCGCTGGTTGGCTGACGGCCGGGGCCAGGTTCTGCACCGCTTGGCGGCCCGCAAGGTGGACCCTCGGGCGGGTGGTTCACAAAACCGATGAATTGAAGTAGGTTCCGCCCGATTTTGCGGCCCCGGCCAGCCAACAATGGCGCATGGGGGCCTTCTCAGGAGAAAGTATGGCCAAGGAAGAAGTGCTCGAATTTCCGGGCGTGGTCACCGAATTGCTTCCCAACGCGACCTTTCGCGTGAAGCTGGAAAACGACCATGAAATCATCGCCCACACCGCCGGGCGCATGCGCAAGAACCGCATTCGCGTTCTCGCCGGCGACAAGGTGCTGTGCGAAATGACCCCCTATGACCTCACCAAGGGTCGCATTACCTATCGCTTCAAATAAGGGGCATCCCGCGCCATGGCCGGACGTCCCGACCTGATTCTGGCCTCCGCCTCGCCGCGCCGGCTCGCCCTTCTCAACCAGATCGGCATCGAGCCCGAGCATCTGGTGCCGGCCCATGTCGATGAAACTCCCGAAAAGGGCGAATTGCCGCGCAAGCTGGCGCAACGTCTGGCCGACCTCAAGGCACTCACCGCCCAGCACAAGGCCAGCGTCGCCGGCTTTGGTGGCAATACCATGGTGCTGGCTGCCGATACCGTGGTCGCCGTGGGGCGCCGCATCCTGCCCAAGGCCGAGACCATGGAGGAGGCAGCCGATTGCCTTCGCCTGCTCTCGGGTCGGGCCCACCGCGTCTATACCGGGGTGACGCTGATCACCCCCTCGGGCGCGCGCCGCCATCGCCTTGTCGAAACCCGCATCCGCTTCAAGCGCCTCTCGGGCAAGGAAATGGAAGCCTATCTTGCCAGTGCCGAATGGCGCGACAAGGCCGGCGGCTACGCCATCCAGGGCATTGCCGGCGCCTTCGTGGTCAAGCTGGTCGGCTCCTATTCCGCCGTCGTCGGCCTGCCGCTGCACGAAACCGCCCAGCTCCTCGCCGGCGAAGGCTATCCCGTGCATTTCAACTGGCTCAACCAGTCGAGCCTGTCGGGCGTGTGATGCCGGAAACGCCGCACAAAAAATGCCCCATCTGCGGCAAGCCGGCCGTGGACGAGTTCAAGCCCTTCTGCTCGAAACGCTGCGCCGATATCGACCTCAACCGCTGGCTCACCGGCAATTACGTCATCCCCGCCAGGGATGACGAGCCGCTGCCTGATGCGGACGGCGAGGAGAACTAGCCTTTCGCTCGTCTTCACCCCGATCTGTCGGTTGCTGCTCACCTCCCCCTTGATGGGGGAGGTAGCGCAGCTGGGCCCATAGGGCCTTAGCGGAGCTAGGTGGGGGTGGCTCCGCGACGGCGAGCCGATTGAAGAAGGCAAGGGCCAGGACTAGCTCCAGCGGCCCTTCACACCTCCCCCTCGATGGGGGAGGTAGCGCAGCTCGGCCCATAGGGCCATAGCGGAGCTAGGTGGGGGTGGCGCGCCGTCCGCCGGATAGTGCAGGCCCATCACCCACCTCTCCAAATCCCTTTATCCACACCGCGTTTTCGCGCTTGCGCGGCAAAATCCGTTCCCCTATAAGGCCGGTGGCTCGCGGCACCGCCGCAACGGCCCGATGCCCAGATAGCTCAGTTGGTAGAGCAGCGGATTGAAAATCCGCGTGTCGCTGGTTCGATTCCGGCTCTGGGCACCACTTTTTCCCAACACGTGCCACCGATGTGAATGCTCGCCCCTCCATGGCGTGCGTCGCCTCCTGTCGGGTTGGCCGGTCTTGGGACTTATCCCCATCCCTCCCAAGTATAAATCAATAAACTTTTATGCGAGTGCAAACGCTCCCTTTACGCGGCGCAGTCTAGATTGCTGTTTCTGTACCTTTGAGGGCGGATGATGGTGTCGGGCAGTACGGAACTATTGCTTCGCGTGCAGACGGAAGTCCTGGAAGCCGTCGCGCGCGGGGTCGATCTGGGTGAAGTGGGCGCCATGCTGTGCCGGCGGGTCGAAGGCGTTGCCGCCGGCGTCATCTGCTCCATCCTGCTGATCGACGAGGCCGGCATTGTCCGGCCGCTGGCGGGGCCGAGCCTGCCGCCTGCCTATTCGGCGGCGATCAATGGCGTGGCCATCGGGCCCTGTGCCGGCTCCTGCGGCACGGCCGCCTGGCGCAAGGAACCGGTCATCGTCACCGATATCGAGACCGACCCGCTCTGGGCGGACTACAAGGCCCTGGCCCTGCCACTGGGGCTCCTCGCCTGCTGGTCCAGTCCCATCTTCGATGCCGACGGCAAGGTCATCGCCACCTTCGCCTTCTATTACGACACAAGGCGCGGCCCGACCGCGTTCGAGCATCAGCTGGTCGACACCTGCGTACATCTGTGCGCCCTGGCCATCGAGCACGAACGCGTGCGCGCCCGGAACCACCACCTGGCCTATTTCGACGTCCTGACCGAACTGCCCAATCGCGCCCATTTCAACGCCCAGCTGGCCGAGCGCACCCTGGTCGGGGATCCCTTTGGCCTGCTGCTGCTCGATATCGATCATCTCAAGCTGGTCAATGACAGCATCGGCCATGCGGCCGGCGATGCGCTCATCCGCACCATTGCCCGGCGTCTGGCGGCCTGCGGCCCCGACATCCTGCCCTTCCGGCTGGGCGGCGACGAAATGGCCATGCTGGTCATCGGCTGCGCCGATCACGCGGCGCTCGAAATCGCGGCCAGGAGCGTCCTGGCCTCCGTCTCCGGCATGGTCCTGGTGGGCGAGCAGAGCATCGACGCGCATGTGACGCTTGGCGGCGCGCTCTATGGCGTGGACGGGCAAGATGCCGACACCATCTGCCAGAACGCCGATTTCGCGCTCTACCAGGCCAAGCAGACCCATCGCGGCAATTATGTCGGCTTCCGTCCCGATCTGCGCACCGCCATGGTAGAGCGCATCTCCATGGTGCGCCAGCTCGATGCGGCCATGGCCCAGGGCCGGGTCATCCCGCACTATCAGCCCATCGTGCGGCTCGAAACCGCCGAGATCGTCGGGCTCGAGGCGCTGGCCCGCCTGGTCATGCCCGATGGCAGCGTGGTGTCGGCCGGCGCCTTCCATGCCGCCCTCGCCGATCCGCGCATCGCCTACCACCTCACCGGGCAGATGCTCGAACAGGTGGCGCGCGACATTCGCGGTTGGCTCGATGCCGGCATTCCGTTCCAGCATGTCGGGGTCAATGTCACCACCGGCGATTTCATGCGCGGCGACCTGGCCGAGCGCGTCACGACGCTGTTCGGTGCCCATCAGGTGCCGCTGAGCCATGTGGTGCTGGAGGTCAATGAATCGGTGTTCATGGGCGGCAGCGATCAGGCCGTGCCGCGTGCCGTCGAAGCGCTGCGCGAACAGGGCATCCTGGTTGCGCTCGACGATTTCGGCACCGGCTTTGCCTCGCTCACTCACCTCTTGAGCTTCCCCGTCGACGTCATCAAGATCGACCGCTCCTTCGTTGAAAAGCTGGGCAGCGATCCGTCCAGCGGCGTGGTCGTCCGCGCCATTCTCGACATCGCCCGGCGGCTCGACATGAAGGTCATCGCCGAGGGTATCGAGACCACCCAGCAGGTCGCTGTGCTGCGCCAGTTCGGCTGCCTGATCGGGCAGGGCTATCTGTTCTCCCGGCCGGTGCCGGCCAGCGACGCCACTCAGATGTTGCGCCTGTTCGGCCAGAAGCTGCCTTTGCGCCCGCGCGCCCGCGCCAATGCCTGATCGGTCATCGCGCCGGGCATGAAAAAGGCCCGGCACCTCGGGGGAGGGCCGGGCCTTGGGCTCTGGCGGCATGGTCACGGGTCGCCGGGGGAGGGACCGCGCCCCGTCCACGAAATGCCGAGCTCTGGAGAAGCGCGCTTGGGGGGAACCGCGCTTCCTTGCCTATCTAGATAAGTGCAGCTATCGCCCGTTCAAGGGTCAGGTGACATGGATCAGCAGTGTTGCCGCCACGGCCACCATGCCAAAGGCGCTCAGTCCCGCTGCCACCAGCATCAGTCGGGCATGCTGCGCATGGGCGCTGCGCCGCACGGCCCGCCGCACCGAGGCGAGTTCGCTTCCGAAATGCTCTGAAAGATTAGCCATGCTCCACCCCGCCGCACCTGGCGTTGTCTGAACGCCATGTTGTCCTGCCGGGCAGCCGCCTTGCTGGGCTGTTCTCACCCTGATGCGTCCACGATAGACCCGGCGCCACCGGCCGCGTAGCCAAGCCTTGCAACGCAGTTAATTTGTTTCAAACGCGATCCAGTTGCATCTTGTATGGAAGATATTGAAACCGCCGGTCGAACATGGCACAACCACCGCCATGACCCAGCCCAGCCATCTCCACCCCGATCGCCTCTTTCCCGCGTCCGAGCCGGCGCGCGCCATCGCGCGTGACCTCTATCCGGCCGTCCGGGACCTGCCGCTTGTTAGCCCGCATGGCCATACCGACCCGTCCTGGTTTGCCGCCAATGAGCGCTTTGCCAGTCCCACGGCCCTGTTCCTGACGCCCGATCACTATGTGCTGCGCATGCTCAAGAGCCGGGGCATTTCCTATGATGCGCTCGGCATTGCGCGCAAGGATGGCCAGCCCGTCGAAACCGATGGGCGCAAGGCGTGGCGCCTGTTTGCCGAGAACTACTTCCTGTTCGCCGGCACCCCATCCAAGACCTGGATCGATCATTCCTTCCATGCCGTCTTCGGCATCACCGAGGAACTGTCCGGCGCCACCGCCGACAGCATCTATGACGCCATCGATGCCCAGCTGGGCGCGCCGGACCTGCGCCCCCGCGCCATTATCGAGCGCTTCAAGGTGGAAGTCATCGCCACCACCGAATTCGCGCTCGATCCGCTCACCCATCACCAGTCCATGCTCGATCAGGGCCTCATCGGCCAGGTGCGCACCACCTATCGCCCCGATGACGTGACCGATCCCAGCCGCGCCGCCATTGTCGAGAACCTCCACAGGTTCGGCGAATTGACCGGCGAGGACATCAGCAAATGGGATGGGCTGATCAACGCCCATCGCAAGCGGCGCGAATATTTCCGCCGTTTCGGCGCCGTCGCCACCGATCATGGCGTCCCCACCGCCAACACCGCCGATCTGCCCCTTGCCGAAAAGCAGGCCCTGCTCGACAAGGTCTTGGCCGGTCGTCACGACGCCAATGATGCCGAGCTGTTTCGTGCCCAGATGCTGACCGAAATGGCGCTGCTTTCGGTCGAGGACGGCATGGTCATGCAGATCCATGCCGGCTCGCGCCGCAACACCGATCCGCTGCTGTTCGCCACGCGCGGGGCCGATTTGGGCGCCGATATTCCCGGCCCCACCGATTATGTCGGCGGCATGAAGGCGCTGCTCAGCCGCTGCGGCAACGAGCCGAACCTCAGGCTCATCATGTTCGTGCTCGACGAAACCACCTATGCCCGCGAACTGGCCCCCATGGCGGGCTACTGGCCCTCACTGATGATCGGCCCGCCCTGGTGGTTCCATGATAGCCCGCAGGGCATTCGCCGCTATCTCGACCAGGTTGTGGAAACCGCCGGCTTCTACAATCTCGCCGGCTTCAACGACGACACCCGCGCTCTGCTCTCCATTCCCGCCCGCCACGATGTCTGGCGCCGCGAGGTCTGCGGCTTCCTCGCCGGCTGGGTCGCCGAACACCGCCTCAGCAAGGCCAGCGCCGAAGAGATCGCCGTGCACCTGAGCTACCAGGCGGCGAAAGACGCTTACAGGATCAAGTAACCTCAGTTGAATTTCGGGGAGACTGCACTACTTCTATTAGAGATGTGTTGGGGGCCCAACTGAAATGGACAGTGAGAACGGCGCCCGTCAAATCGCGTGGCAGCTGAATCATGATGCTGCATTGCGGGCGCATGCCCGGGATTCTGACTGGCAAAAGGTTATGCTGGAAAGCGCGTTGAAGTTCGCTGAAGGCGCGATTAAGGCCATAACGCTTACCACGGGTGGCGCCGTTGTGGTTGGCCTTGCCTTTGTGGGTAGCATTTATGGCTCCGAGCCAATTTTGGCCAAGGCGCTTGTTGCTCCCGTGTTTCTGTTGGCGGCCAGTGCGGTTTCTGGGGCTATTTGTGCTGCACTTGCTTACGTCGCTCAGTACTTCTACGCACAGGCATCCATGCGCAAGCTGCACAAGTGGGACCACCCATACGTTGATTCAACGACTGGCGCGGGTTGGCGAAGAGTTGTTGGCGGGATAGCCCACGTACTGGCCGTTGCCGCAGCCGTAGCGAGCTTTGGCTTCATAATTTGGGGGGGCGTCCTCGCTTGGGGTGTGCTCGCACAGTAGCCGCCCCACTCCCACCATCTTTACCCGCCACCTGCGTGAGACCCATCGAATCGTTTCTCCGCTTCTGCTCTAATGGCGTCATGGTGAATCAGTCTCCCGTCGAAACGGCGCTCAGTCGCGCCATGATCCGCTGGTCGCTGACCAAGTCCTCGCCCGTGGCCGAAACGCCGCGCAGCTGGATTTTCCGCGTCGAGCAGAATGGCCGCAACTTCGCGGCCCTGAAAATCCTCAAGCCCGTCGTCGCCGAGGAGGAGGGCAGGGGGGCTCGCCTCCTGCAATGGTATGCTGGCGATGGTGCGGCCACCGTCTTCGATATCCATGGCGATACCATTTTCATGGAATGGCTCGACGGCGGCACGCTGGGCGATCCCGTCCGCGCCGGCCGCGACGACGAAGCGACCATCGCCATTGCCACGGTCGTGGCCAGCCTTCATCGCCCGCGCGATGGCGAATTGCCCGATCTGCAACCGCTGCGGGAGCGCTTCCAGCCCCTCTTCAAGACCGATGTCCGGGCCTGGCCGCAGACGGCGCGCGACCTCTATGCGCGCGCCAGCGGCATAGCCCTGCGCCTGTTCGACCGACCCACCGCGCAGCTGCCGCTGCATGGCGACCTGCATCACGACAATATCCTGTCCTCCGATCGCGGCTGGCTGGCCATCGACCCCAAGGGCGTCCTGGGCGACCCGGCCTATGATCTGGCCAATGTCTTCATCAATCCCAAGCAGGCCAACAACATCGCGGCCGATCCGCAGCGCATCGCCGCGCGGGCCGATATCCTGTCCCAGCGTCTGGGCTATCCGCGCAAGCGCATTCTGGGCTGGGCCGCCGCGCATGCCGCCCTTTCCGCCTGCTGGGACCTGGCAGAGGGCCAGCCCATCACCGGCCTTCTGGCCTGTCTGCCCAACCTTCTCAGCGCATACGATCAGGCCTGACCCAATTGTCCAATTCCGCCACGTCCCGCCTTTCGCGTCGTGCCGTCCTCGTTCTCGCGGGCGGCGCCGTGCTCTCGGCTTGCGCCTCCACCATTCCCCCGCTCCCGGCCAAGGTCTCCGACCGGCCCGAGGATCTGACGCGCGACCAGATCATCTCGACCATCAATGCGGTGCGCCGCGCCAATGGCGCCGGCCCCTGGGTCTACAATGGCCAGCTCGAGGCGGCCGCCCGCTCCCAGGCCCGGCTCATGGCCAGCAAGGATACCCTCAGCCACAATCTGGGCGTCACCCTGCGCCAGCGCGTCACCGAGGCGGGCTACCAGCTCGCCGTGGGCGAGAACGTCGCCAAGGGCTACAAGACCCTCCCGGCCACCATCGAGGGCTGGCTGGCCTCGCAGGGCCACCGCAATACCCTGCTCTCCAACCGCTTCACCGAATTCGGCCTCGCCTTCGCCCGCACCGGCTCGGGCAAGCTCTACTGGGCCCTCATCGCCGGCGGCCCCTTCGAGGCCTGGGCGCAGGCTTAGGGCCGTAGGTTCATGCTCATCGTCTCCCCCTCGCCCCTTGTGAGAGGGACAGATTTTCTGCGTTCAGCAGAAAATCAGGGTGAGGGGTTCTCTCAACGCACTGGAAGCCGGGCCGGAAGCGCCTCACACCCGCCTAAACACCAGCACCGTCTCGACATTCCCGTCGCCCCCCGCGATCGGCGAAATGACGGTCTGACGCAGCGCAAACCCCGCGTCCTCGACAAACGCCACCACCGCGCCCAGCGCTCGCTCGCTCGCCGCGGCGTCCGACACGATCCCGCCCTTGCCGACAAATTCCCGGCCCACTTCGAACTGCGGTTTATAGAGGATCACCGCCTCGGCCCCGGGGCCGCACAGCGCCAGCGGCGCCGCCAGCACCTTGGTTAGCGACACAAAGCTCACATCCGAGACCAGGAGGTCGATCGGCTCCGGGATGAGCTCCGGGTCGAGATCGCGTGCATTGGTGCCTTCCAGGCTCACCACGCGCGGGGCGTGCCGCACGCTTTCATGCAACTGGTCATGCCCCACATCCACGGCGAACACCTTTGCCGCGCCGCGCTCCAGCAGCACCTGGGTGAACCCGCCCGTCGATGAGCCGACATCGAGGCAGGTCTTGCCCACAACGCTGATGGCGCCGGCCTCAAGCCCGGCAATCAGCTTCAGCGCCGCCCGCGAGACATAGCTCGAGGCCGGGTCCTCGAGCACGAGCACGTCGTCCTCGCCCACCATCTGGTTGGGCTTTTTCGCAGGCGCGCCATTGACCGACACCGTGCCGCGCAGGATGGCATCGCGGGCCCGCGCCCGGCTGGGCAGCAGCCCGCGCTGTTCGAGGGCCAGGTCGAGCCGGATACGGCTCACCCCTTGACCAGCCTGTCGATCTTGGCCAGCGCCGTGTCGCTCGCCTCCTCATAGGCAATCGTGCCTTCGAACGAGCCGTCTTTGTCGATCAGGAAGGTCAGGGCCGTGTGGTTGACGAGGTAGAATTCGCTCTCCACGTCGCCGGCCTTTTCCGAGAACACCCCGAAGGCCGCCTTGGCCTTCTCCGTCTCCTCGGGCGTGCCGACAAGCCCGATCACGCTCGGGTCGAACCCCTCGACATAGGCCTTGACCATTTCGGTCGTGTCGCGCTCCGGGTCCACCGTCACGAAGATGATGCGCAAATCATCCGCGCTCAGCCCCAGTTGCGCGCGCCAGGCCGTGGTTTCGGCCAGCGTGGTCGGGCACACATCGGGACAGAACGTATAGCCGAAAAAGATGAGGCTCGGCGTGCCCACCAGATCGGCCTGGGTGAAGCTGCCACCCTTGGTCGAGGTCAGGGCGAATTCCTGTCCGTTGATCCCCAGCGGGCGCTGCGGCGGCCGGAACATGTAGAGCGCCGTCGCCGCGATGGCCGCCACCACCACCAGCACCCACAACACGATGCGGAAATTGCGAAGGGTCGTGTTCGTCGTCATGAGCGGTCCGTACTGCCTCGATCGTTCAACTTCCACCGGACGAACACCTCCCCCTTGATGGGGGAGGTAGCAAAGCTTGGCCGCAAGGCCATAGCGCAGCTAGGAGGGGGTGTCGTCCTTGCCGAGCTGCCTCAGCCAGCGTCCAGCGGCTCGGTACCGGTGGCGCGACCCTCGCGATTGAGCGTGATTTTCTCGATCCGCGCCTCGGCCGTCTTGAGCAGGGTCTCGCAATGCGCCTTCAGCGCTTCGCCGCGCTCATAGATGGCGATGGATTCGGCCAGCGGCGCCTTGCCGCTTTCGAGCTTGGCAACGATCTGTTCGAGCTGTTCCAGCGCCGCCTCGAAGCTCAGTGTCTTGACGTCGTCATGTGCTGTCTCGGCCATTGTCGTCCCGCTCGTTCAGAATGCGTTCATTTCAGTACCCCTGGAGGGTCGCCACGTGTTGGCGCACACCCCCGGCGAGCCCCTTGAGGTCATAGCCACCTTCGAGCAGCGACACAATCCGGTTGCCGCACCGCCGCCCCGCCACCTCCATCAACTTCCCCGTGACCCAGGCAAAATCCTCGTCCACCCATTCCAGCTGCGCCAGTGGATCGCGGATATGCGCGTCAAATCCCGCCGAGATCAGCAGCAGGTCCGGCGCGAAATTGTCCAGCGCCGGCAACAGGATATCGTCATAGGCTGCCCGCATTTCAGCGCCCCCCGAATGGGGCGCCAGCGCCGCATTGACGATATTGCCCACCCCGGTCTCGCTCGGCTTCCCGGTGCCTGGATAAAGCGGCATCTGGTGGCTCGAGGCGTAAAGAACGCTTGGATCATCCTTGAAGATGTCCTGTGTTCCATTGCCGTGATGCACGTCGAAATCGACGATCGCCACCCGCTCGGCCCCATATTTCCGCTGCGCCTCCCGCGCCACGACGGCAATGGTGTTGATGAGGCAAAACCCCATGGGCGTTGAGATTTCCGCGTGGTGACCGGGCGGGCGAATGGCGCAGAAGGCGTTGTCGACCTCGCCCAGCAGCACAGCGTCGAGACCCGCCAATGCCCCGCCCAGCGCCGTCGCGACGACGTCCAGCGAGCCATCGGAAACGAAAGTATCGGCGTCGAGCTGGCCGATGCCCTCTGCCGGCCGCGCGTCGCGCAGGCGTCCCAGATAGCGGCTGTCATGCACCAGTTCGGCCAGCATCAGGTCGCCATAGGGCGCATTGCGGCGCTTGAGCGCTGCGAAACGCGACCCGGCCAGTGCGGCCTCGACGGCGCGAATGCGGTCGGCGCATTCGGGATGGCCTTGCGGGGTCTGGTGGTCGGCGAAATTGGGCTGGCTGACCAATAGCGTCGTCAAGGGGCTCTCCAGGTTGCGTTGCCCGTCTTGACGCGGGCCGGGCCTGTTGTCAAACACCGGCTCATGACCGTGATAGACCATCAAGCCATCGAGGACGCCGCCGCGCTGCTGCGCGCGGGGCAGCTTTGCGCCTTTCCCACCGAGACGGTCTATGGTCTGGGTGCCGATGCCACCGATCCCGATGCGGTCCTCTCGATCTATGAGACCAAGGGCCGGCCGCGCTTCAATCCGCTGATCGTGCATTGCGCCGATCTGGCCATGGCCGAGCGCCTGGCGAACTTCTCGCCGCTGGCCCGTCGCCTGGCGGAGGCCTTCTGGCCCGGCCCGTTGAGCCTCGTCCTCCCGCTGCGGCCGGGCCATGGGCTGGCCGATGTCGCCACTGCGGGCCTCGACACGGTGGCGCTGCGCGTGCCGGACCACCCCGTGGCGCTGGCCCTGCTGCGTGCGGCCGATCGCCCTCTGGCGGCGCCGTCGGCCAACCCATCCGGCAAGCTGTCGCCCACCACGGCCGAACAGGTCCGCAAGGGATTTGGCGGGGCCGTGCCGGTGCTCGATGGCGGCCCCTGCAAGTCCGGTGTGGAATCTACCATTCTGGCCATCGATGGGGATCGGATCGTCCAGCTGCGCGCCGGCGCCCTGGCGCGGAGCGAGATCGAGACGCGGTTGGGCCTGCCGGTCGAGCAGGCGGCAGAAGGGGCCGCGATTTCGGCTCCCGGCATGTTGCTCAGCCACTACGCGCCCAACGCCAATATGCGGCTCAACACCGCGCCCATGCCCGGCGAGGCCTATCTGGCCTTTGGCGCCCCGGCGCCGCACAACAGCCTCGTGCGCAACCTGTCCGAAACCGGCGACCTGCACGAGGCCGCCCGCAATCTCTTTTCCATGTTGCATGAGCTCGACGCCACGGGAGCGCCAATGATTGCCGTCGCCCCGATCCCCGAAACGGGCCTGGGCGAAGCCATCAATGATCGGTTGCGGCGAGCGGCGGCCCCCAGGAACTGAGGGGAGCAGGACGCGTCAACGCCGCTCCGGGCCCCGCCTAGTCGCGCACCTTGTAGGGCTTCTGGTCGCGCATGAAACGTGCCAGGGCCTCGAGGTCGGCATCCCCGCCGGGTGGCAGCACCACGCGGATATTCACATAGAGGTCGCCATCGCCATAAAGGCCCTTGCCCTTGAGGCGCAGGGCCTTTGCGGTATCCACGCCCGGGGGCAGGGTCAGTTCCACCGAACCGTCCAGCGTCGGCACCCTCACCTTGGCACCCAGCACCGCTTCGTAAAGCGTCACCGGCACATCGGTGCGAATGTCATGGCCGTCCTTACGGAAGGTCTTCGACTTCTCAAAGCGCACGGTCACCAGAGCATCGCCCGGCTCGCCATAGGGACTGGGCGAGCCCTGGCCCTTGAGGCGGATCTGCTGGCCTTCCTCGACCTTGTCGGGAAGCTTGACCGACAGCACCTTGCCCGAGGGCATGCGCACCGGCACTGAGGCGGCCTTGTGCGCGTCCTCCAGCGAAACGGCAACATTGACGACGATGTCGTCGCCCTTGCCCATGCGGGCTCCCGCCCCGCCTGCGGTAGCACCGGCAAACGGGTCCCATTGGGCGCCGCCGGCCGACGTCCGTGCTCCGCCGCGCGGCTGACCGCCAAAACCGCTCATGAACTCCTTGAGGATGTCTTCGGCTGAAAAGCCACCTGCACCGGGGCCGGCACCCGGGCGCGCGCCAGCACGGCCGCCGCCAAAGCCATTGCCGAAACCGGCAAAGCGCGGATTGCCCTCCGCGTCGATCTCGCCGCGGTCGAACTGTCCGCGCTTGTCCTTGTCGCTGAGCAGGTCATAGGCGTGGGTTGCCTCGGCGAACTTGCCGTGCGCCGTAGGGTCGTCAGGATTCTGGTCAGGGTGGTACTTCTTGGCCAGCTTGCGATAGGCGGACTTGATGTCCTTCTCGCTTGCGGACCGCGTCACCCCAAGTACGGTGTAAGGATCGCGCATAGGGTCCAATCTTTGATCTGGGGCATTGTTCGCCCCGTACTTGAAGTCCTATATGGCCACGCCCCCGGCCCTTGTCCAGTTATGGCGCGGGCAACGCGCAGGAAATATCGATATGCTGCAGACCCTCACCGAACGGCTCTTTGACGATAGCGACCGCTCCGATCTCGATCCCTTTGCCATCTTCGAGGAATGGTATGCGCTGGCTCAGGAGAGCGAGCCAAACGATCCGCATGCCATGGCGTTGGCGACCGCCGACGAGACTGGCCTGCCCGATGTGCGCATGGTGCTGCTCAACCGGCGTGACGCCCGGGGCTTCTGTTTCTTCACCAATTTCGAAAGCGCCAAGGGCCAGCAGCTCCTGGCCAACCCCCAGGCGGCCATGGTCATGCACTGGAAGAGCCTTCGGCGCCAGGTGCGGATGCGGGGCAGTGTTGAGGTGGTGACGCCCGAGGACGCGGACGCCTATTTTGCCTCCCGCCCCCGGGGCAGCCAGGTGGCCTCTTCGGTGTCCCTGCAGTCGCGCCCGCTCGCCTCCCGCGCGCAGTTGATTGCGGAGGTTGACGAAATGGGCGGCCGGGTGCGCGAGGGCGATGTGGTCCGCCCCCCGCACTGGTCAGGCTTCCGGCTGGTGCCGACGTCCATCGAGTTCTGGAAGGATGGCGAGTTCCGCCTGCATGATCGGGTTCGCTTCACCCGCACCAGCCCCGTCGACGTCTGGGCCAGCGTCAGGCTCTATCCTTGAGGCCTTCCGGCGCTATTATTCAAACAAGCGAAAGACCTTGCCGTTATTGTCGGCCCCGGTCAGGGGATTGAGACTTCGTGCGGATATTGATCAGAACCTCGAAATGGGCGGTCCTGGCGCGGCGGCTGGGCGGACTGGCGGTTCCGCTCGCCATCGTGCCAGTGATCATGCATCGCGAGCGCTATCTGGACTCCGGAGTTTTCCTCGTCGTTGCCCTCTTTGCCTGCGCGGTGGCCGCATTGGCGGTCGTTTCGGCACTCATCGCCCTGGCGCGCCTGTGGCAGACCGGAGACCAGGGTTGGGGCAGGGCGCTGGCCGGACTTGTGCTCGGCCTCCTCTGCCTCTCGCCTTTCGCCTATTACGGGTCCCTGGCCCTGCGCTACCCCATCGTCACCGACATCGCCACTGCCCCGCGGACCGACCTGCCCCTGGTGTTCGAGCCCGACACTGCCACCATGGCGCCGCCGCGCCTGCTGACGCCTGAGGAACAGCAGCGCTTCTTCCCCAATGCCACGACCCGCACCTATCCGCTCGATGCCTTGCAGCTCTTTGCCATTGTCGAGCACATGGTCGAGGCGCAGGGCTGGGATATTCGCCAGCGCCGTGAGCCCGGCCCCGGCGGCGAGCCGGGGCGCCTCAATGCGCGGATCATGACCCTGCTCGGCTGGCGGGAGGAGGCGGTGTTCCGCGTGGCACCCGCGGCCGGTGGCGCGGCGGTCGACATGCGATCGGCCTCGATCGGCGCCCTGCACGATCTGGGGTCGAACGGCCTGCGCATCAGCGCGTTCCTGGTGGCGCTGGATGATGAGGTGACCGCTTTCCTGCGCGACAATCCCAACATCAACCAGCCCGTCCCCGCCGAGCCGGATGTCCCGGCCCCCGAGGTCGAAACCGGCAATGGCGGCTAGCCAGGGTCAGCGCTTGCGCACGAACTCGGTGCGGAGCACCAGTCCCTTGATGGCCTCGTGCCGGCAATCGATCTCTTCGGGGTTGTCGGTCAGCCGGATGGAGCGGATCACCGTGCCCTGCTTGAGCGTCTGCCCCGCGCCTTTGACCTTGAGATCCTTGATCAGCACCACTGAATCCCCGTCGGCCAGTTCGGTGCCCGAGGCATCGCGCACGACGACGGCCTGTGGTTGCGCGGCAGCTGTCATCTCGGAAGCCGGGCGCCACTCGCCGCTTGCTTCGTCATAGACGTAGTCTTCATCATCTTGGCTCATGGGCGGCTCTATCGCAGTTGCGCGTTGCTTTGCCAAGCGCCGCCACCATGGCCGACCTGTTAGCGGCTCAGCGTGCGGCGCACCGCGTCGTCCCAGCCCTTGACCTTGGTGTCGCGGGTCGCTTGGTCCATCACCGGCTCGAAGCGACGGTCGCGGGCCCAGCCGCGGGCAAACTCTGCCATGCCGGGCCACACCCCGGCCTTCATCCCCGCGAGCCAGGCCGCGCCCAGCGCCGTGGTCTCCAGAATGGTCGGCCGGTCCACCGGCGCATCCAGGATGTCGGCGAGGAACTGCATGGTCCAGTCCGAAGCCACCATACCGCCATCGACGCGCAACACGGTTTCGCTGCCACCACCGGTCCAGTCCTTGCGCATGGCCTGCAGCAGGTCGCGCGTCTGGTAGCACACCGCCTCGAGGGCCGCCTTGGCGATCTCGGCCGGGCCGGTATTGCGGGTGATGCCATAGATGGCGCCACGGGCTTCGGCGTCCCACCAGGGGGCGCCCAGGCCCACGAAGGCAGGCACCATATAGACATTCTGGCTGGGGTCGGCGGAACGGGCCAGTGGCCCGGTTTCGCTGGCATGGCTCACCAGTTTGAGCCCATCGCGAATCCATTGCACGGCAGCACCGGCAATAAAGATCGAGCCTTCCAAAGCGTAGGTGGTCTTGCCATCGATCCGGTAGGCAATGGTCGTGAGCAGCCGGTTCTGCGAGGGCACCATGTCGGCGCCGGTATTGAGCAGGGCGAAGCACCCGGTGCCATAGGTCGACTTGACCATGCCCGGCTCGAAACAGGCCTGGCCGATCGTGGCGGCATGCTGGTCACCGGCGACGCCGAGAATGGGGATGGCGGCGCCGAACAGGTCGGTTTCGGTCGTGCCGAAATCGTCGGCGCAGTCCTTCACCTCTGGCAGGATGGCCATGGGCACCTCCAACAGGGCACACAGCTCCTCGTCCCAGCCATTGGTACCGATATCGAACAGCAGCGTCCGCCCGGCATTGGTCGCGTCGGTGGCGTGCACCTTGCCCCCGGTCAGGCGCCAGATCAGGAAACTGTCCACGGTGCCGAACGCCAGCTCGCCCTTTTCGGCCCGCGCGCGGGCGCCCTCGACATGGTCGAGCAGCCACTTGACCTTGGTGCCGGAGAAATAGGGATCGAGCAGTAGCCCGGTTCTGGCAGTGACCGTGGCTTCATGCCCGCCCGCCTTGAGCTCTGCGCAGTAAGCCGCGGTCCGCCGGTCCTGCCAGACAATGGCATTGTGGATGGGCTGGCCGGTCGCCCGGTCCCAGATCACAACCGTCTCGCGCTGATTGGTGATGCCAATGGCCGCAATGTCGCCGGCCGTGACCTTGGCAGCGTCCATCGCCGTCTTGATTGACCAGACGACACTGTCCCAGATTTCCTCCGGATCATGCTCGACCCAGCCGTCCTGCGGAAAGTGCTGGGTAAATTCCCTGTGGCCGGTCCCGGCAATCTTGCGCTCGCCATCGAACACGATCGCCCGGCTCGACGTGGTGCCCTGGTCGATCGCCAGGATGTATTTTGTCATGATTGCCTCCCCCGGCCGTTCGGCTCTTTCTTCATCCTCCCCCGAAGTGGGGAGGGAAGCGAGATAGGACTTGGCCTGCCAAGTCGGTTTGATCGAGCAGGGTGGGGAGACGTGCTGCGCACAGCCATACGGACCCCACCTCTGTGCTGGGCATCGCTACGCGGTGACGCTTTCGCCCAGATAAGCCTCCAGCCGCGCCACATCCTCGGGCCCGACCTTGAGCCCCAGCTTGGTGCGCCGCCACAGCACATCTTGTGCCGTCCGGGCCCATTCCTGTGCAACCAGATAATCGACTTCGCGCTGATAGAGATCGGCGCCAAAATGCGTTCCCAGATCCGCCTCGGACTTCGCCTCTCCGAGCACCGAGCGCGCCCGCGTGCCATAGAGACGCATCAGGCGCCGCAACAGCCCGGCGGGCATGCCCGGATAGTCCAGTCCCAGCCGCCGCACTTCGGCGTCAAAGCTCTTGGGCCCGAAATCACCGCCCGGCAAGGTGCTCTTGGCGGTCCAGGCCGGCCCCTTCTTGCCCAGAACGTCCTCGATCTTTTCCATGACCGACTCGGCCAGCCGCCGCGATGTGGTCAGCTTGCCGCCGAACACATTGACCACCGCGCCGCTCGCTGCATCACCGTCGATCTTGAGCACATAATCCCGCGTGGCTTCCTGCGCAGCGCTGGCGCCATCGTCATAGAGCGGCCGCACGCCCGAATAGCTCCACACGATCTGATCCGGCGTGACCGGCTTGGCGAAATATTCGCTGGCCGCCTTGAGCAGGTAGTCCGTTTCTTCGGGCGTAATGGCCACATCCTTGGGATCGCCCTTGTAGTCCCGGTCGGTCGTGCCGATCAGGGTGAAGTCGTCCTCATAGGGAATGGCAAAGAAGATGCGCCCGTCGCTGTTCTGGAAGAAATAGCAGCGGTCGTGGTCGTAGAGCTTTTTCACCACGATATGGCTGCCCTGGACCAGGCGCACATTGTGGGCGCCGTTCTTGCCCATCACGCCATTGATCACCTCGTCCACCCAGGGCCCGGCGGCGTTGACCAGCATGCGGGCCTGAACCGTCTGCCGCCCCGCCTCGCCATCAAGCTCGATCGTCCAGGCGCCCTTCTCGCGGCGGGCTGAAACCACCTTGGTGCGCACATGCACGTCCGCGCCCCGGTCTGCAGCGTCGCGCGCATTGAGCACCACGAAGCGCGCATCGTTCACCCAGCAGTCGGAATATTCGAAGGCCAGCTTGTAGCCGGGCTTGAGCGGCTTGCCGGCCGCGTCGCGGGTCAGATCGAGCGTCTTGGTCGGCGGCAGGAGCCGCCGCCCGCCCATATAGTCATAGAGCGCCAGGCCGGCGCGCAGCACTGCGGCGGGGCGCAGACCCTTGTGATGCGGCAGCACAAACCGGAGCGGCCAGATGATATGGGGCGCCGCCGCCCACAGCACTTCCCGCTCCGCCAGCGCTTCATGCACCAGACGGAATTCATAGTGCTCGAGATAGCGCAGCCCGCCATGAATGAGCTTGGTCGCCGCCGAACTCGTGCCCGAGGCCAGATCGTTCATCTCGGCCAGCCCCACCGTGAAACCGCGTCCGACTGCGTCGCGTGCCACGCTGGCGCCATTGATGCCGCCGCCAATCACGAAAATGTCCAGCATAGCTTCCGTCCGCTTTCAGGTTGGTTCGTTTTTAACGCATGTGCTTTCGTTTTGGTAGCAGAAATATTTCGTATCATTCTTCCATACAAGATGGAGATTGACCTTGTTCCGCCCGGGGGATAGGGCAGGGTGTGTCTCCTTCCGGGCCCGGGTCGTCGGCCGATGCTATCCATTCTTGCTGTTATCGCGCCCATCTTCGCGCTCATCGCGCTGGGCTATGTGGCGGTGCGTCAGCACCTCTATCCGGCCGATGGGGTCAAGGCGCTCATCGCCTTCGTGAACAATTTCGCCACCCCGTGCCTTCTGTTCTATTCCATCGGCACCAGCGACTTCCGCGCCGCCTTCAATATCGGCATCATCGGCCCATATTATCTCGGCGCCTTTGTCTGTTTCGTCCTCGGCATACTCCTGGCGCGGCGCGTGTTCAGGAACCGCCCCGGCGAATCCGTGTCGGTCGGCTTTTCCGGCACCTTCACCAATACGGTGCTTGTCGGTCTGCCGCTGATGACGCGCGCCTATGGCGAGGGGGCGCTGCCGGTCACCCTCTCCATCATCGGCCTTCATGGGGCCATCCTGCTCACCCTGGGCATGGTAACCATGGAACTCACGCGCCGCGACGGGCAGCCGCTGGGACCCACCTTGGTGCTCGCCGTCCGCCGTGTCGGCTCAAATCCGCTGATCTGGGGCATTCTCGGGGGCATTGCCATGTCCCTGCTCGGCATTGAACTCATCGAGCCCGTCGCCGCCTTCTTCCGTATGATCGGGCAGGCGGTGGTGCCGGCGGCCCTGTTCGGCATTGGCGGGGCGCTCAACGAGTTCAAGCTCTCGGACAATTGGAAGCAGGCGCTGGTCGCCTCGCTCATCAAGCTCATCATCCACCCGGCCATTGCCTATGTGCTGATGATCTTTGTGTTCCATGTGCCCATGGACATCGCGCGCTATGGCATTCTGCTCTCGTCCATGCCCGCAGGCATCAACATCTATGTCTTTGCCACCTTCTATGATCGTGGCGTCAGCGTCGCCGCCAATACAATCCTGATCAGCACGGTACTCTCCGCCTTGACGATCACGGGATGGTTGTTTGTGCTGAGCCATTGATGCGTTCTGCTGCCATTTCCCTGCTGGGAAGGTCAGGCAGGGCGCAATTGAACGGCCTGAACTAGCTCGCCTTGACCGCCGCCGTCTGGCTGATCTCGCCCACCGGCACGGTGCGCAGGGGTTGCGCACTTTCCGCGTCCAGCCCCACTGCCAGGCGCACATATCGTTCGGTCGGGCAGAGCTGGTGATAGGCGTCGAACCCGATCCAGCCCAGTCTGTCGTCGAAGGCCTCTGCCCAGGCGTGCAACCCGCCCGCCTCGCCATCGCCCGCCGCTACATAGCCGGTCACATGGCGCGCCGGAATGTCGAGGGCCCGCGCCGCACCGACGAACAGATGGACATAATCGAGGGCCGCCGGTCGCTCCGCACCAGCGGACTGGCTTTGGACCTGGGCCTGTTCGCCATTTGCCTGCATCTGCGTTTGCGGCTCCGCGTCTTCGGGCAGCCCCAGCGTTTCGCCCACTCGCGCCATCAAGCCATGCAGCACGTCGAGCCGGTTGTCCTTGGCGTTGCGGAACTTGCCCCACACCGTGACCGGCGCCCTGGTCAGCGGTGTCATGCGCTTGTAGAGCGCAGGCACCGGCTCGCCCGCGGGGCGGCCCAATACGCCATTGGTGTCGCGGGTCGTCACCACGCCACGGGCGGCCAGGCTCACCTCGTCTTCGTGGCGGCTCTGGTTTACCAGGTGCACGGCATTGCCATAACCGTCGCGGAAGCGTCCGGCATTGCCGATGCCCCCAACTTCGACGCTCCAGCTCTCGACCGCCTGCGTCGGTCCGCTCGCGGGCGTGAGCAGCAGATGCAGCACCAGCGGCGACGGGCCCGGGGGCAGAGACAGGGTCAGCTTGTGCTCGATCTCTATACGCATGCGGATCAGTAGAAGTTGTAGGAGGTGGAGAGGGCGTCGGTTACCCGATTGTTGCGGGCGATGAACTCGTTGAGAAACTCGTGCAGTCCATCATTGAAGATGACGTCCATATTGGTCTCTTCCACCATGGAAAGCAGCCTGGCGGCCGCGTCGTGGCATTCCTCCCTGCGCCCATAGATCCTGGCCAGATTGTCCAGATTCTGCTGCACGTAATTGGCGCAATAGACAAGGCTGCGCGGCATTTCCGGCCTCAGGATCAGGAAGTCGGCAATGTTATGGGACTTGTAGCGGTCATGATAGACATGCCGATAGGCCCGATGCGCCGAGGCCGCGCGCAGGATCAGCGTCCATTGCTGGATGTCGAGATCGCCGCCCACCTGCGTGGCGCGCGGCAGGAGCACGTAATATTTCATGTCGAGGATGCGCGCGGTATTGTCCGCCCGCTCGACGAAATTGCCTGCCTGCAGGAAGTTGAACCCGTCATCCCTGAGGATTGTGCCGAGCAGCGCCCCGCGGAATTCGTGGCTGCGTTGCTTGACCCATTGCAGCAAGCCCAGGAGCTTGGCCCCTCGCACATCGCGCGGCTTGATCTGCGAAAATTCGAGCCAGGCCCCGTTCATGCTTTCCCACATGTCGGTGGTGATCGCCGTCCGTACAGATCGGGCATTGGTGCGTGCCGCCATCAGGCAGGAGAATACCGAGCTGGGATTGTCCGGGTCGAACATCATGTAATGGGCGACAGTATCGACATCGGCCACTTCGTGCTTGGCATCGAAGCCCTCGTCGACTTCGGCGGCCTGCATCATCGAAACCAGATGTTCGCTTGCCCCGCCCTCGCGGCGGCTGGTGAGCGACATGCGGTAGCCCACCTCGAGCAGGCGCGCCATGTTCTCGGCGCGCTCCACATAGCGTGAAAGCCAGAAGAGATTGGCAGCGGTGCGTCCGAGCATTCTCATGGGCGCACCTCACGAAGGGCGGCGCATCGGTGCCATCGCCTCCCTCCCCCTTGAGGGGAGGGATTGAGGGTGGGGGTTCGGGCCCCACCGCGCATCCGTCCGAAAGAGTGGGTGCGCTGCACCTGCAGAACCCTCACCCCAGCCCTCCCCTCAAGGGGGAGGGGGGCGGCCGGGGCTCGTGACGGGATCTTGCCAGTTGAAGCGTGTGTGGATTGCGGGGGGGTGGCAAGAAAATCCATCTTCAATCTTCCAGCACCCACGTATCTTTTGTCCCGCCGCCCTGGGACGAGTTCACCACCAGCGAACCCTTCTTCAGCGCCACGCGCGTAAGGCCTCCGGGGGTGATCCGCACCTCGTCGCCCACCAGCACATAGGGCCTGAGGTCCACATGGCGTGGCGCCACATCGCCACTGATATGCGTGGGGCATGTCGACAGGTCGAGCGTTGGCTGCACGATATAATTGTCCGGCCGCGCCTCGATCTTCTTTCGGAATTCTGCATGCATGGCCTTGGTGGCCGTCGGCCCCACCATCATGCCGTAGCCGCCCGAGCCGTGAACCTCCTTGACCACCAGGTCGGCGATGTTTTCCAGCACCCAGGCCCGCTGGTCCTCATCGGTGCAATTATAGGTGGGCACGTTCTGCAGCAGTGCCTTTTCCCCAAGATAGAACTCGATGATGTCCGGCACATAGGTATAGACCGCCTTGTCGTCGGCAATGCCGGTCCCCGGCGCGTTGACCAGGGTCACATTGCCCGCGCGATAGGCATCGAACAGCCCCGGCACGCCCAGCATGGAATCGGGCCGGAAGGTCAGGGGGTCGAGATAATCGTCGTCGATGCGCCGATAGATCACGTCCACCTGCTCGGGGCCGGTGGTGGTGCGCATATAGACCTTGCCGCCATCGACAAACAGGTCCGGGCCCTCGCAGAGCTGGGCGCCCATCTGGTCGGCCAGGAATGAATGCTCGAAATAGGCCGAATTGTAGATGCCCGGCGTCAGCACGGCGATATTTGGACTACTGCCCTTGAACCCGTCGGGCGCCACGCTTTCCAGCGTCCGTCGCAAATTCTCCGGATAGGTCTCGACCGGCGCGACCTTGGAGCGGTGGAACAGGTCCGGCGCCAGGATCATCATCGCCTCGCGGTCCTCCAGCATATAGCTGACCCCCGATGGCGTGCGCAGATTGTCTTCCAGCACATAGAAGTCGTCGGGGCCGACCCGCACGATGTCGACGCCGATGATATGGGCATAGACGCCCTTGGCGGGGTCCAGTCCCATCATCTGCGGGCAGAAAGCTTCATTGTTGAGAATGAGCTTTTCCGGCACCCGTCCGGCCTTGAGGATCTCCTGGCGGTGGTAGATGTCATAGAGGAAGGCATTGAGCGCCTTGACCCGCTGCTCGATCCCCTTGGAGAGCCGCCGCCACTCATTGGCGGCGATGATGCGGGGAATGACGTCGAAGGGAATGACCTTCTCGGTGCCTTCTTCCGATCCATAGACGGCAAAGGTGATGCCCAGCTTGCGGAAGATCGCCTCCGCATCGGTCTGCATCAGCGCCAGGGCCTTGTCCGGCTGCTCGGCCAGCCATCCGGCAAGCGCGCGGTAGGGTTCGCGGACCGACCCGTCCGGATTGTACATTTCGTCAAACGGCGTTTTCTCGCCCATTCTACTCCGCAAGCTGATACGGCGTTCCCATCGCCCTGCCATTGCTACACGTTTGAAACCTGCCGTCCAGACACCCAAGGTGCGGACATGCCGCTTTTTCGTGCAGGTCAGTCTTGCGCATCGCGTCTCGTTCGCTAAGCTTCGCCCCGGAGTTTGCTTCCCTTATTGCCTCGGCTCCTGCCCCACCCTCCCCCTTGTCTGGAGGGAAGCGAGATAGGACTTGGCGTTTGCCAAGTCCGTTGAATCGCGCAGGGTAGGGTGTCGGTGTCGCACCAGAGCGACTAGTTTCGGACCCATTTAATGACCATCGAAATCCTCCAGACCCATCCGCTCCTCGCCTCCTGCGAAGCGGCGCTCGCCGCCCGCTACACCGTGCACAAGCTGCACGAGCAGGCCGACAAGGCCGGCTGGTTGGCCGCCAACGGCGCTCGCATTCGCGCCCATGCCGGTTCCGGCGTTCAGGCCGATCTCATGGACCAGCTGCCCAATCTCGAAATCATCGCCAGCTTCGGCGTCGGCTACGACAATATCGACACCGCCGCCGCCAGGGCCCGCAATATCCGCGTCACCAACACCCCCGACGTGCTCAATGACGCCGTTGCCGAGCTGACCATTGGCCTCATGATTTCCCTGGCCCGTCGCATCCCGCAATCCGACCAGTTCGTGCGCCAGGGCAAATGGCCCGGTGCCAATTTCGGCCTCTTCTCCGAACTGACGGGCAAGACCGTCGGCATTCTGGGCCTGGGGCGCATCGGCAAGGAAATCGCCGCCCGCGCCCAGGCCATGAAGATGCGCGTCGTCTATTTCGGACGCCACCATCAGCCCTCCGTGCCCTACATCTATTATGACAATCTGGAAGACATGGCCCGCGACAGCGATTGGCTCGTCGTCATAGCGCCGGGCGGCAAGGGCACGGAGAAGATCGTGTCACGGCAGGTGCTCGAAGCCCTTGGCCCCGAAGGCCGCATCGTCAACGTCGCCCGCGGCACCCTGATCGATGAGCCCGCCATGGTCGAACTCCTCGTCAATGGCGGCCTCGGCGGCGCCGCGCTCGACGTCTTCGAGAAGGAGCCCCAGGTTCCCGCCGAACTCCTCACCCTCGACAATGTCGTCCTCTCCCCCCACCAGGGCAGCGCCACGCACCAGACCCGCGACGCCATGGGCGCACTGCTGGTGGCCAATCTCGAAAAGCACTTTGCCGGCGAGCCGCTGATCTCGGCAGTGGTGTGACCGCGCAGCGGCACCCTCCCCCTTGCGGGGAGGGAAGCGAGATAGGACTTGGCGTTTGCCAAGTCCGTAAAGTCGAGCAGGGTGGGGGAGTGACGAGCACGGCGCCCCTCACTCCAGATCGACCTGTTCCATCACCCCCGCCGCATGGATGCACACGATGTCCAGCCGATCCGGCCCGAGATTGGTGAACTTGTGCGGGGTATTGGCCGGCGCCACGGCGATGTCGCCCGGTCCCACCTCGAAACGCTCATCCCCGATCACCACCTCGGCCCGGCCGCGCCGCACCACCCAGGTTTCGGCATAGGGGTGGGTGTGCAGCACCGGCCCCTGTCCAGGTTCATTGTCCACGGCAAAGAACGAGATCGGCGTGCCATAGGCCTCGCCCTCGAAACGGATTGTCCGGCTACTTGATGGCGGCCGGTCGGCAGCGCGCAGGATATGGGCCATGTGGGTCTCCTTTTCACGGTGACGAGCAAAGGGCAGACCGTTCGACATCACGAAGTGACGATAGTGTAGATCGCATGCGGCGTGTCATCGAGACTGATGGTCTCATCCCGTCGCCATCCCCCATGCGAAAACAATGCATCGGCCGTGGCTGTCAGTGCGTACAATTGGTCATGCCCCAAGCGGCGCGCTTCTGTTCTTGCGCGTTCGAGCAGCGCCGCTCCCACGCCACGCCGCCGATAGGCCGGGTCGACAAGCAGTCCCCCGACCCAGGGCATGCGCAAATTGGGCAGCCCGCCACTGGTCGCGGTCAGGGCGCAACAGCCGGCCACCTGTCCATCGAGCACGGCCACAATGCCCAGCGGCAGGCAATCGCGCCTCAGTCGTTCGCGAAGGTCCATCCGGGCCGAGGCCCCGCCGGCCCGGTACCACCCGGGCCATTCGCGTTCCATCAGCCCGCTCAACGCGTCGACCATGTGTTCATGATCTGCCAGCAATCCGGTCGAAATCGTCATACTCTCACCACGCACGGCGGACCTGCATGCTGCCCGATTAACAGCGCGCTCGGAACCCTATAGCCTTTGCTGCGATTCAAGTCCGGGCAGTTCGGCCCAGGGGAGCAAGATAGATGACTGAGTGGTGGCGCGGCGGAGTGATCTATCAGGTCTATCCCCGCTCGTTTCAGGACAGCACCGGAGACGGCGTGGGCGATCTGCCCGGCATCATCGACCGGCTCGATCATATCGCCAGCCTCGGCGTCGACTGCATCTGGCTGTCCCCGCTCACCAAGTCCCCCCAGGCCGACATGGGTTACGACGTCTCGGACTACATGGCCGTCGATCCGCTCTTCGGCTCGCTGCAGGATTTCGATCTCCTGATCGAGCGGGCCCATGCCCTCGGTCTCAAGGTCATCATGGATCAGGTGGTCAGCCACACTTCGGACCAGCATCCCTGGTTCCGCGAATCCTGTTTCTCCCGCGATAATGCCAAGGCCGACTGGTATGTCTGGGCCGACGCGAAGCCCGACGGGTCGCCCCCGAACAACTGGCTCTCGGTTTTCGGTGGCTCGGCCTGGGAATGGCATACGGCGCGCAAGCAATATTACCTGCACAACTTTTTGACCTCGCAGCCCGACCTCAATTTCCATAATCCCGCCGTGCAGGAGGCGGTGCTTGATGTCATGCGCTTCTGGCTCGATCGCGGGTTGGACGGCTTCCGTCTCGACACGGTCAATTACTACTTCCACGACGCGAAACTGCGCTCCAATCCGCCGCTCAAATCGCTCAAGGGCCTGCCGGCGACCAACCCCTATGACATGCAGAGCCACAAATTCTCCAAGAGCCAGCCGGAGAATGTCGCGTGGCTGAAAAAGGTCCGCAAGCTCCTCGACAAATATCCTGGTGCAACCACGGTGGGCGAAGTCGGCGACGACGAACGCGGCCTCGAACTGATGCGGCAATACACCTCCGGAACGGACCTGCTGCACCAATGCTATTCCTTTGATTTCCTCGGGCCCAAGTTCACCGCGAAACACTTTCGCTCCAAGGTCGAGGCCTTCTTTGCCGATGGCGAAACCGGCTGGCCCTGCTGGAGTTTTTCCAATCATGACGTTATCCGCCATGTGACCCGCTGGGCACCGCACAGCGTCTCGCCGGCGGATCTGGCGCGGCAGGCCGCCGCCCTGGTGCTCACGCTCAAGGGTTCGGCGGGGCTCTACCAGGGGGAGGAGCTGGGCCTGCCCGAAGCCGATATCCTCTATGAGGAATTGACCGATCCGCGCGGCATCCGCTTCTGGCCCGGCGACAAGGGGCGCGATGGCTGCCGCACCCCCATGCCCTGGCAGCACGACCTGCCCCATGCCGGCTTCACCACCGGCAAGCCCTGGCTTCCGGTCAAGCCGGCGCAATCAGCCCTAAGCGTCGATGTGCAGAACGCCGATCCGGACTCCTCGCTCAATTTCTACCGCAAGTTTCTCGCCTGGCGCAAAACCCACCCGGCGCTGGTTACCGGTGACATTGCCTTCTTCAACTGCGCCGAACCGGTCCTGGCCTATCGTCGCTCTGCCGGCAACAAGGACCTCATCTGCGTCTTCAACCTCTCGCCTGAACCGCGCGTGGTAAAGCTTTCCAAGGTCGAACTGGCACTCGAACCGGTCAGCCACAATGCGGCGCTCGCGGGGTCTTCACTCGAATTGGGGCCCAATGGTTTCGCCATCCTTCCGGCCCCGGCCGGTGAGGGCAAGGTGAGCTTCAGATCGCCCTGATCTGGGTTACGGAAAAACCCGCTCGAAAGTGTCGGGGTGGAAGAACTGCATTTCCTCCCCGCCGCCGGGCTTGCGCACAAAGGCGCGGATACAGCCGCCCCACATTTCCGCGCGGGTGGCGTTCACGCCCAGCCGCTGTAGTTGCATGAGGTTGAAATCGTTCTGCTCGCTCTCGGTATAGGGCTCACCGACGGTCACTCCGAACGAGAAGCTGACGCTGGGCCTGGACACGAGGCATTCCGCCGTCGATGCCTGGGCTGCCCCGGCCAGCAGCAAAGTCAGCAAAAGGGAAGTCGCCACACGGATCATCATTTCTGCTCTCCTTCGTCCCTTTTCATGCCGTGCGATTGTGGCGGAGCTGTGCCTTGGCCTCCTGCCAGCGCACCAGCATCACCACGGCGGGAATGGCAAAACTGAGCATCAACAGGCGGATGACGTGGTGCGCGGCGATGAAGGCCGTGTCATAGCCGAGCGCAATGCCCAGTGCCCCCATGCCTTCGAGCGCTCCCGGCGACAGGCCCAGCCAGATCTGGCCGAAGGGCATGTCGACCAGTTGCGCCACGCCCAGCGCCACGAGCGTAACAATGCTGACGGTCATCGCCGTGGCGATCAGTCCGCCCTTGGCCGCCGACAGGAATTCGGTTCGCGTGATGCCCACGAAACGCGAGCCGATCAGGGCGCCCGTGAGGATGAAGGTGCCGACGACCAGCGGGATGGGCATGGCCTCGGTATAGAGCCCGCCCAGCTTGGCTGCGGTTGCCGCGGCCATGGCGCCCAGCACCATGCCCGCCGGCACCTTGAGCCGATTGAACGCCAGCCCGACAGCGACGCATCCTGCCGCCAGCAGCACCAGTTGCATTGGATCGAGGAAATCGCTCCGCACCGGCGGCGCAAAGTGGTCGATGGGCAGGAATACCGCACCGATCGGCACCGCGATGGTCAGCATCAGGATGCGGATCACCTGGATGATGACGATCTGCCGCGCATTGCCCACCCCGGTTGCGGCAATACCCATGACGAAGCTGAGATGCCCAGGAAACGAGCTGAGATAGGCCGTCCCCGGGTCGAGCTTGAAAACACGGGTGAGCATCCAGCCGGTCGAGGCAACGATGATCACCAGTTCGAG
Organism: Devosia salina; assembly: GCF_019504385.1. Taxonomy (NCBI): domain Bacteria; kingdom Pseudomonadati; phylum Pseudomonadota; class Alphaproteobacteria; order Hyphomicrobiales; family Devosiaceae; genus Devosia; species Devosia salina. The sequence goes on from NZ_CP080590.1 coordinate 505,620, forward strand.
CGCCAGGGCGGCCAGCGAAATCGGCCAGCTGCCCAGCAATTGCAGGCTGTCGGGCGCCACGGTTGCGCCCATCGACATGCCGATCAGCACAAAGGCCACATTGCGCAACCCGTCCGGCATCCGGATCGGCGCACCCAGCATGGCCGCGATTGTCACCGCAAGCGCCCCGCCCATCAGCCATCCGGCCGGTAGCCCGAGCAGCATGGCCGCGCCGCCACCGGCAGCGGCGATGGCGAGGGTGAGAACGACCGGAATTATGTCGGACCGAGAGATGAACGAGGCAGGCATTATGTCCTGAGCCTTAGCCGATCCGGCGCCGGGGCAAAAGGTTGATCGGATGGATCAACATCGCAGGTGCACCTCTCCCTTTGGGGGAGAGGTCGGACGAAGGCCGGGTGAGGGGGCCTTGGCAGCGAACGAGTCTCAGCTGAGGGGCAAAGCCTTCTCCACCAGCCTGACCCAATAGCTCACCCCCACCGGAATGGCCTCGTCATTGAAATCATAGGTGTCGGTATGCAGCTCCGTCGAGTCGCCATTGCCGAGGAATATATAGGCCCCGGGCCGCTCATTGAGCATGAAGGAAAAATCCTCGCCCCCCATGGATGGGGCGGCGTCGTCATCGACCTGGGCCGCCCCAACGATGTCCCGCGCCACCGAGGCCGCGAACTCTGTCTGCTCGGGCGCATTGACCGTCACCGGATAGCCACGCGCATAGCGTACACTGGCCTCGGCGCCGAAGCTCTGGGCAAATTGCGGCACGAATTCATCGAGGCGCGCCTCGATGAAGTCCTGTACCCCGCCATCGAGCGTGCGCACCGTGCCCGTGATCTTGGCAGTGCGCGAAATGACATTGTCCGCCTCGCCCGCTTCCACCATGGTGACGCTGAGCACCGCGCTGTCCAGCGGGTCGAGATTGCGCGACACGATGGTCTGCAGTGCCGTGACCATCTGCGCGGCGACGATGATCGGGTCGATCGTCACCTGCGGCCGCGCCGCATGGCCGCCCTTGCCGACAATGTCGATATAGAACCGGTCCGTGGCCGCCATGATGCCCCCGGCGCGAATGCCGAACGTGCCCACCGGCATGCCGGGCCAATTATGCATGCCATAGACCTCGGCAATGTCGAATTTCTCGATCAGCCCGTCCTCGATCATCACCTTGCCGCCGCCGCCGCCCTCTTCGGCCGGCTGGAAGATCAGCGCCACCCGCCCGTCGAAATTGCGCGTTTCGGCCAGGTATTTCGCTGCCCCCAGCAGCATTGCGGTGTGTCCGTCATGGCCGCAGGCATGCATCTTGCCCGGCATGGTCGAGGCATGCGGCAAGCCGGTCTTTTCGGTCATGGGCAGGGCGTCCATGTCGGCGCGCAGGCCAATGGTCCTGTTGCCGGCGCCGCGCCCCTTGATGATCGCCACTACCCCCGTCCGGCCCAGCCCGGTCACCACCTCGTCGCAACCGAATTCCCTGAGCTTGTCCGCCACGATCCCGGCCGTCCGATGCACGTCGAACAGCACCTCCGGATGGGCATGAAGATCGCGGCGCCAGGCGGCAATCTCGGGTTGAAACTCGGCAATGCGGTTAAGGACAGGCATAAGAATTCCGAAGCAGACTGGGACGGGGCAATGTCACTGCCCGCGGACTTGGCGTCAACACCGCAGCGCGATCAGGCGGCATGTGGCCGCAACCGCGCCCCTGCGGTCTCTGCCGGCGGGAGCGCGCAAAGACCAGGCTGGCAGGGGGCCTCTCGCCCCCGGCTGGGCAGCGCGCGGGCACCCCTTTCCAATCTTTCGCCCGAGACCGAACCGAATTTCCCCATCCGCGCCTTGCCCGCATGGGGGCTTTTTGTCAGAAAGCCGGCAAGTTCCGGGTCTTGCCCAAAAGGTTGGCTATGAAAATCCTCGTCGCGGTCAAGCGCGTGGTCGATCACAATGTCCGCATCCGGGTGCGTCCCGATGGCTCGGGCGTCGAGACCAATGGCGTGCGCATGTCCATGAACCCGTTCTGCAAGCATGCCGTTGAGGCGGCCGTGCAACTGGCCGAAGCCGGCAAGGCCGACGAAATCGTGGTCGTGTCCATCGGGCCCAAGGCCAGCAACGATGTCATCCTCACCGCGCTTGCCATGGGTGCGCATCGTGGCATTCTGATCGAGACCGACGCGGCGCTCGAAACCCTCGCCATCGCCAAGCTCCTGGCCAAGGTCGTGGACGAAGAGCAGCCGGACCTCGTGCTGCTCGGCAAGCAGGCGGTCGATGACGACAGCAACCATGTCGGCCAGATGCTGGCGGCCCTGACCGATCGCCCGCAGGCCACTTTCGCCTCCGAAATCAAGCTCAATGGTAGCGAGCTCGAAGTGACCCGCGAAGTCGACTATGGCCGCGAAACCATCGGCCTGCCGCTGCCCGCCATCATCACCGCCGATCTTCGCCTCAACACCCCGCGCAACGCCGCCCTGCCCATGGTCATGAAGGCGCGGTCCAAGCCGCTTGCGGTGCGCCCCGCGGCCGAACTCGGCATCGACCTTGCCCCGCGCCTGGTCGTCGAAAACGTCTCGCCGCCCCCCGAGCGCGTCGCCGGCAGGACAGTTGCCTCGGTCTCGGAACTGGCTGCCATCATCGTCGCCGACGTCAACGAGATGGAGGCGATCTGATGAGCGTTCTGGTGCTCGCCGAACTCGATGGCGAGGTTCTCTCGCCGGCCACGGCGCGGATCGTGGCAGCCGCCACCCAGCTTGGTCCCGTCGACCTGCTGGTCTCTGGGCCCCAGGCTGTCGCCGAGTCCGCCTCCGGCCTTTCCGGCGTTGCCCGGGTGATCCTCGCCCCTGCGACCGCCCTGGCTGAAGGAATGGTGGACCTGCTGGCAAGTCTGGCCCCAGGCTATGACTACCTCGTGGCTTCCGCCTCCACCACCGGCAAGGATGTCATGCCGCGCCTCGCGGCCAGGCTCGACATCCAGCCGGTCACCGACATTGTCGCCATCGAGGGCCCCAACCGCTTCACCCGGCCCATCTATGCCGGCAATGCGCTCGAAACGGTCACCGACGGCCAGGCCAGGCACGTGCTGACCTTCCGCGCCTCGGCCTTCCGACCGGCGGCCGGCGGCAATGCGGCACCCATCGAAACGCGCGAAGCGACCATTGCCTCGGCCGCTCGCTTCATTGCCGCCCACCGCACCGAAAGTGATATTCCCGACCTCGCCACGGCACAGATCGTTGTCGGCGGTGGTGTCTCGGTCGGCTCGGCCGAAGGTTTTCGGCTCATCGAAGCCCTCGGCAAGTCCCTCGGCGCTGCCATCGGTGCCACCCGCGCGGCGGTCGATGCCGGCTACGCTCCGAACGACTGGCAGGTCGGCCAGACCGGCAAGATCATCGCCCCCGATCTCTACATTGCCATCGGCATTTCCGGCGCGTTGCAACACCTGGCCGGCATTCAGGGCGCCAAGAAGATCGTCGCCATCAACACCGATGCCGAAGCCCCCATCGTCAAGATCGCCGACGTCGCCCTGATTGGCGACCTGTTTGAAATCGTGCCGCAATTGACCGCCGAACTGGAAAAAGCAGGCCTGAAACGCTGACCGTGACCGACCCTCGGGCCTGACCCGGGGGTCGGCACCTGGCGCCGGGTGAAGGGCTCTCACTCTTCACTTTCAATTGCAAAAATCCCCTGCCGCCCTATAAAGGCCGCGCCTTTCCAACGGACCCGTCCAAAATGTTCGAAACCCTCACCAAGGCCCCCGGCGACAAGATCCTGGCGCTGATGGGCGAGTATGCCGCCGACTCCCGCTCCACCAAGATCGATCTCGGCGTCGGGGTCTACAAGGACGAGAAGGGCGTGACCCCGGTCATGAGCTCGGTCCGCAAGGCCGAGGAGCGCATCCTTTCGAACGAAAAGACCAAGACCTATCTCGGCATTGCCGGCAACAAGGGCTTTGGCGCGGCCGTGCTGGATCTCGTGCTGGGCGACAGCGTCGATCGCGCCCGTGTCCGCATCGCACAGGCACCGGGCGGCACCGGTTCGCTCTGGGTGCTGATGCAGCTGATCAATCGCGCCCGTCCCGGTGCCACGATCCATGTGTCGAACCCGACCTGGGCCAACCACAATCCGATCGCCCTCAATTCCGGCCTCAAGGTCGCAACCTACCCCTATTTCGATCCGGCCACCCGCGGCGTGAGGTTCGCCGAGATGCTGGCAAAGCTCGATACGCTGGGGGCAGGGGATGTCGTGCTGCTGCATGGCTGCTGCCACAACCCCACCGGCGCCAACCTCACCAACGACCAGTGGGACCAGGTGGCCGCCAGCCTCAAGCGCACCGGCGCGCTGCCCTTCATCGACCTGGCCTATCTCGGCTTTGGCGACGGCATCGCGGCTGATGCCTACGGCACCCGCAAGGTCCTCGCCACCGCCCCCGAAGCGCTGATCGCTTTCTCGGGCTCGAAGAATTTCGGCCTCTATCGCGAGCGCGTAGGCGCTGCGATCCTCGTCGCCCGCAACGCTGAGGAAGCCGAAATCACCAATTCCCAGCTCCTCAACATCATCCGCGGGGCCTATTCGCAGCCGCCCGATCATGGCGCCGAGATCATCCGCACCATTCTCGAGGATGCTGAATTGCGCGCCGAGTGGGAAAGCGAACTCTCCGGAATGCGCGAGCGCATGATCACCCTGCGCCAGAAGCTGGCCGCCGCGATCCGCGAGCGCTCCAATTCAAGCGATTTTGACTTCGTCGCCGATCACCGCGGCATGTTCTCGCTGCTGGGCCTTCCCGTCGAAGCGGTGGATCATCTCAAGGCCAAAAACGGGGTCTATATGACCTCGGACAGTCGCATCAATGTCGCCGGCATTCCCGAAGATCGCGTCGGCGATCTGGCTGATGCCGTTTTGGCCGCCATTCGCTGAGCCCGTGGCTTGCGGCGACCCGCCGGCATGTCTACATCTGGTGTAAGCGCCAGACAGAATTAGAGTTTTAGGAGGGAACGATGAAGTTCTTCGTCGACACTGCAGATACCGCCGCCATCAAGGAGCTTCACGACACCGGTTTGCTCGATGGCGTGACCACCAACCCGTCGCTGATTGCCAAGTCCGGTCGCGATTTCAAGGAAGTCATCAAGGAAATCTGCGGCATCGTGCCCGGCCCGGTTTCCGCCGAAGTGGCGAGCCTGGAATATGATGGCATGGTGGCCGAGGGCGAGACCCTTGCCAAGATTGCGTCCAACGTGGTGATCAAGCTGCCGCTGACCCTGGCGGGCCTGAAGGCCACCAAGTACTTCAAGGACAAGGGCGTCAAGACCAACGTCACGCTCTGCTTCTCGGCCAATCAGGCGCTGCTCGCGGCCAAGGCCGGCGCGACCTATATCTCGCCCTTCATCGGCCGCCTCGATGACATCAATCTCGATGGCATGGAGCTGATCGAGAACATTCGCCAGATCTACGACAACTACCAGTTCGAAACCCAGATTCTGGCCGCTTCGATCCGCTCTGCCAACCACGTCACCCAGGCCGCGCTGGCCGGTGCCGATGTGGCCACCATCCCGCCCGACGTCATCAAGAAGCTGGCCCTGCACCCGCTGACCGACAAGGGCATCGAAGGCTTCCTCAAGGACTGGAAGGCCACCGGCCAGTCGATCCTCTAGGGTCCGCCCCTATCAGCAATCCTCAAGGTGCGCTTGTCGAACCTTGAGGCGGAACAAAGACCTCGCCCATCGACAAGCGCATGGGTGAGGTCTTGCTTTTTCGAGACTTTGCCATGGCCGATACCGACCTTTCCGCCCAGATCAAGAACGCCCTTGCCGACGTCGAAATCCCGGGCGGCGGTGACCTGGCCAGCTATGGCGGCCTCTCCGACATCATCGTCACGCCCGGCGCCATCGCGTTCGCCATTGCCGTGGCCCCCGGCATGGAGGCCGCCTTCGGCCCGGCCCGCGAACAGGCGCAGCAGCGCGCCCAGGCCCTGGGGGGCGCGCGCAAGGTCATGGTGTCGCTGACCGCGGAAAAGTCCAATGCCCCCAAATTCGGCCATGGTGCACCCCAGCCGCAGGGCAAGACGCGGGTCGATGGCGTCAAGCGCATTATCGCTGTCGGCTCGGGCAAGGGTGGTGTCGGCAAGTCCACCACCGCCGTCAACATCGCCCTTGCTTTGGCCGCGGAAGGTCTCAAGGTCGGTGTGCTCGACGCCGATCTCTACGGCCCCTCGGTGCCCAAGCTCCTCGGCATCGAAGGCAAGCCGGCCATTCGCGACGACGGCATTTTCACGCCACACGAGGCCTTCGGCCTCAAGGTCATGTCCATAGGCTCTATGCTGGTGCCCGGCCAAGCCGTGGTCTGGCGCGGCCCCATGGCCACCTCTGGACTGCGTCAGCTGCTGCGCGAAACCGACTGGGGTGGGCTCGACGTCCTCGTCATCGACCTGCCGCCCGGCACCGGTGACATCCATATCGCCCTGTTCCAGCAGACCGTGGTCGACGGCGTCGTCATCGTCTCGACCCCACAGGACCTGGCCCTGATCGACGCGCAAAAGGCCATCGACATGCTCCGCCGCATGTCCGTACCGGTTATCGGCCTTGTCGAGAACATGAGCTATTTCATCGCCCCCGATACTGGTCACCGCTACGACATTTTCGGCACCGGGGGCGCCGAACAGGCGGCGGAACGCCTCGACATTCCCTTCCTTGGCCCGATCCCGCTGGTCATGTCGATCCGGGAAGGGTCGGATGCAGGGGCGCCGCCGGTCGCCGTGGAGCCGAATGGACCCGAAACGGCAGCCTACCGTTCCATTGCGCGCCGCTTGCTCGCCCGCGTTCCCTGACGCCACCCATATCGATCTGAGGCACGTACACCATTTATATCGATTGCTGAAATCGATTGCATAAACTGCCGGGCCAATGTTATCCGCCTTCCCCACAAGGGCGGAACGCCTGTCTGGAGGGGATATGTTCTCGTTTGATCGCCGCGACTTCGGGTCCGACTTCACCTTTGGCGTCGCCACCGCCGCCTATCAGATCGAGGGCGGGCAGGGCGATGGTCGCGGCTCATGCATCTGGGATACGTTTTCCGCCACGCCCGGCAATGTGCACAATGGTGACACGGGCCGCGATGCCTGCAATCACTATGAGCTCTGGCCCCAGGATCTCGACCTGATCCGCGATGGCGGCTTTGACGCCTATCGCTTTTCCTTCGCCTGGCCCCGCCTCATCCCCGAGGGCACCGGTGCCATCAACCAGGCCGGCATCGACTTCTATGATCGCCTGATCGACGGCATGCTCGAGCGTGGCATCAAGCCCTATGCCACCCTCTATCACTGGGACCTGCCCTCGACCCTTCAGGATCGCGGCGGCTGGATGAACCGCGACATCGCCAGCTGGTTCGCCGATTATGCGACGCTCGTCGCCAGCCGGTTTGGCGATCGGCTTGAGGCCACTGCCACCATCAACGAGCCCTGGTGCGTTGCCTTTCTCAGCCACTATCTGGGCATTCATGCGCCCGGCTATCGCGACCTGCGCGCTGCCGCCCGGGCCATGCACCACGTGCTGTTTGCCCATGGCACCGCTATCGATGCTCTGCGTGCCAATGGCGCGAAGAATCTCGGCATCGTGCTCAACCTCGAAAAGGCCGAGCCGGCCAGCGACAGCCAGGCGGATCGGGACGCCTGTAATTTTGGCGATGCGGTGTTCAACCGCTGGTATCTCGATGGCGTCTTCAAGGGCCAGTATCCCCGCGAGATGACCGAGTGGCTCGCGCCCTATCTGCCGGCGAACTACCAGGACGACATGGCGGTCGTGTCCCGCCCGCTCGACTGGCTGGGGATCAACTACTACACCCGCGGCCTCTACAAGGCCTCCTCCCGGCCCGGCCAGAAGGCCGAGCAGGTCAAGGGGCCGCTCGAAAAGACCGATATCGGCTGGGAAATCTATCCCCAGGGCCTCACCGATCTCCTGGTCCGCGTCTCCAACGACTATACGAAGCTGCCCATCTACGTCACCGAGAACGGCATGGCCGAGGTCGAGGGCGACAATGATCCGCGGCGCGTGAAGTATTACGAGGATCACCTCAAGGCCGTGCTCGCGGCCCGCGAGGCCGGTGCAGATATGCGGGGCTATTTCGCCTGGTCGCTGCTCGACAATTACGAATGGGCCGAAGGCTACAACAAGCGCTTTGGTCTCGTGCATGTCGACTACCAGACCCAGCAGCGCACGCCCAAGTCCAGCTTCCGCGCCTTCCAGGGCCTGCTGCACAACTCCCGCTGACTAGGCCACGTCGGGCAGCCGCGCGGCCATCAAAGCCTTTGTCAGTTGATGCTGCGGGTGCGCGAACAGCTGCTCGGGCGCGCCCTCCTCGACGATCCGGCCGCGCTCCATCACCAGCACCCGGTCGGCCATGGCCCCCACCATGTCGAGGTCGTGGCTGATGATGAGGTAGCTCAGCCCATGCTCTGCGCGCAGGCCCGATAGCAGCGCCAGCACTTCCCCGCGCAGCGACACATCCAGCGCCGAGACCGGCTCGTCGAGAACCAATAGCTGCGGCCGGGTCACCAGCGCCCGGGCGATGGCCAGGCGCTGGCGCTGTCCGCCGGAAAATTCGTGCGGATGGCGCCGCAGCATTGCCGGCTCAAGCCCGACCGAATTGATGGCCTCATGCAGCCTGGCCTCACGTCCCTCTCGTGCATCCGCCCCTAGCAGATGCAGCGGCTCGCCCAGTGAATCCCCGATGGTCATGCGCGGGTCGAAGCTGCTGAACGGGTCCTGGAACACCAGCGACAGGCCGGCGCGCAGCAAGGGCGGCAGGTCGCGCCCGCGATAGGGCTGGCCATCGAGCACCATGCGCCCGTCGCTGGCGCTGTCGAGCCCCACGATCATGCGCGCCAGCGTGGTCTTGCCGCAGCCGGACGGGCCAACCAGGGCCACGCATTCGCCTGCATCGATCTCGAAGCTTACCCTGTCCACGGCGCGCAGGGGGGCTCCCCGCCACAGCCAGAACCCGCCATGGGAATAGTCACGGCTGACGCCCTCGACTCTGAGCAGGGGGGCGCCGACCTTGTGTGGCGGGCTTGGTCGGCGCTCCATTTGGCTGGCGGCCAACAGCTTGCGGGTATAGGCGGCGCGGGGCGAACTCAGCAGGTTCTGGGTCGCGCCTTCCTCCACCAATTGCCCGTCATGCATCACCCCGATGCGCGAGCACAGGGCCGCCACCGCGCGGATGTCATGGCTGATAAACAGCAGGGTCATCTGTCGTCGCGTACAGATCTCGGCGATCAGGTCCAGCACCACGCGCTGGGTAATGGCGTCGAGAGCCGATGTCGGCTCGTCGGCAATCATCAGTTCGGGCTGGCTTGCCAGCGCCATCGCAATCATGGCCCGCTGTCTTTGTCCGCCCGAAAGCTGGTGTGGGAACCGCTGCGCATGGTGCGGCTCCAGCCCCACTTCCTGCAGCAGCGCGACGACAGTGCTATCCACGGGTTCGCCGGTGTCGGAAAGCGTGATGGCCTCGCCCACCTGCTCGCCAATGCGCATCAGCGGGTTGAGCGCACTCATCGGCTCCTGGAACACCATGCCGATATGCCGGCCACGCAATCGAGCCATGGCGTGCTCATCGGCGGGCAGGGGGGCGCCATCGAACGCAATCGCCCCCGAAACTGCCGCCGCTTCCGGCAGCAAGCCCGCAATGGCCAGCGCCGTCAGCGACTTTCCCGAGCCGCTTTCTCCGATAATGCCGAACCGTTCGCCCTTCTCGATCTGGAGCGACAGGCCCGATACGGCCGGGCGCCCGGCAAAGCTGATGCTGAGAGTGTCGATATCAACCAGCGCCATGGCTCAGCCCCTCATGGCGCAGGCGCGGGTCCATGGCGTCGCGCAGGCCGTCTCCGGCCACATTGAGCGCGATGACGATCAGCACGATCGTCAGTCCCGGCATCACGCTTAGCCAGGGATGGATGAGAAACAGGCTCTGTGCATCCCGCAGCATCAGCCCCAGGCTGGTCGCCGGCGGTTGCGTGCCGAGCCCGATATAGCTCAGGCCTGCCTCGGCCAGAATGCCCAATGAAAGCTGGATAGTGCCCTGAACGATGAGCAGGCTCATGATATTGGGCAGCAGGTGCCTGAAGGCGATCGCGCCATTGCCCAGGCCTGCCAGCCGGGCCGCCGCGACGAAGTCCTGCGTGGCGATGGAGAGCGCGCCACCCCGCGCCACCCGCGCAAATACCGGCACGTTGAAGACGCCGATGGCGATGATCGCATTGGTTTCGCCCGGCCCCGCCAGGGCGGCAATCAGAATGGCCACGATCACGGCCGGAAAGGCAAAGGTGAGGTCCGAGATGCGCAGCACCAGCCACTCCACTGCGCCACCCCAGGCGACAGCGGCCAGCCCCATCGGCACGCCGATCCCCACCCCGATCAGCACACCGAGCGCCGCCACCACGAAGCTGGTCAGCGTGCCGCTCATCACCAGCGACAGCATGTCCCGACCCAGATGGTCGGTTCCCAGCCAGTGCTCCGGGCCGGGCCCAAGAAAGCGCCGGGCGATAGCGATGTCGGCGATGGGGTAGGGCGTCCACCACAGTGAGACCAGGCCCATCAAGGCAAATACCGTGGCCGCGGCGAGGCCGATGGCGAGGTTTGGATGCTGCCGAAGGCTCTGCCAGCTCATGCGCCTCGCCCCCTGAGGCGCGGATCGACCAGCGCATAGCAAAGGTCCACCACCAGCATTGTGGCGGTGGTGATCAGCACCAGCACCATCGTCGCGCCACGCACCAACACCAGGTCGCGCTCGGAAATGGCGGTGAAGATCAGCCGGCCGAGCCCCGGCAGGTAGAACACGTTCTCGACGATGATGGTGCCCGCCACCAGAAAGGCGAACTGCAGCCCCAGGATCGTCAGGACCGGCAACAGGGCATTGCGCACCCCATGGCGCCAGATCGCCTCACCCCTGGTTAGCCCCTTGGCGCGCGCGGTGCGGATGAAGTCCTGCCCCGTCACGTCGACCAGCGCGGTGCGCATCACCCGCGCCAGGATCGAGGCCTGTGGCAGGGCCAGCGCCAGTCCGGGCAGCACCAACCCCCGCAGCGCCGCCCCCGGGTCCTCTGCCCAGGGCACGAAGCCACCTGTCGGCAGCCAGCGCAGGCCCACGGCGAACACCAGCGTCAGCAGCATGCCGAACCAGAAATTGGGAATGGCGACGCCGGTCTGCGCCAGCACCATCAGCACCGTGTCGGCGGCTCTGCCGCGCCGCATCGCCGCCAGGATACCCACCGGCAGCCCGACCACCACCGACACCACCATGGCGACCAGCGTCAGGGGCAATGTCACCGCCATGCGATCGGCAATCAGTTCCGCCACGGGCAGGCGCTGGGTGGCGGAAAGGCCGAAATCCCCGCCCAGCATGCCGAACACCCAGCGCAGGAACCGCTCATGGGCGGGCGCATCGAGCCCCATCTGCACCCGCAGCGCCGCAACCGCCTCCGGCGTGGCATTGATGCCCAGGATGAACCGCGCCGGGTCCCCGGGCAGCAGGTCGAGCAACAGGAAGATGATCAGCGCCGCCACAAACAGCGTCGCCGCAAACCCGGCGAAACGGCGAAGGAAGAGGAGGGTCACGGGAAATACCCCCACCCTTGGTCCCTCCCCACAAGGGGGAGGGAGACGATGAACTCCGGCCTCTCGGCCTTTCGCCTCCCTCCCCTTGATGGGGAGGGATTGAGGGTGGGGTGGGGCAACGAAGAATGTGCCCACGGTCCGACGAGTACGGACGAGTCCTCACTCCACCCAGTGGATATCCCGCAGCACCACGCCTTCCACTGGCGCGTTCTGCCACATCCCTTCGAGCTTGGCGTTCCACACGCCGGTCTGGGCCAGTTCGAACAGGTAGCCGTTGACCGCGTCCCGGGCGATGATGGTCTGGATTTCCTGGGCCAGCCGCTTGCGTTCCGCTTCGTCCGTGGTGGCATTGAGCGTCTCGTTGAGCGACTGGACCTGGGGATTGTCATAGCCGAAGTAGTAGTCGGGGTTGGCATAGATGCCAATATCGAACGGCTCGACATGGCTGATGATGGTCAGGTCGAAGTCCTTGTTGGCAAACACATCTTCCAGCCATTGCGCCCATTCCATGTTGATGAGCTCGAGCTTGATGCCGACCTTGGCGAACTCGCTGGCAATGATTTGGCCCGAAAGGCGTGCATAGGCCACCGGCGGCAGCTTCAGCGTCGCCGAAAACCCGTCGGGATATCCCGCTTCCTTCAGCAATACCCTGGCCTTGTGGGGGTCATGCGGATAGGTGCCCGTCAGGTCCAGGTAATAGGGATGGTGCGGTGCAAAATGAGTGCCGATCGGCACGCCATAGCCATAGGTCGCGCCATCGATGATCTCCTGCCGGTCCAGCGCATGGGCCATGGCCTGGCGCACCTTGAGATCGTCGAAGGGAGCCTTCCTGTTATTGGTGGCCAGGATCGTCTCGCCCTCGGTCGAGCCCACCAGCACCTTGAACTGCGGATTGCCCTCGAACACCGCCAGGGCCTCGGGGGCGAAATTGTTGGTGCCGTCCACATCGCCGGCCAGCAGCGCATTGGTCATGGTCGATGTGTCGGAAATGAAGAGATAGGTGGCTTTGGTCAGCGCCGGCTTGTCGCCCCAATAGGGGCCGTACTGCTCTAGCACCACGCGGCTGCCGCGATCCCACTGCACAAAGGCAAATGGGCCCGTGCCGATCGGCTCGGCGCCATTATTGGCCGCACTCTCCGGCGCCACGATCACCGCATCGCCGCGTCCGAGGTTGAACAGGAACAGCCCGTCCGGCCGCGAGAGGGTAAACGCCACTGTCAGCGGGTCGATGGCCGATACCTCGGAAATTGGCGCATAGAGCGCCTTCTGCGCGTTGACGCTGTCCGCGGCCAGCAGGCGCTCGAAGGTGAACTTGACGTCCTCGGCATCAAAGCTCGTGCCATCGTGGAAGGTCACGCCGTCATGCAGCGAGAAAGTATAGGTCAGCCCATCATCCGAAATGGTCCAGCTCTCCGCCAGCCCGGGCTGCACGGCGCCAGTCTGGTCAATGCGCACCAACCCCTCGAACACATTCTGGTAGACCACCACGTCAATGGCCTCGGCGGCCCCGGCAGTCGGGTCCAGGGCCGGTGGCTCCAGCGCCACGCCGATGCGGATTTCCGTGGGCTGGGCCAGGGCGGCGCCGGCGGACAGCATCAGGGCGGCCAGGGCCAGGGCCATGGATTTGCGTGGACTCATCTTCGGGGTTCCTCCATCGGCGCCAATGCGCCTCGCACAGTCTAACAGGAGTCGCTGCACCCTTGCAGCACCGGCCTATTCGGCTTCCTGGGCGGCGGGCTGGTCATCGACCAGGTCGGCCGGAATGCGCAGCGTGAACAGCATGCCCTCGGCCCCTGCCGGATCGACGGACAGCGACACCGCGTTGACGGCCAGCAGCGAGCGCGTCAGCGCCAGCCCCACGCTCGAGCGCACCGGCGCCAGCATCTGGCCATTGCGGCCGACGCCATCACGGAACACCACGAAGCGTTCGGCCATGTCCACCGCATGGGCGGAGCTGTCGCGTACATGGATGGCGATTGATCCGTCGTCATGCCGTTGCGCCGAAATCACCACCGCGCCGCCCATGGGCGTCTGGTCGATGGCGCTGGCCAGAAGGTTCAGTACCGCCTGGGCCAGCGAGGCGCGGTCGGCCGTCACCCGCGGCAGCAATTCGGAAATGGCGTTGCGCACGATCACGCGGGCGCCATTGGCCTGGGCGCGAATGCGCACCACGCATTGCTCGAGCAGGTCGGTCAGATCCAGGCTCGCCCGTTGCGGCAGGTAGCGGCCATCGCGCAGACGCGCGTAATCGTCGAGCTCATCCACCAGCGCCGCGATTTCCTGGCCCGCCTGGGCAATGTCGTCCGCATAGCTGGCATAGCGTTCGTTATCCAGCGCGCCGAAGGCCTTGGAGCGAATGAGGTCGGAAAAGCCGATCACCGTGTTGAGCGGCCGCCGCACGCCACGGCTGATCCGCGCCAGCAGCGCCGGATCGATGTCGACGGGGGCGCTGAGCCGCGCCGGCGTCGTTTCCCGCGCCGTGACCAGCCCGAAATAGCCCGACACGATGCCGGCCTGCCCAAGCGCAAACAGCAGCAGGTCGGCCTTGCCGTCGCCCGAGCGCAGCGTCAGGCAGGGCCGGGCGGTTTCGGCAAAGCGGGCGGGTCGTTCCAGAAAGGCCTTGAGGGCCAGGGCGTCGTCCTCGCCGACCAGCGACACCAGCGTGCGCCCGGTCATCGGCTTGCCGCCCGAGAGCAACGAGATTGCCGGCGCGTTGGCAGCGCTCACCACGCCATTGCGACTGGCTTCCACGAAGCCGTCGCCGCGCACATCGGCAAAGGTCTGGGCAAACGCCTTGACGGCGTCCTCATGGCCGGTGCGCACCTCCGTGGTGCTCGCCGACAGCATCAGTGCCGGCCGGCCGTGCCAGGAAATCGACTGCAACCGCGCCGTGACCGGTACCAGCGTGCCGTCGCGCTGCACCAGGTGGTTGACCGGTCCCGCTTCCTGCCCATCCGGCCCCATCACCGGAAAGATCGCCGCCAGCCCTGCCTGCCGCAGGCTCTCTACCGAATCATAGCCCACCATCTCGGTAATGGCGCGATTGGCAAACAGCACCTGCTGGTCGCGGAACACCAATATGCCGAGCGGCAGCCGGTTCAAAACCAGCGTTTCCCCGCCCAGATTGATCAGTGCTCCCGAACCGGACGCGGTTGAGGGCGCGGGCGGAGCAGGCTCCTGCGGCTGCGGCACCACTTGCTGTCCGCGCTCACCCACCCGGTCGTTCAGGATGCGCGACAGCTCGTCGAAATTGTAGCGCGACACCCGCTCCACCATGTCCGGGTCGGGTTGCGGTTCGGCGGCCGCCTCGGTCTCCGCACTCTGGTCCTCGGCAGGCTCCGCGGTCCGGGCCACGAAGCCGCGGCCGGTGACCTTGAAGAACTGCGCCGTGAACCCCTGGACAGTCTCGTCGTCCTCCACCGGTGGCTCGACGCTCTCCGGCATGGCGGGCGGCACATCATCGGCCTCGGTCAAAGGCGCATAGAGCGCATCATCGGCTGCCAGCCGCTCCACCAGATCGCTCAGCCGGCGCGACACGTCCGGCTGGTCCGCGCCAACCTGCGAAGGCGCGTCGGGCGTTTCGCCGACATCAGGGCCGGTTGCGTCCAGGGCAGGGGAGGTCTCGGTTGCGGCCTCTGTTTCCGCTTCTTCCGGGGACACCGGCTCATCCCCGAGGGCCTCGGACCAGCTATCGAGGGAATCGGTCGACGGATCGATCACATGCTCTGCTGCAGGCGTATAGGCCGTCTCTGCGTCCGTATCGCGCCAGCTCTGCAATTCGTGGGCATAGGCGTCATCGGCCCCGATCGGCTCGATCGCTGCGGGTTCCGGTTCAGCCTCGCTCTGGGGCGCAGGCTGCTCCTCCATCGCGCTGTCCACCAGCGCTTCACCTGCCGGCGGCGGTGGTTCCGCGGCGTCCAGATCCAGGTCGGGCGCTTCGATAGCCTCCGGCGCCGTCTCCATGGCCGGTGCCGCTGCCGCCAGTATGTCGCTGTCGATGGCATCCACGCCCACGATCAGCAGCACCGGCGCATCGTCTTCCCAGACAAGCGGCGTCGTCGCGCAAGTGGCGGAAATCGGCTTTTCGCCGGCCAGGAACTGGATGCGCGCCAGGCTGCTGCGCCCATGCGAACCGAGCCGGATAATGCGGGCCACCCGGCCTTTGATCGGCACGGCCGGGGCCGCGCGCTTCAGGCCGTTCTTCTTCAGCTTGGCGCCGAACAGGGCGGCGGCCGGATTGGACCAGATCAGAACCTGCCCGTCCTGTGACCAGAGCCATGCCGGGCGCGAGTCATCGTCATGCTGCAGCACGCGGCGCGCATCGGGCAAAATGTTCCAGCGGTCATCCATGGACTGCCTTTGTCTGGTCTCGACCCCGTTGGGTTGTGCCATATCGGCACAATGTGCGGGGTTCCTTAAGTATTCTTCAATATAGTGCCGGGGCGGGCGAATCCAGCCCGGCGCAGCGCTGCAGAGGGCTGCTTTGTGCCCAATGGTTAAGTGCCCTTTCCTAAGGATTGGTCACGCCCGGGCCTGAAAACCGCCCGCTGCAGCGACAAAACCGCCCTCTGTCCACAGCACAAAATCGGTGCTTGTCATGGCGCCCATCTCGACCTATGTTCCGCCCGCTTTCGGATGCCGCCCCTGGGCGATGCTCCGTTGCGGGTCCTGCCGCCTTAGCTCAGTTGGTTAGAGCGCTAGATTGTGGATCTAGAGGTCCTCCGTTCAATCCGGAGAGGCGGTACCACCCACCCCGGCTTCCCTATTGTGTCAGGCGCAGCGACGAGATGTTGCGCGCGATCTGGTCGAAGGCCGCGATCAGCGCCGTGCCATTGTCCGCCAGGAAGGCATTGTTGGCACTGCTCGCGCAATAGGTCAGCAGGTTGGCCTGTGCGCTGCCCTGGGTGATGCCGAACCCCACCGTATAGACCGTAATGCCCGTCGCCTTCATCGCGTCGCAATAGGCGCGCGCCTGCGTGTCCGCATTGCCGTTATGCGCATCGCAATTGATATAGTCGTTCGAGCTGCCCGACCCCCAGCCGGAGTTCTGAGCCAGCGCGCCATTGCAGTGGACCGTATTATAGTCACCGTCGGTCATGATGATGGCGGCCTTGAGCAGATTGGCCTGCCCATAGGGTGCCGGCTGGCTGCCTGCGGGCCAGACATAGCCAAAGTTGGGCGACAGCATATACCACGACATCAGCGTCCCCAGGCTGCCCGATGTGGAGCCGCCGGCGCTCAGCGCATTGGCCGTGGCGTGCAGCGCGGTCTTGTTCGCCGTCAGGGGCACGATCGTCTGGTTGGGGCAACCATTGCCAGAAGGCGGATAGTTGCGGCCCAGATAGGTCGTGCTGGGCGCCCGGTCATCGACCGGAGGGCTCCGCTCGGTGACGCAATTGGTAATCGGGAACGTCCGCCAGCTGCCCCATGGGTTCTGGTACCGGTAATAGGTGCAGCCTTCGGTCGCATTCTGCCAGGTGCAGTGCAGCTTTCCGGTATTGCTCGAATAGGTGCCGTTGCCGATCACATTCATGTCGGCCAGTACCAGGGTATTGGTCGTGACGCTGGATACCTCATAGGCATTGTTGTTCACGCCCCACAGCCCGGAAACATCGGTCAGGTAGATCGTGTCGCCGTTCGAATATCCGTGATTATTGGACGTGACGACCGCGCCGCAATTGGCTGCCAGGCATTTCACCACATAGCCACCGTTCCAGTAATTGTCGTACCAGTAGCCGTTTACGCCCGAAAGCTTGAACGTGTTGCTGGTCTTGCCGGTGACCTGGAAGGCGCGGTTGTTGATCTGCCCCATGCCGTTGACGTTCCAGATATAGACCCAGTCGCCATTGGAAAATCCATGATTGTTCGAGGTGGTAATCTTGACCGGGTTTTCCCTGGTCGCCCCGGTAATCGATTTGGTGCTGCCCGTGGCCCAGGCAATATTGCTGATGTCCTTGGGCTGGCGGATCGGCCCGCGCAGCGCGTCTGCATAGGTCCCCGCGTTCACGGCCTGCGAATAGGGCACCAGCGCCATCTTGGAATAGCGGGGTGTCTGCGTGTCCTGCACGATGGTGTCGATCAGGTTGTTGAGCGCGGCTCTGAGGTCGACGATCCGCTGCCCACCCATCGACCCGGTGATGTCGAGCGCCACGGAGACCTCGATGTCCACAGCGCCGCGCACGGCCTCGGCACTGAAACTGCCCTGCAGCTGGGTGACCCCGACCAGGCTGACGAACATTGTCGGTAAGGTGATCTGGCCGCCCAGGAACAGCCTGCCGGCCTCGGTGTCCATGCTGACCTGATCGACCCGCGCGTCCAGGACATTGGTACTGCCGATCCGCTCGAGCACGATCTCCTCGGCACGGGAGCGGATCGATTCGGCGGTCATGCCCGGCGTGTAGATGTCCGGCTGCAGGGCCAGCACGGCGGCATCGAGCGCCACCTGTGCCCTTTGCCGCGTCTGTTCGAGCGACACATAGTCGACCGTGGCCCCGCCCAAGGCGATCAGCACGATCGCCATGAGTCCGAACAGCACTGCGAAAACGCCGCTTTCATCTTTGCTGAACCGCCGCAGGAGCGAGGCGAACTGGGTCATCTGTGGAACCTGGCCTGTGCTGAGCCCGTCCGGGCGCGGGGACTGTCGCCCAAACTGGTTAGGAAAGCACAACCACTTTCGAATTGAGTTGAACCCTTTCATACAGGTCGATCACGTCCGCATTGGTCATGCGGATGCAGCCCGACGAGACGTTCTGCCCGATGGTCCAGGGTTCGGTCGTGCCGTGAATGCGATAGAGCGTCGAGCCGATATAGAGAGCCCGTGCGCCAAGCGGATTGTCCGGCCCACCCTCCATGCGCAGCGGCAGCCCGGGCTGGCGCTTGCGCATCTCGGCGGGCGGGGTCCAGCTCGGCCATTCCGCCTTGCGCTTTATGCGATGCGTGCCGCTCCATTCAAAGCCGTCGCGCGCCACCCCGATGCCGTAGCGCAGGGCGCGTCCGCCACCGAGCACGAAATAGAGGAAGTGCTGTCTCGTATCGACCACGATCGTGCCGCTGTGCTCGCTCGTGGCATAGGGCACCACCTGCCTGAGATAGGTCGGTGACACATAGGGATTGGCTTGCAGCGCCAGCGCATGGCGCGGCCGGCTCTCGGTGATCGTGACCCCCGGTGGCGGCGCGAAACGCCAGCCCGGGCGGAAGCTTTCAGCTTGCACCGGCAGGGTCGCCGGAACCAGCGACGCCACCGTCAGCACCGCCGCCAGCATGCGCGAAAATCGAAGTTTCATGGCCTGCATCCCCAAAATGCCTTTGCCCCATTGTCCGGCAGAAGCACAAAAGAGAGGTCAAGCCGCGTGGTTAATGGCGGCCCCACGGGCAAGGTTAACGGGCCATTGCCGGCCGCCTTCGGGGGCGCGAGAGACAGGCCCTAGAGAAACACTGCGTCGTCGACCGGCGCAGTGGTCGCCAGCACGCGCCCCAGCGCCATGCCGAGCTGTTCGGTGGTAAAGGGCTTGGGCAGGATTTCATTGACGCCCAATTGCCGCGCCCGCTCCAGATTGTCCTGGGAGGGATAGGCCGTCATCATGATCACCGGTGTTTTGGCCGGTCCGCCGAAGCGGGGGTCGCGCAGCACCTGCATGATGCCGGCGCCGTTGATATCGGGCATGTACCAGTCCATCAGCACCAGGTGGAAGGGCGAACTCATCAGCTTGAGGATGGCCTCGCCGCCGCCATCGGCCTCCTCGACCGCGCCGATTCCCAGCTTCTTGAGCCCCATCATGCAGATGGCCCGGGCATAGGTATTGTCATCCACGACGAGTGCCCTGAGCTGCCCCGGAATGATCATGCCGCACGGTCTCCAAGCTCTGCACCGGCGCGCCGGTCAAGGGCGTCAGGCAGCGATAGACTGGTCAGGAAAGTGAATACGCGCCGTGGATAGCAGCCAATGCCCGCCTGTCAATCCGGACATTTACTGCATGCATGCGGCGAGCCTTGCGCAAACCGTGGCGCAATTGCCACACACGACCTGCACTGCGACATGCTGCCACATCTTGGGCTTGCGGCTCACGAATCCGTGAGTTATCGAGCCTGGGTCCGCAAAGCCAACCGAGGGAGGCGTTCTATGAAATTCATGACCACCCGCCACTCGGGGCCCACTCTCCATCATTGCGCACGAGCCTGACCTCGTCGTCCTGATGGCTCCTCGACCGCCTCGCGGTCCGCGGACACCCCACCCCAACTGAACTGAAACGCTGAAACCGGGTCGTCTTGCGTCCGGAATCCGCCTTTCTCCCCCTCTCAACCTCAAGAGGCCGGCAGACCCGTCTGCCGGATATGCTCATGTCTTCCAACGTGCTTGATGGGCGCAGCATCGTGCTGCGTCTTGAATTCTCCATCGCCGATGCCGTGCGCCATCGCGGCTTGGTGCCGGTCATCGCCAGCGCCATCCGCGCCTGGTGGGCCCTGCGGCCCGTGCGCTATTCGGCCGTCCCCGATTATCTGCGGGAAGATGTCGGCCTGCCCCCTGCAGACGACGCCTTCCAATGGACCGGCATCGATCTGCATGCCTATCGGCTGCACCCGCCGGACCGGGGCGGCCCGTGACTGAGAAAGGCAGCCGGGGTCCGCCCCTTCGAAGGCGATCCGCATAGCGGATGAAGGGCTCCAGTGGAGCCGTTCAAGCCAGAAGGCCATGAGAGCTATGCTCGAATGGCGTGACGCCCCGGCTGTCGCATTCAAGATCGTCCTCGGGTTTGCCCGGGGACGATCCCCACAGAGGGCGGGGCGGCACTGCCCAACCCGCCATTGTCTCCCCGGCCTTGATCGTCTAACAACGGGCCGACTTTCCAGGGCTCGAAAATGACCGAAAAGACCAAGCTCATCACGCCCCGCCTGCCGCGCGGGTTCGAAGATCGCACGCCGGGCGAGATTGCCGCTGTCGGTGCCATGATCGAGAAGATCAAGGCCGTGTATGAGCGCTATGGCTTCGACCCGGTCGAAACCCCGCTGTTCGAATATACCGAGACCCTGGGCAAATTCCTGCCCGATACCGACCGGCCCAATGCCGGCGTCTTCTCCCTGCAGGACGATGACGA
This sequence comes from Devosia salina, assembly GCF_019504385.1. Taxonomy (NCBI): domain Bacteria; kingdom Pseudomonadati; phylum Pseudomonadota; class Alphaproteobacteria; order Hyphomicrobiales; family Devosiaceae; genus Devosia; species Devosia salina. The sequence goes on from NZ_CP080590.1 coordinate 526,285, forward strand.
GCAGTGGATGAGCCTGCGCTACGATCTCACCGCGCCGCTGGCCCGCTTCTTCGCCGAGAATTTCGAGACCTTGCCCAAGCCCTACCGCTCCTATCGGCAGGGCTATGTGTTCCGCAATGAAAAGCCCGGCCCCGGCCGCTTCCGCCAGTTCATGCAGTTCGACGCCGACACCGTCGGCGCCCCCGGCCCCGAGGCCGACGCGGAAATGTGCATGATGATGGCCGACGTCATGGATGCGCTGGGCCTGGCCGGCCAATATGTCGTGCGCGTCAACAACCGCAAGGTGCTCGACGGCGTGCTCGCCACGGCGGGCGTCGTCACCGACGAGCAGAAGCTCACCGTCCTCCGCGCCATCGACAAGCTCGACAAATTCGGCCCCGAAGGCGTGCGCCTGCTGCTCGGCGCCGGCCGCAAGGATGAAAGCGGTGACTTCACCAAGGGCGCCGGCCTCACCGATGCCCAGATCGAACCCATCCTGGCCTATGTCGATAGCGGCATCCCGGCCGAGGGTGTCGAAAAGGGCAGCAATGAACATGTCATTGCCACCATCAACACGCTCGCAGGCCTCATTGGCGGCTCCGAAACCGGGCTTGCCGGGGTGCAGGAGCTGGCCTCCATCTTCGGCCTTGTCAGCGCTGCCGGCTTTGGCGGCCGCGTCATCCTCGACCCCTCCGTCGTCCGCGGCCTCGAATATTACACCGGCCCGGTCTTCGAGATCGAACTGACCTTCAAGGTGCAGAACGAAAAGGGCCAGGACGTGGTCTTCGGCTCTGTCGGCGGCGGCGGCCGCTATGATGGCCTCGTCTCCCGTTTCCGCCGCGAGCCCGTGCCCGCCACCGGCTTTTCCATCGGCGTCTCGCGCCTCGCCAATGCCTTGAAGCTCACCGGCAATCTCGGCGCCACCGAGCCGGCGGGCCCCGTGGTCGTCCTCGTCATGGACAAGGACCAGACCGCCCGTTACCAGGCCATGGTCGCCGAACTCCGGCAGGCCGGCATTCGCGCCGAGATGTTCCTCGGCTCCACCAAGAATTTCGGCAAGCAGGTCGCCTATGCCGACAAGCGCAATTCGCCCATCGTCATCATCGAGGGCAGCCAGGAGCGCGAGCAGGGCATCTTGCAGGTCAAGGACCTGATCGCCGGCAAACAGGCGGCCCAGGCCATCACCGACAATGCCGAATGGAAAGCCGCCCGCCCCGGCCAGTTCGAAATCAGGCGCGAAGATCTGGTCTCGGCCGTCCAGAAACTGCTGAGCGAGCAGGGTTGATGATGCTGGGGGCGAAGGTTTCAATGAGAAGGACCCCCACCCTCAATCCCTCCCCACACGGGGGAGGGAGGCGCAGGTTGCGGCCTTTCGGTTCCTTCGGCTCCCTCCCCCTTGTGGGGAGGGACGCTGAGCAGGGCTTGGCGTTTGCCAAGTCCGTCGCGAAGCAGGGTGGGGGTGTCGGCGTCTGTGCATACGCGAGCGCGAGTGAGACCCTCCCATGACCAACGCCGCCTATCGCCGCGCCCAGCTTGAATCCCTCGTCGAGGCCCAGGGCGGCTGCCGTGCCACGCCGCCGCTGCTCCTCAAGGCCGATCCCTATTTCGACCTCGCCGGCGAAGAATTCGGCCGACGCCTCCTGCTCACCACCGATCTCACCGGCGCGGAATACTGCCTCAGGCCCGATTTCACCCTGCCCATCGTCGCCGATTACATCGCCCAAGGCGCAGGGGAGCCGGCGGCCTTTTCCTATCTCGGCCCCATCTTCCGCCAGCGCAGCTCTGGCCCGGCCGAATTCGATCAGGCCGGTATCGAACTCCTGGCCCAGCCCGATGGCGATATCGCGCTCGATCAGGTGCTGACCTTCGCCCGCGCTGCACTTTCGCTCTATGGCATCACCCCGCAGGTCAAGCTCGGCGGCGTCGGCCTGTTCGAGGCCTTGTTGGCCCAGGCCGACATGCCCGATGCCTGGCGCCCGCGCATCCGCCACCGCTTCGGCCATCCCGAGGCCATGGATCGCCTGCTGACCCGCCTCGAACGGGCGCCGGAGGGCCTGCGCAGCGAACAGCCTGCCCGCGCCGATCTGATCGAGGACGTGACCGCCCGCATGGTCTCGGCAGGCCTGAGTCTGTCGGAAGGCCGCTCGCCGGACGAGATTGCTGACCGCTACCTCGAACAGCAGGCCCTCGACGCCGCTCAGGTGCCCGCGGCGACCCTCAAGCTCCTGCGCGATTATCTCGCCATCAAGGGCGACGCGCTTGCCGCCTTGCGGCAGCTCGAGGCCCTGGCCGAACGACACAGGCTCTTCCTCGGCCCGCCGCTGCGAGCCATCCGCCGCCATCTCGATGGCCTTGGTGAGGCCCGCGTGACCTTCGACGCCGGTTTCTCCCCGCGGCTCGACTATTATACCGGCATCGTCTTCGAGATGCGCGGGCAGGGCGGCACGGTCCTTGTATCCGGCGGGCAATATGATCGCCTGCTCGAACGCCTCGGCGCCACCGCCCCCATCGCCGCCTCCGGCTGCGCCCTCTGGGTCGAGCGCCTCGAAGCCGAGTGGCCGAAATGATGATTCACTCTGCCCAGTCCGCATGGGGCACCCCACCCTCATTCCCTCCCCATCAAGGGGAGGGAGGCGCAAGACCGAGATGGCTGTGTTCATCGTCTCCCTCCCCCCTGTGGGGAGGGATCAAGGGTGGGGGTTCGGTACGCTCGGCGGTGTCTCTTCAGAGGCCAGCACCATGACCATCACCCTCGCCGTACCCTCCAAGGGCCGCCTTGAAGAACTCACCCGCGACTGGTTTGCCCATCGCGGTCTGACCATCACCCGTCCGGGCGGCGCGCGTTCCTATCTCGGGGCCATCGAAGGCCTGCCCGACGTGACGGTGCGCTTCTTCCCGGCCTCGGAAATTGCCCGCGAACTGATCCGCGGCACCATCGATCTCGGCGTCACCGGGCGTGACCTGATCCACGAGACCAGCGAAACCGGCCCGCAAGCGGTCGAGTTCGCTCGCGATCTCGGCTTCGGTCATGCCGATGTGGTCATCGCCGTGCCCGAGGCCTGGATCGACGTCACCCATATGCACGACCTGGCCGATGTCGCCTCCGACTTCCGCTCCCGCCATGGCCGCTGGCTGCGCATCGCCACCAAATACATCACCATCACCCGCCAGCATTTCGCTCAGGCGGGCATTGCCGAATACCGGATCGTGGAGAGCCTTGGCGCCACCGAAGCCGCGCCGGCCTCCGGCGTCGCCGATATCGTGGTCGACATCACCTCGACCGGCTCGACCCTTGCAGCCAATGGCCTGCGCGTGCTCGAGGATGGCGTCATGCTCCGGAGCGAAGCCAATCTGATCGTTTCGAAAACCGCCGATTGGACTGCCCCGCGCCAGGCCGTGCTGGACGATCTCCTGGCCCTGCTGGGGCGCTAGACCATGGAACTGGCTTTCGTGCTGCTCTTCGTGCTTCTGGGCACCGGCGCCATCGTCTATGCCGGCCTGCGCCAGCCACCTGCGCGCCCCGCGGAGGATGAAAAGGCTCCCCAGGGAGATGCTGCTCCCGGTGGCGATGAAGGTGAGGGCGATGGCAAGGCCGGTGCGCCCTGACGGGCCATTGCCTCGCCTGCCCAAATCACGGCACAAGGACCAAATTGTCCGGCGAGGGGCGTCGTGGCCGAAGACCTTGAACTGACCATTCTCATGCCCTGCCTCAACGAGGCAGAGACGCTGGCGACCTGCGTCGAGAAGGCCCAGAGCTTTCTCAAGCGCAGCGGCATTGCCGGCGAAGTGCTGATTTCCGACAATGGCTCGACCGATGGGTCCCAGGCCATCGCCGAATCCCTGGGGGCCAGGGTGGTCAGTGCCGACCAGCGCGGCTATGGCGCCGCCCTTGGCACAGGCATTGCACAGGCGCGCGGGCGCTTCGTCATCATGGGCGATGCCGATGACAGCTACGACTTTGCCAATCTCGATGCCTATATGGCCCAGTTGCGCGATGGTGCCGATCTGGTCATGGGCAACCGCTTTGCCGGCGGCATCGCACCGGGCGCAATGCCCTGGCATCATCGCTATATCGGCAACCCGGTTCTGAGTTTCCTGGGCCGCCTGTTCTTCCGGACGCCCATTCGCGATTTCCATTGCGGGTTGCGCGGTTTTTCGCGCGACGCCATCAGCAATCTCAACCTGCGGACCACCGGCATGGAGTTCGCCTCGGAAATGGTGGTCAAGGCCACCCTGAGCCAGCTAGACGTGCGCGAGGTCCCCACCACGCTCAAGCCCGATGGCCGCTCGCGCCGGCCGCATCTGCGTTCCTTCCGCGATGGCTGGCGGCATCTGCGCTTCCTGCTGCTGTTTTCCCCGCGCTGGCTGTTTCTCTATCCGGGCGTTGCGCTGCTCTGGATCGGCCTTGTCGTCGGCGCGCAATTGCTGCGCGGTCCGGTGGTGATCGGTGGCGTCACCTTCGGTGTTCACACACTGCTGGTGGCGGCGCTCTGCGTCATCATGGGCACCCAGTCCATCGCCTTCGCCATCATCGGCCGCCGCTTCGCCTCGCGTTATGGCTTCATTCCGCGCTCTGGCGTCTATGACCGGCTGCTCGAAGGCCTGACGCTCGAACGCCTGCTTCTGTTTGCGGTCCTGCTCATGCTGGGCGGCATGGGCGCCATGGGCTGGGGGCTCTGGGAATGGGCGCGACGCGATTTCGGCCCGCTCACCTCGAGCGCAACATTGCGCATGGTGATCCTGGCCATGACTGCCCTGGTCACCGGCTTCCAGCTGATGATGAGCGCCTTCATGTCCTCCATGATCAACATTCCCATCTATGAGCGTCGCCTGGCCGATCAGCCCGCGCCCGACGACCAGTTCCGCCGCCGCTCCGACCGGGCTTAGCCCCGGCCGGCGGCGCGCCACACAAAGGCTTCCGCGACAATGCTCGACCCTCTCCTCCTTCTCGCCCTGCTGGGCGTTGGCATGCTGGCTGGCTTTGTCGATGCCATCGCCGGCGGGGGCGGCATGATCACCGTGCCGGCCCTGCTCTCGGCGGGCCTGCCACCGGTGGCAGCGCTCGCCACCAACAAGATGCAGAGTGTCGTGGGCACGGGCATGGCTGTCTGGACCTATTGGCGGCGCGGTTTTGTCAACCTGCCCAGCCTCATCCCGGCGATTGCCTTGACCTTTGCCGGCAGCTTTCTCGGGGCACTCACGGTCAGCCAGCTCGATACCAGCCTGCTCGATATCGCCGTGCCCGTGGCGCTGATCGCCATCGCGCTCTATTTCCTCTTCGCCCCCAAACTCTCCGATGCCGACAAGGCCGCCCGCCTGCCCTTCGGGCCCCTCGTGCCGGTCATGGGCTTTGCCATCGGCTTTTACGACGGGGTCTTCGGGCCAGGCACCGGCTCGTTCTTCACCATCGGCTTTGTGCTGTTGTTCGGGCTCGGATTGACGCGCGCCACCGGCAGCACCAAGGCGCTCAATTTCACGTCCAACCTGGCGGCGCTGGCCATTTTCATCCCGCAGGGGCACGTTGTCTGGCCGGTCGCCATTGTCATGGCGCTGGGCCAGCTCATTGGCGGTTATGTCGGAGCCCATACCGGCATCCGCTATGGCGCCAGGGTCATTCGCCCCCTTGTGGTCGTCGTCTCGATCGCCCTGGCGATCAAGCTCCTGGCCTTCCCCTGATCAGGCCGGGTCCAGTCCTGCGGCCACGCGCAGCGCCGCATTGATCCGATCCTGCCAGCCGGGCCCGTCTTCCTGGAAATGCTCCAGCACGGCACGGTCGAGCCGCAGCGACACCATTTCCTTGCCCTCGGGCGGGGTTGTGGTCCGTGCCGGTTTGTCCTCGGTCTTGCTTGTTACGGATTTGAAGGCAGCTTCCGCCTGATCCAGGGCACTGCCGCGTCGGGGTGTTCGCATCTCATGTCCTCGCTGATTGCTGGGCGCACCATACCGCCCTGGGCAAGAAAAAGCCCCGGTGTTTCCACCGGGGCTTTCCACCAAGATCGTGACTGGGAAGAAACGATCCTGGAAGCTCTTTCTTCCAGGCGACAAGGTCGCCCGGCCGTCGGCCGCCCACGCGGAGGGCGAGTGGTCGGCCTTTCGCCGACCACGTATGGCCCGTGAGCGAAGGAGGATCTGGTTCGCTTTCGCGAACTAGAAATCCATGCCGCCCATGCCGCCCATGCCGCCGCCGCCCGGCATTGCCGGTGCCTCAGCCTTCGGGGCTTCGACGATCGTGGCCTCGGTGGTGATCAGCAGCGAAGCAACCGAAGCGGCGTCTTCGAGAGCGGTACGAACCACCTTCACCGGGTCGATGACGCCCAGGGAAACCAGATCGCCATATTCGCCGGTCGCGGCATTGTAGCCGAACGAGATGGCGGAGTTCTCGAGGACCTTGCCCACGACGACCGAGCCTTCAGCGCCAGCATTGTTGGCGATGCAGCGCAGCGGCTCCTGCAGGGCGCGGCGGACGATCGAGATACCGGCTTCCTGGTCGGCATTGGCGCCCTTGGCCTTGATGTTGGAGGCAGCGCGGAGCAGGGCAACGCCACCACCCGGCACGATGCCTTCTTCAACGGCAGCGCGGGTCGCGTTGAGCGCGTCATCGACGCGGTCCTTGCGTTCCTTGACTTCCACTTCAGTCGAACCACCGACGCGGATCACGGCAACACCACCGGCGAGCTTGGCCAGGCGTTCCTGCAGCTTTTCGCGGTCATAGTCCGAAGAGGTCTCTTCGATCTGGGCCTTGATCTGGCCGACGCGGGCCTGGATCTCGTCCTGGGTGCCGGCGCCATCGACGATCGTGGTGTTTTCCTTGGTGATCTCGACGCGCTTGGCAGTGCCGAGCATGTCCAGGGTCACGTTCTCGAGCTTGATACCGAGATCTTCGGAGATCACCTGGCCGCCGGTGAGGACAGCGATGTCTTCCAGCATGGCCTTGCGGCGGTCACCAAAGCCCGGGGCCTTGACGGCAGCGACCTTGAGGCCGGCGCGCAGGCGGTTGACGACCAGGGTCGGCAGGGCCTCGCCATCGACGTCTTCGGCAATGATCAGCAGCGGACGCTGGGACTGAACGACAGCTTCCAGGATCGGCAGGATCGCCTGCAGGTTGGAAAGCTTCTTTTCGTGCAGCAGGATGTACGGGTCCTCGAGGGTCGCCGTCATCTTTTCAGCATTGGTCACGAAATAGGGCGAGAGATAGCCGCGGTCGAACTGCATGCCTTCGACGACATCGAGTTCAGTCTCGGCGGTCTTGGCTTCCTCGACGGTGATGACACCCTCGTTGCCGACCTTCTGCATGGCCTCGGCGATCATGTCGCCGATGGACGATTCGCCATTGGCCGAAATGGTGCCGACCTGGGCAACTTCGGACGACGAGGTGATCTTCTTGGACGAGCCCTTGAGGCTCTCGATCACGTCGGCAACGGCCAGGTCGATGCCGCGCTTGAGGTCCATCGGGTTGAAGCCGGCGGCGACGGCCTTGACGCCTTCGACGACAATGGCCTGACCCAGAACGGTCGCGGTGGTGGTGCCGTCACCGGCAATGTCGTTGGTCTTGGAAGCGACCGAACGCAGCAGCTGCGCGCCCAGGTTCTCGAACTTGTCTTCGAGCTCGATTTCCTTGGCGACCGACACGCCGTCCTTGGTGATGCGCGGGGCACCGAACGACTTTTCGATCACGACGTTGCGGCCCTTGGGGCCGAGGGTGACCTTCACCGCATTGGCGAGGATGTTGACGCCGCGCAGCATCTTTTCGCGGGCATCGGTGGAGAATTTGACTTCCTTGGCGGCCATTTATGGCTCCTTGAGAATATCTGGTTGGGGGGACGACAAAAAAGGCGCGAGAAGCGGATTACGCTTCGATCACGCCCATGATGTCGCTTTCCTTCATGATGATCAGGTCTTCGCCATTGAGCTTGACCTCGGTGCCGCTCCACTTGCCGAAGAGCACGCGATCGCCGGCCTTGACGTCCAGCGCATTGATCTTGCCGTTTTCGTCGCGGGCGCCGGGGCCCACGGAGACGATCACACCCTCGGAGGGCTTTTCCTTGGCGGTGTCTGGGATGATGATCCCGCCTTTGGTCTTTTCTTCACTGTCGACGCGACGGACGACCACGCGGTCATGCAGGGGACGGAAGCCCATGATTTGTTCCTCTTGGCATCATTTCTGAATGCGATTCTGTGCTTGTTAGCACTCGCTTTGGGTGAGTGCTAACAAGCTGTTGGGGATATAGGGATCGGGCTTCCAAAGAGTCAAGGCGCGTGAACCGAAGTTTTTGTTCGTGCGTTACTACGGGACGGTTTTCGAACGCATGGAGAAATTGAAATGGACGAGCGCAGGGAAGCGGAAGCGCGGGTGACGCCGGTCGAGGGGCGCGTCCACATCATTTTCGATGATGCCGAGATCGCCAGCACCCTCCATGCCCTCAGCCTTGAGCGCCAGGGCCGGTCGCCCTTGGTCTTCGTGCCCCTGGACGACGTCCATCCCGGGATTCTCGAAGCCTCCGAAACCCAGCGGCACGAGGATGGGCCCGGCGACGCCCATTTCTACACCATCAAGACCCTCACTGCCGACGGTGTGGACGAAGCCTGGTACTACCCCTATGCCGACGGCGCCTATGCGCCGATCCGCGACATGCTCACCTTTGGGGGTGACCGGGTTTCGGTGCGGGTGTCAGAAGTCTAGGCGCGCCCGCCCGGCGGCGCTGTTTCCCTCTTCCCCCCGCTCCAAGACTGGGCCATAAGCAGCCTTATGAGCGAACAGTCTTCTTTTCAGATCAAACTGCGCCGCGCCGGCGGCGTCGGCGCCAATACCAACTGGCATTGGGAGGTGCAGGACGCCTCGGGCAAGGTCGTCAAGTCCGGCAGTGCCGTCGGCCCCGAGCACAAGGCCTTCGCCACGGCCCGCATCGCCAAGGAAAAGCTGGAAGCTGCGGGCAAATAGGCCCCGGACAGGACTGTCGTGACCGCGTCCCCCGCAGAGCCTGCCCGCGCTTCCGCCAAGGCTGCGACGGGTGACCCGCTGCGCGGCATTGCCCTCAAGGTCGCCTCGGTCTGCTGCTTTGTGGTCATGGCCACCATGCTCAAGGCCACCCACACCGTGCCCTCCGGGCAGATGGTGTTCTTCCGCTCATTTTTCGCCATGCTGCCCGTGCTGGGCTTCCTCGCCTGGAAGGGCAATCTTGCCAGCGCCTTCCAGACCACGCGTCCGCTCGGGCACGTGCTGCGCGGCCTGATCGGTGTCACCTCGATGAGCCTGGGCTTTTTCGCGCTGACCCGCCTGCCGCTGCCCGAAGCAACGGCCATCGGCTATGCCTCCCCGCTGATCATCGTCATTCTCTCAGCCGTGCTGCTGCATGAGCGGGTGCATGTGTTCCGCTGGACCACCGTCCTGGTGGGTCTGGTGGGCGTCATGGTCATTCTCTGGCCGCGCCTGACGGTGCTCTCGGGCGGTGCCGTGCTGGGGGATGCGGAGGCCGTGGGCGCGCTGGCTGCCTTTGGCGGCGCCATCCTGTCCGCCTTTGCCATGCTGCAGGTCCGCACCCTGGTGCAGACCGAGCGGACCGAAACCATCGTCACCTATTTCTTCATCAGTGCCAGCGTCATCAGCCTCTGCACCATTCCCCTGGGCTGGGTCTGGCCGACACCGGAGCAGGCGGTGCTGCTGGTCGGTGCCGGCGTTTTTGGCGGTCTCGGGCAATTGCTGCTGACTTCGTGCTACCGCCATGCCGACATGTCGGTCATTGCCCCGTTCGAATACACCTCGCTGCTCCTGACCATCATCATCGGCTTCGTGATCTTTGCCGATGTGCCCACCATAACCATGCTGGTCGGCGCGCTGATCATCGTCGCATCCGGCATTGCCGTCATCCTGCGTGAGCACTGGCTGGGGCTGGACAGGTCCAAGGCGCGCCAGGCCAACACGCCCTAGTGTCGCGATACGCCACGCGCTACTCCAGTGGCGCTGCCACCGCCGTGGTGATCAACGGGAACCCGAGCTGCGGAAAATCGATATCGTCCAGTCTGGGGGTCAGGACAATCGCGAGCAGAGCCACTGCGGCGCCTGTCTTGAGCAGTTTTGCTCTTCTGCGCCTTTGGGCCATCGTAAGCATCTGAAATCACCTCCTGTTTGCAAAGAACGCAATGCTCGGGCCCGGCCACGGGTTGCACTGCTGGGGCAAGTCCTGACACCGTGGAGGCCTGTGTCCCGGGGAGGAGCGCCATGGCCGGCACGGCCGCAATCATCTTCACTGTCCTCATGGCCGGCCTGGCCGTGTTCCAGCTTGCTTTGGCGCTGGGTGCGCCGCTGGGCCATTTCGCCTGGGGTGGACAGCACAAGGTCCTGCCGCGCGGCCTGCGCATCGGCAGCCTGCTGTCGATAGTCCTCTATGGGCTGTTCTCGGCCATCGTGATGATGCGGTCGGCGCTTCTTGCGCCCTGGCCGGATGCGGGTTGGATCGGTCCGGCCACCTGGGCTCTCGTCGCCTATCTGGCCCTGGGTATCGTGATGAACGCCATCTCCCGCAGCCTGCCGGAACGCCTCACCATGACGCCGCTTGTTGCGGTGCTCTGTGCTCTGGCGCTGATCGTGGCCCTGTCCTAGAGCGCTTTCAGCAAAAGTGGACACCACTTTCGCTTCTCGGGCGCCGACCCGAGAATCGAAAGCGTGACAAAACAAAAAGATAGAGCTCCCGTTCGGATTCAGTCAGAACGGGAATTGCCCTAGCCGGTAGCGGCCATGTCCGACCAGCTCTGGCGCTTGCGATAGATCGTCGAGGGACTGATCTCCAGCGCCGCCGCGGCCATCGAGATATTGCCGCCAAACGTGGCGATCGCGTCCTCGATGATGCGCTGTTCCTGCTGCCACATCGGCAGGATGCTGCGGCGCTCGGCACGCGGCGCCTCGACCGGGGCAGGGGCGGAGACCTTGGATTCAATGTCGGCGGCGCCGATCATGGCGGCAGTGATCTCGCCACCGTCGAACATCACCACCAGCCGCCGCACCAGGTTCTGCAATTGCCGCACATTGCCGGGCCAATCAGCGGCCGTCAGCAATTGCGCGGCCTCCTGGGTAATGCCGGTGAAGCTCTTGTGCTCCTCGCGGGCATAGCGGCTGAGGAAGTGGCGGGTCAGCACCATGATGTCGCTGGGGCGCTGGCGCAGGGGCGGCAGGTGGATGGGCAGCACGTGCAGGCGATAGAATAGGTCCTCACGGAACTGCCGGTCGGCGATCATCTGCATCGGGTTGCGATTGGTGGCGCAGATCACGCGCACATCCACCTTGCGCGCGGCGGTTTCGCCCACCCGGCTGATCGTACCCGTCTGCAGGAACCGCAACAGCTTCGACTGCAGCGAGAGATCCATCTCGCCCACTTCGTCGAGAAACAGCGTGCCGCCATCGGCCAGTTCCGCCGCGCCCTTGCGATCCTCATGGGCACCCGTAAAGGCGCCGCGCACCACGCCGAACAGCTCGCTTTCCATCAGGTCGCGGGGAATGGCGGCGCAATTGATGGCGACAAACCGGTTTCCGGCGCGTTGGCCCTTGGCGTGCAAGGCCTCGGCGCAGACGTCCTTGCCCGTACCGCTCTCGCCGGTGATGAACACCGGCGCCGAGGAAGCGGCAACGCGCCCGATCTGTTCATAGAGGAATTGCATGGCGCTCGAGGCGCCCACAAATCCGGCAAAATCGGCAACCACCGGCTCGGGCCCGGCCTCGACGCCCAGCGAGCGGGGTCGCCCGTGGCGTTGCGCCAGTTCCGCCAGCCGTCCGGCCAGGGTCGCGCCGCTGACCGGCTTGGCGACATAGTCGTGGGCGCCGGCACGCATCGCGCCCAGCGCCGCGCTGACCGAACCGCTCCCGGCCACGGCCAGGATAAGGGCGCCTTCGGCCAGTCGCACCAGCCGGTTCATTGCGTCCTCGATGCTCGGTCCGAGGTCCGTCAGGCTTTCCAGGTCGGCGATGATCACGTCGAAGCGCGTCTTGCGCAGCATGTCCACGGCGGATCGGCCGGTCGCGACCTGGGTCACTCGGGGCGCCACAAGCAGTGCCCCTGCCAAGCCTTCGCCGGTCTGGCGGGCACAGGCAACATCGGCGTCGATCAGCAAGAGCCGGCCGCAGAGCGCGTTGTCGCTTCCGCTCGTCATCATCATTGCGCAGTAAACCCTGGTCTGGTCCGTAGTCGGAACGTTCTTGTCGTTTTCCGAATTGTTGCGAATTAGGGTAAATATTCCGTTCTTGCGCCCGTCATCCAAACAACGTTTATCTCTGGCCCATGCGAAACGAATCCAGTCAGGATGTTTTTGAACCAATTGTGCGCGGCATCACCCAGACGGGTGTCCGCCTGGCCAATGAGCGCGCGGTTCTGTCTCTGATTGCCGGCATTCCCGGGGTCTCCAATGCCGATATTGCGCGCCGCTCCGGCCTCGGGCCGCAGACCACCGCGCGCATCCTGGCCGATCTCGAGGCGCGTGACCTGATCATCCGGGGTGAGGTGCTGCGGGGCCGGCGCGGCCAGCCGGCGACTCCCTATCGACTCAATCCACAGGGCGGGTATTCACTGGGCGTCGAGATCGGCTGGCAGCACTACGAGGTTCTCCTGCAGAATATTGCCGGTCAGGCAGTGGCTGCGGTCAGGCGCAGCTACCCCTATCCCGATCCGCGCACCGTCTTCGCCGAAGTGGCGTCGGACGTGGAAATTCTGCTCTCCGGCCTCAACGACGGCCAGCACGAGCGCCTTTCGGGGATCGCCGTCACTTCCCCGGGCAATTTCGGGCCACTGCTCGATCTGCTCGGTACGCCCGCTGGCCTTCGCGAGCAATGGGCCGAAATCGACGTCGGTGTCCGCATGGCTGAAACCACCGGCCTGCCGGTCGTTTGGGTCAACGATGGCAGTGCGGCGGCCTGGCGGGAAATTACCGTCCACCCCACGCCGCGACCGAGTGGCATTGCGGGCTTCTTCGTGGGCACATTCGTCAGCGGCGGCGTCGTCACCGGCGGCAGCCTGCTCGAGGGGCCCTATGGCAATGCGGCCGATCTGGGGGCCATCATCGTTCACGACCGGAGCGGTCGGCCGGCCTATCTGCACCTGATGGCCTCGCTCCATGCGTTGAAACTGCGCGTGCTCGATGGCGGTGGGCCGGCACTGCAGGGTTCGCCGCGCAAATGGGATTGGGACCAGATCGAGCCGCATGTGTCGCGCTGGCTTGATGATGCCGGGCACGCCCTGGCGCAGGCCATTCTCACCACCACGGCAATGATCGAGATCGACCTGGCCATCATCAACGGCGATCTTCCCGAATCGATTCTGCAGCGACTGCTCGATGGCACCCAGGCCCATCTGGCAGGCCTGCCGCTCATGCTCGCGCATCGCCCCCGGCTGGCGCGCGGCCGCGCCGGGCCTTCTGCGGTGGTGTTCGGCGCCGCGCAATTATTGCTGTTCCGCCAGCACTTTTCGCGCGCCTGGGAGCTCTTCGAGCCCGATCCCGCCAAATAGGGCGGGACAGAGCCCCGGCGGCGCTTTTTCCGCTGCTGGTGGGGTGCTAAGTAAAAATGTGTCGAATCCCGGCGCCGGCGCATGGTCCGGAACACTGGCACCGGTGTTCCGGCAAGTCATGCGCCACAAATACAGGGGTTTCAGGTCCGCCGTGCAGGCTCTTGTGTATTCGTTGATCGCGTTTTCCGCAGCCGGGCTGGGGGCATTGGCCTATTTTGGCCTGACCTTCACACCGGCCAATGCGATTCTGGTTGCCGTGGTCTTCGCCTGTGCCTGTGTTGTGCTCATGGAGCGCGTGCTGCGCCAGCGCGCCGAAAACCGGCTTGAGCGTGCCATCGAGGATCTCTCCCGACTCCTGGCCACCGACGCCCAGGCCGGCGCGGTGCTGGGCCAGCGCATCAACGCCATTGCCGACCTCAACCCTGGCCAGCGCCTCGAAACCGTCGAGGCCGATATTTCGGTCTTGGGCACGGTCATCCGGCAGGTCGCCGAAGCGGTTGCCGAAGTCGAGGACAAGGTGGCCAAGGCCGGCTCGTCCCGGCCGGCGTCGCAGCCGGCCGATGCGCGCCTGATCACGCCACCACCTCCGCCGGCCCAGCCGACTCCCGTCATCGTCCCTGAGACCGAGCCGGTCATTCCGCTCGAAATGCTGCGCCAGGCGCTCGACGAGAGCCGCCTGGTCCATCACGTGCAGCCCGTCGTCAAGCTCCCGCAACGCCGGGCCGTGGGCTATGATATGGTGCCGCGGCTAATGCTCGAGGATGGCGAACTGGCCGAAGCGCGCGATTTCATGCCGCGTCGCGGCGGCAAGGACGTGATCCGCATCATCGAAGGGACGGGCCTTGTCGAAGCCGTGGCCATCGCCCGGCGGTCCCGCACAGGTGGCCAGCCGGCCATGATGCACATCCCGCTCTCCCGTGCCTCATTGGGCGACGAGGCATCCGCCGAGCAGCTCCTGGTGACGCTCGATGCCAACCGCGCCATTGCCGGGGCGCTGACTTTCCTCGTCTCCGAGAGCGACTGGCAGTCCCTGACCACGCATGAGCGGGCCGTGGTCGAGCAAATGGTGCGCAAGGGCGCCGGTTTCTCCATCGCCGGCATGACCTCGCTCCGCGTCGATGTGGCGGATATGGCGGCCCTCGGCGTCCGCTCGCTGCGCGTCGACGCCGGCCGCTTCATTGCCGCGCCCGAAGCCTTCACCGACTTTCACATGACGGATATCGCCAACTACCTGGCGCGCTTCGAAGTGACCCTTCTGGCCACCGGCATCGCCAATGAGCGGCAGATCGTCGAACTGCTCGACAGCGACATCCTCCTGGTGCAGGGCGACTATATCGCCGCCCCCGGCCCGGTGCGCTCCGACCTGACGCTGGATTCGACCCGTACCGTCACCCCGCAATTGCGCCGCGCCGAGCTCTAGGCCTGGACCCGGGCTGCGTCAGGATGGCTAGCGCCACCCAACCGCTTTTTCAATCCATTGATCAGGCCGCGCGCGCCGGCCTCCGTTTGCTCCGCTTCCTGGCCCGGCTCCGCGGCCGTCAGGGTGAAAGTCCCGATCACGCGGTCCAGCTCGGCCGCCTGCGCTTCGGTCTGCTCGATGGCGGCATTGGTCTCTTCCACCAGCGCTGCATTGTGCTGGGTCATCTCGTCGAGCTGGCGCACCGCCATGTTGACCTCCTCGATCGAGGCCGCCTGTTCCCGGCTGGCGCGGGCCATGCCCGTCAGCATCGTGGCATTGGCGCTGATCCCGGCCTGCACGGCCAGCAGCCGCTCGGCCGCCTCAGCGACCAGCTTCGAGCCGCCGCCAACCTCGCTGGCGCTCTGCTCCACCAGGGCCTTGACGTCGGCCGAGGCCTGCGCCGCACTCTGCGCCAGCCGCCGCACTTCCACCGCCACCACGGCAAAGCCCTTGCCCGCTTCACCGGCACGGGCCGCTTCCACCGAAGCGTTGAGCGCCAGCAGATTGGTCTGGAAGGCGATGTCGTCGATCAGCCCGATAATGTTGGAAATCTTGGCCGAAGACTGGGTGATGCGCTCCATGGCCTCCGTGGCTTTGCTCATCACCGCGCCGCTGGCTTCCGCTTCTGCCGAGACGGTGCGCGCCTTGCCGCTGGCATCCTCTGCCTGGCTGGCGTTTTCGCTGACCACATTGCGCAATTGTTCCATGGCCGCGGAAGTCTCCTCGATCGTGGCGGCCTGCCGTGTGGTCCGCTCGGAAAGATCATTTGCCCCGGCCAGGATTTCGCCCGTGGCTGTCTTCAGCGCCCCGGAGGTCTGGCGCAACTGGACGATGACCTGCCCGAGCTGCTCGGCAACGCCATTGGTGTCCGATTTGAGACGCGCAAAGGCGCCCTTGTAGCTGCCGTTGACGCGCTGCGACAGATCGGCCTTGGCCAGCGCCGAGAGTACCTCGCCGGTTTCCCCGATGCCGCGCTCCACCGTCGCCAGCAATTCATTGACATTCTCGGCCAGGCGCTTGAGTTCGGGGTTGGAAAGATCGGTTTCCGCCCGCAGCGAAAAGTCGCCGTCGATAGCCGCGCCCACCACGCGGTCGATGTCCTGCTGCAGCGCTTCGACCATGCGCACCTGCTGGGCGCGTTCGGCATTCATGCTGTCCTCGGCGGCGCGCAATTCGGCGATGCGCAAGCCGTTCTGCCGGAACACTTCCACCGCCTCGGCCATCGCCCCCAGTTCGTCGGCGCGGCCCAGTCCCGGGACTGTCATGTCCAGCTGGTCGCCCGCGATGCCGGTCATCGCCCCGGTCAACCGTCCCACCGGCCGGGTGATGGTCCGCGCGATCAGCACGCTGCCCAGCGCCGAAAGGGCCAGCAACGCCGCCCCGATCACCAGCATAATGTTCCGCAGCATGTGCGAAGGCGCCAGGATGTCCGAAGCGTTTTCCAGGGCCACCACGGCCCAGTCGGACCCGCCGAAGGAGATCGGCATCGCCTTGCCGATCATCTGTTCGCCATCATGGTCCACCGGTCCCAGGCCCGCCGTACCGGCCAGCGCATTGGTGACGATCTCGCCGCCCAGCGAAGTCGAAAGCGCGTCGTCATTCTCGGTCTTGGGAGAATCATTGCGCACCAGCCCGTCCTGGCCGACGAGGAACACATCGCCGCTCTCGCCCAGCCCCTTGGTGCGGCTCAGCACTTCGCTGATACGGCCCAGCGGCATCTGGTAGGCGAGCACGCCCGCCTGCAATCCCTGGTCATAGACCGGTGCGGCGATGAAGCTCGCCGGCGCGCCGCTCGGACCATAGGGCGCGAAATCGGTCAGGAACACATCGCCCGGATTGCCCGCCATGGCCGCCCGCACCACCTTGCCCAGGTCGCTCCCGGCCCATGGCCCGCCACCGTCGGCAAAGCTGGTGCCGAAATCGGCCTCCTTCTGCACCGAATAGACATTGTTGAAGTCGAGATCGAACAGGAAAATATCGTAATAGCCGCGCGTTTCGAGCAGGCTGCGGAACTCGTCATGCTGCTTGCGGTGGATCTGGTCATAGACCGAGAGCTTTTCCGAAGTGTCGAGCAGCAGGCGTTCCCCATGCGGATGCGGATTGCTCGCCACATAGGCGTCCTGCAACAGCGTGGCGGGGTCCCCCTGGCCCTTGAGCGAATGCACCGCCCCGGCAAACGAATAGAGCGCGGCCGCCACATCGCTGCGATTGGCGAACAGGGTCAGGTCCTGCCGCACTTCGCTGAGATAGGCATCCAGCGCCGCCGTGGCATTGTCCGCCGCCGCATCGAGCCGCTGCTCGGCCTGGCTGGTGACGATCGCATCGCTGCTGAAATAGGCCGCAAGTCCCAGGCTGGCGCCGGTTGCCATGGCAATGCCGACCACCATGATCGGCAGGCGGAGCGAGAGTTTCATTTGGCTGAACATCGGAGGTCTGCACCTGTTTGTGGCATTGCGCCCGGACATGAATTGCCCCGGTTGCGGCTCCTCCGCCCGCGCCCACGGCTTTCCGAACCATAGGAATCGAGTGGTTAACGAAGCGAGTCTGCGCCCGTCATCGAAGCGTCACCTCAGCTTTTTGCTTGATCCCCGGGCGCAAACTGCCACATAGCTCCCCAAGCTGTTTCGTCCCCAACGCCATTCCATGCCAAGGCAAGTCATGACGTCGCCCCTGCCCACCATTTCCGGCCTCTCTGAGCTCGCGGGCCGCTACGACGCGGTGCTGAGCGATGTCTGGGGCGTCATCCACAATGGCGTCTCGGCCTTTCCCGAGGCCGTCGAGGCCCTGCGCGCCTTCCGCCGCGCCGGGGGCAGGGCGGTGCTCATCACCAATGCGCCGCGCCCCTCGGCGCCCATCATCGCCATGCTCGACCGGCTCGGCGTGCCGCGCGACGCCTATGACGCCATCGTCTCCTCGGGCGATGCCACCCGCGCCATGATCGCCCGCTATCGCGGCCGCGCCATCCATCATGTGGGTCCGCCCACCGAGGACGATGCTCTTTATGATGGTCTCGATGTGCGCCGCACCGGTCCCGAAGAGGCCGAGGTCGTCGTCGTGACCGATCTCGATACGGATGACGACACCCCCGAAATGTATCGCGAGCGCGCCCGGCTCTGGCTGAGCCGCAAGCTCCCCATGATCTGCGCCAATCCCGACCGTGTCGTCGAGCATGGCGACAAGATCATCTATTGCGGCGGGGCGCTGGGGGACCTTTATTCGGCTATGGGCGGCATGGTGCACATGGCCGGCAAGCCCTATCCGCCCATCTACGAGCAGGCTTTCGCCCTGGCCGAAAAGGCCGCCGGTCGTGCGCTGGACAAGTCCCGCGTCCTGGCCATTGGCGACAGCGTGCGCACCGATGCGGCCGGAGCGGCCCAGTTCGGCGTCGACCTGCTGTTCATCACCGGCTCCATCCACGCCGCCGAACTCGATGCCTTCGGCAAGCCCGACCCGCAGGCCATCGCCGACCTGCTCGAGCCCAGCCGGGCCCATGTCTCCGGCTATCTGCCGCGCTTGAGCTGGTAGGTTTCCTTGTCCGGCTTCACCCGCCTTTCCAGCCTGGCCGATCTGCCCGCAGCGCTGCGCGGCGCTTATGTCGCCATCGGCAATTTCGACGGCCTGCATCGCGGCCATCAGTCGATCATCGCGGCGCTGCGTGATCGCGCCGCGGCCGCCGGCGTCCCGGCGCTGATGCTGACCTTCGAGCCGCATCCGCGAGACGTCTTCGCGCCGGCCCCCTTCATGTTCCGGCTGACCCAGGGCGATGCCAAGGCGCGCCTGGCCGAGGCCATGGGGCTCGACGGCATCATCATCCTGCCATTCGACCGCGCCTTCTCGCAGAACGAGGCCGAAATCTTCGTCGAGACCATGCTGGTCGAGCAATTGGGCGTGCGGGGCGTGATTGTCGGCTCGGACTTCCATTTCGGCCGCCAGCGCCGTGGCACGCCGGCCTTCCTGCGTGCCGCCGGCGAACGGCTTGGCTTTGCCGTCGAAACCCTCGATCTGATGGACGAGGGCGACGAGGTCATTTCCTCCTCGCGCATCCGCGCCGCCTTGTCCGAAGGCGCGGTGACCGCCGCCAACCGGCTCCTGGGCTACCATTGGTTCTTCGATGGCTGCGTGGTCAAGGGCGACCAGCGCGGCCGCGAGCTGGGCTTTCCCACCGCCAATACCGTCACGCCCACCGGCTTCCAGCTGGCGCAGGGTATCTATGCGGTGCGGGCCCGGCTGGGCGAGCGGCTGTTCGACGGCGTGGCCGCCTATGGCAAGCCCATGTTCGACAACCAGCTTCCGCCCTTCGAGACGCATCTGTTCGATTTCGACGAAGACATCTATGGCCAGACACTGGCAGTGGCCCTGATCGGACATATTCGCGGCCAGGAAGTGTTCTCGGGCCTCGACGAGCTCATCGCCGCCATGGATCGCGACTCGCGCAAGGCCCGCGCCATGATCGCTGCCGCCCGCCCGATCAGCCCGCTGGACCGGCAGCTGGGCTTTCTCGTCTAGGCCAATGAAGCACCAGAGGCCGTTCCGTTCCGACGGACGTCGCTGGAAACGCCTTAGAGCGCTTTCAGCAAAAGTGGACACCACTTTTGCGGTTCGAAGGCGCGGCAAAACAAAGAGATAGAGCTCCCGTTCTGATTCAATCAGAACGGGAATTGCCCTAGTGGTCGTCGAGCAAGAGGCGCACCAGCTCGGTCTGCCGCCTGACGCCGGTCTTGTCGAAAATGCTGGTCAATTGCGAGCGCGCGGTGGTGTCCGAAACCCCGCGCAGTTCCGCGGCGGCCTTGCGGCTGCCGGTCTCTACCACCGCCAGCGCCAGTTCGGCTTCGGCGCGGGTCAGCCCATAAAGGCGGCTCAATGCCGAAATCCGCACCCGCAATTTGCCCTTCGGGTCGGTCAC
Organism: Devosia salina; assembly: GCF_019504385.1. Lineage (NCBI taxonomy): Bacteria > Pseudomonadati > Pseudomonadota > Alphaproteobacteria > Hyphomicrobiales > Devosiaceae > Devosia > Devosia salina. The sequence continues at coordinate 546,113 of NZ_CP080590.1, forward strand.
CAGCACGATGGCGCCGGGGCGCTGGGGTGTTGGGAACGCAAAATTGCCCGGAACCGGCGCGCATTGCACGCTCAGCGGCCCATCCGGCCCTGCCAGCTGCATCCGTCCACCGCCGAGGTCGGGGGTGAACAGGCAACGCGTGATCAATTGGGCAAGGGCACTATCGCTCTGCGGCTCGGGACCGCGAAGCTGCCCGTCGCGCACCTGCAGGCGGCCATCGGCCAGCATGTCCTGTGCCTGTCCGTTGAGGTCCAGCACATGTCCCGTGCGATCCAGAAACAGGGCGCCCAGTCCCGCGATGTCGAGCGTGTCCAGCGTCAGCCGGTTGGCCAGCCGCAACTGCTTCAGCACGCGCCATTGCTCCACGGCCTTTTGCAGGTCGGGGGCAAAGGCGCGCAATGTCTCGATTTGGTTCGAGGTCGCGGGGGCTCGCGTATTGACCACGAGGGCGCCCACCCATCCGGTCGAGCTGCCCAGGCTGAGGGCGACGCCATGGTTGAAGCTCTGGGGAACGCACCACAGATTGTAGAGGTCGCTCCGGCTGAACTGCGCGAATTCAGGCAGTTCCTCGGTCTGCGTCACGGTGCCCGCCTGTTGCCGCAGCACCGCATGCATCAGGCTGTTCTGCTGGTGATAGGTCTCGTGATAGAGCCCCGTAAACCCGGGGTCGGTATGGGGCGCGATCATTTCGTGGACGCCGCCCGGCTGGGCACCACCCATCGCCACTTCTGTTGCGCCCAGATGACTGGCGAAGCGCATAAGAAAAGCCGGCCAGGCCGCATCGTCTAGAGCGGTATCGCTGAGCTCGCTGCGTAGTCTTTCCTGCAAATTCATGCGCGCTCCACGCCGTTAAGCATGACCTCACACGTCGAACACTTGTCCGATGTAGCAGATTTTCGCGCCCGCTAGGGTGAAATGGTCAACAAAAGGTTAACAGAGGCCAGGACGGGGCGATGCTCCGGCACCCAGGCGAACCGGCAAGCGTTCGTGCGTGACCCACCCGCCTCTTGTTGCGCAACAGCCCCCGTGGCTTCGCCAAGCGTCAGTAATGAGGTGACTGCCCATGCAAAAACCCAGGATATACCTAAGACCCCGTCTGGTCGGCGCCCTCGCCGCCTTTCTCATGGCGGGCACCGCCGTGCCCGCCCTTGGCTTCGATCCCAAGGTGCATGACGAGATAGAGTTCCAGCTCAATTGTTACGTCCTGCTCTGGACCGATCCGGACAAGCATGTTGAGGTCTGTAAGCCCGCCCCGATCCCGACCAGCGGCAACACGCTGGCGACGCAGGGTGGGGCTGCCGCTCCACCGCCACCACCACCCCCGCCGCCCCCGCCACCACCGCCGGAAGTCACCGACGATGATGACGAGTGTGAGGCCGGTCAGGTCATCACCCCCTGCGGCTGCGCCTATCCGGAGGCATGATGTGAGGCGACGCGTTCTGCTCGCGTGGGGGGGTGGCGCTGGCCGAGGCCATGTCGTCACCCTCAAGGTCATGGCCGAAGCACTGGGCAACCAGTACGACTATGACGCTGCCCTCTGCCGCATGGACCATGCGGCAGAGCTCTCCCACCTGTGCGACGCAGTCTATCCCTCCGCCGGGCTCTACAATCAGCGTCAACTCCGCAAGGCCGCGGGCTCTCCTGGCACGGCGACCTGGGGCGATTTCCTGGGCGATCTGGTCTTCGCCTATCCCGAACGACTGCAATTGCAGTTCGACTGGTGGGTCGAGGTGCTGCGCACCCGGCGGATCGACCTGCTCGTCGCCGATTTTGCGCCGGTATCCATGCTTGCGGCGCGTGCGCTTGGCATTCCCTCGGTTTGCGTCGGCACCGGCTATTCCGCGCCGCCTCCCGGCATGGATGCCTTTCCCATTCTGCTTTCGCAATATTCGACGCTCGTGCACGACGAAGCCGTCCTGCTCGACAATGTGAACGCCTTGCTCAAGCGCGCCGGCGCCGCGCCGATGGATTGCCTTTCTGATGTGTACCGGGCCTCGGTTTCCATGCCGCGCACCATCAGGCAGCTCGATCCCTATGATGGCATGCGCGCCGAAAGCCTGCTGCCCCCGCTCAACGAGGCGGTGCCGCGCAGCACCGGCACGGGTGAGGAGATCTTTGTCTATTTCTCCACCGCCGAGACGGCCTATGCTCCCATTGTCGAAGCGCTCTGCGCCGTCAAGCTGCCGGTTCGCGCTTACCTGCCGGGGGCGGATGCGGACTTGCTCGCGCGGCTGGCCCGTGCCGGGGTGACGGTGGAAACCGCGCCGGTCGCGGCCGACCTGATCGCCATGCGCACCCGCCTCATGCTCAATGCCGGCCAGCACGGCACATTATGCATGGGCCTGGGTCTGGGCCTTCCACAACTGGCATTTCCCCAGCATCTGGAACACGAATATCACGCGCGGCGCGCCGCCGAGCTGGGAGCCGTCGATATCGTGCCCTATCGCAGCTGGGAGGCAGATCGCATTGTGGCCGCCATCGACGATATGCACGCCGATGGAGACCGAACCGTCCGCGTGCGGGCACTGTCAGAAGCACTGGATCCCGATCTCTTCGGCAATATCGGGGCGCTGGTGCGGGGGCGGGTCGAGCCGCTGCTGGCCTGAACGCGGCAAATCAGCCTTTGCCCCGGCCGCCTTGCCTTGCTAAAAGGCGCGCAAATCTTCCAAAACCGATTGCCGATCCATGAACGACACCGCTGCCAGCGCGACCGAAAAAGACTATTCGGCCACGCTTTTCCTGCCGGAAACCGACTTTCCCATGCGCGCCGGGCTTCCCCAGCGCGAGCCCGACTGGCTCAAGCGTTGGGAAGACATGGACATTTATGCGCTGCAGCGCGAGCAGGCCAAGGATCGTCCGCTCTTCACCCTGCATGACGGCCCGCCCTATGCCAATGGCAATATCCATATCGGCCACGCGCTCAACAAGACGCTGAAGGACCTGGTGTCCCGCTCCATGCAGATGCTGGGGTTCAACTCGGCCTATGTGCCGGGCTGGGATTGTCACGGCCTGCCCATCGAATGGAAGATCGAGGAGCAGTACCGCGCCAGGGGCAAGGACAAGAACGAGGTCCCGGTGGTCGAATTCCGCCAGGAATGCCGCGCCTTTGCCGAACAATGGGTCGATGTGCAGCGCGAGGAATTCAAGCGCCTCGGCATTTTGGGCGAATGGGACAATCCCTATCTCACCATGAGCTTCGACGCCGAAGCCCAGATCGCGCGCGAGCTGATGAAGGTCTCGATGACCGGCCAGCTCTACCGTGGTTCCAAGCCCGTCATGTGGTCGGTGGTCGAGCGCACGGCTTTGGCTGAAGCCGAGATCGAATATGCTGACTACGAGAGCGACACCATCTGGGTGAAGTTCCCGGTCTCGCGCATCCAGTCGGTCGACGGCAACGACACCGATGAAATCATCGCCCATCGCGAGCACCTGACCGGCGCCAGCGTCGTCATCTGGACCACCACCCCCTGGACCATCCCGGCCAACCGGGCCATCAGCTTCTCGAACCGCATCGAATATGGCCTCTACGAGGTCACCCATGCGCCTGCAGAAAACTGGGCCAAGACTGGCGACAAGCTGATCCTGGCCGACAAGCTCGCGGCCGAAGTCTTCGCCAAGGCCAAGGTGGAAAACTTTGTGCGTCTGCAGGACGTGCCCGCATCGGTGCTTGCCGGCATTTCGGCGCACCATCCTCTGCGCGGTCTCGCCGGCGGCTACGAGTTTGCCGTGCCCCTGCTCGATGGCGAGCACGTCACCGACGATGCCGGTACGGGCTTCGTCCATACCGCGCCTGGCCATGGTCTCGACGACTTTGGTATCTGGATGGAATCCACCCGCCTCCTGCAGGAGCGCGGCATCGACCCCGCAATCCCCTATTGCGTCGACGATGGCGGCTTCTACACCAAGGATGCGCCCGGCTTCGATGGCGCCCGCGTCATCGATGACAATGGCAAGAAGGGCGATGCCAACCAGCGCGTCATCACCGCGCTCGCCGAACACGGCAACATCATTGCCCGCGGCCGGGTGAAGCATCAATATCCCCATTCCTGGCGCTCCAAGAAGCCGGTCATCTTCCGCAACACGCCGCAATGGTTCGTCTATATGGACAAGCCAATTGTCGCCGCAGGCACCACTTCTCCTTCTCCCCTTGTGGGAGAAGGTGCCCGGAGGGCGGATGAGGGGTCTCTTCCCGACACCCTGCGCGCCCGCGCCCTCAAATCCATCGACGCGACAAAATTCTACCCCGCCGCCGGGCAGAACCGCCTGCGCGCCATGATCGCGGATCGCCCCGACTGGGTGCTCTCGCGCCAGCGCGCCTGGGGCGTGCCGATCACCGTCTTCGTCAACAAGCAGACCAACGAAATCCTGCGCGACGAAGCGGTCAATCACCGCATCGCCCAGTCCTTCGAGGAAGAGGGCGCCGACGCCTGGTACAAGCCCGGTGCCGCCGAGCGCTATCTCGGGTCCGACTACAGGAGCGAAGACTACGAGATGGTCACCGACGTCCTCGACGTCTGGTTCGATTCCGGCTCGACCCACTCCTTCGTGCTGCGCAACAAGCAGAAATGGCCGCATCTGAAATTCCCGGCCTCGATGTATCTCGAAGGCTCGGATCAGCATCGCGGCTGGTTCCATTCCTCGCTGCTCGAAAGCTGCGCCACCAACGGCTACGCGCCCTATGACAGCGTCCTCACCCATGGCTTCACCATGGATGGCGAGGGCCGCAAGATGAGCAAGTCGCTGGGCAATGTCGTCGCCCCGCAGGAGATCATCAAGCAGTTCGGCGCCGACATCCTTCGCCTCTGGGTCGCCTCCTCCGACTATTCGGAAGACCTGCGCCTGGGCAAGGAGATCATCCAGACCACCGTCGACAGCTATCGCAAGCTCCGCAACACCCTGCGCTGGCTCCTGGGCAACCTCGCTCATTTCAAGGCCGATGATGTCGTCGACGCCAGGGACATGCCCGAGCTCGAGCGGCTCATGCTGCATCGGCTGGCCCAGCTCGATACCGGCGTGCGCGCCGCCTACAAGGAATATGACTACCGCAAGGTCGTCACGCTCCTCACCAACTTCATGAACATCGAACTCTCGGCCTTCTATTTCGATATCCGCAAGGACACGCTCTATTGCGACCCGATCAGCTCCATCAAGCGCCGCTCGGCGCTGACCGTGCTCGATCACCTGTTCAATGCGCTCACCGCCTGGCTCGCCCCCATCCTGGTCTTCACCATGGAAGAGTGCTGGCTTGAGCGGCACCCCGAAGAAGGCTCCTCGGTCCACCTCCGTCTCTTCCCGGAAATCCCGGAAAGCTGGCTCGACACTGATCTCGCCAGCAAGTGGCAGCTCATCCGCGCGGTCCGCCGGGTGGTGACCGGCGCGCTCGAGATCGAACGCCGCGAAAAGCGCATCGGCTCCTCGCTCGAAGCCGCCCCGCAGGTTTATGTCGCCGATCCGCGCTATATCGTGGCGCTCGAAGGCCAGGACCTGGCAGAAATCGCCATCACCTCGGCGATCCAGGTCAAGCAGAACGAAGGCCCGTCCGAGGCTTTCCGCCTCGAGGATGTGCCCGGCGTTTCGGTGGTCCCGGCGCTGGCCGAAGGCAAGCGCTGCGCCCGCTCCTGGAAGGTGCTGCCCGAAGTCGGCTCCGACCCGGAATACCCCGATGTCTCCCCGCGCGATGCCCAGGCCCTGCGCGAACGCGCCGCGGCAGGTCTCTGACCTTGGCAGCCATCGCGCGCCTCAACATTTCGGTGATCGCCTCCCTCATGGCGGCGATCATCGCCTTTGGGCTCGATCGAGGGCAGAAGGCATTTCACATTGCCGCCGAATGCTACGCCATCGGCGCGAGCGCCTGTGTCAGCTTTCCCTATTTCTACCAGCCCTTGTCGCTCACCGGCTGGCGCGGCGGCGAGATGATCAGCGTCACGCCCTTCTTCGATTATGTGCTGGTCTGGAATACCGGCATTTCCTACGGCCTGCTCGATGGCCTCCCGGTCTGGAGCCTGGGCCTGATCATGCTGGTCGCGGTCGCTGCGCTCTCGGTCTGGTGGTGGCGCGCCAGCGATCTGCTCGTGCGCCTCGGACTGGCGCTCTGCGTCGGCGGCGCGCTGTCCAATGCGCTGGATCGCCTGGTCTATGGCGCGGTCGCCGATTTCTTCCACTTCCACTGGGGAAGCTGGTCGTTCTACATCTTCAACCTGGCCGATGTCGCCATCACCCTGGGCGTGATCCTGCTCTTCGTCGACCTGCTCGGGCCCAGGCGGCGATCGACAAAGCGCCCCGCGTGAGCCGCGCCGATCACTGTGCTGCCAGAATCTGGTCTTAGCAGTAGGAATGCGCTATAAGCGCCGCCGATATCGTAAGGGAATTTGCATGCATATTGCATTGACCGGGCAGACAGCTGCCATTCGGACCGTCGCAAAGGCCGGTCTTGCCGCTTTGGGGCTGATGGCGACGCTGGCGCTTGCAGGCTGCACCACGGTCGAAGGCACCAACGCCATGACGGATTTCGGCACCTTCGAACGCGAGGTGATGAACACCACCGCGCGCGGCGTCGGCCTCATTCCGGGCGATCCGCCCAAGGAAGATCTGACCATGGCGCGCGCGCCCCTGGTGCTGCCCAAGTCCGAAACCGATCTGCCCACGCCCACCACCCAGGTCGCCGCGGCACAATTGCCGGCCAATAGCGACACGGTGCAGATCGACACCACCAATCTCAGCCAGAACGACATTACCCTGCTGCGCAATGCGCGTGTCGTCGATATGCGCACCCTGGGTGGACGTCCGCTCACCGAGGCCGAGGCGCGCCAGCTCACCGCACGCATGCAGCGGGCCAACATGGCGGTCACCGCCAATAATGAGCGTCCGCTCTATCTGCCTCCGGCCGAATATTTCACCCGCGTCGGCGATGCGCAGCTCGTCTGCCGCGCCGCTTCGGGTGAACTGGTCTCGCTGCGTGACGAACGCTGCCCCGAAGACGTACGCAAGGCCCTGCAGCGCCAGGGTCCGACATCGGCCATCCTGGGGAGCAAGGATGCGCGCCTGAGCGCCACCGAATCGGGTCTCTGATCCGGCACGATTGCCCACCGACTCTCAGCGGCCGGAATTTTCCGGCCGCTTTGCCTTTTCCTCGCGCCGCCCGCCACGACGATCCCGCTCGTGGCATCATGGGTCCCGCATGCCAGAAAGTGCTCCAATGAGCGACACCCCCAAACAGCCCGAAACCGCCGATCGTCTGGCCAAGGTCATCGCCCGCGCCGGCCTCTGCTCGCGTCGCGATGCCGAGGGCTGGATTGCCGATGGCCGGGTTGCCGTCAACGGCAAGACCGTGCTGACCCCGGCCTTCAACGTCACCAGCCGCGACAAGATCGCCGTCGATGGCCTGCCGCTGGCGGCCCGCCAGGGCACCCGCGTCTGGCTCTACAACAAGCCTGCTGGCCTGGTTGTCACCGAGAAGGACCCCGAGGGGCGCCCCACCATTTTCGAGGAGCTCGACCGCAAGGGTCTGCCGCGCGTCCTCACTGTCGGCCGCCTCGATATCAATACCGAGGGCCTGCTGCTGCTGACCAATGATGGCGGCCTCAAGCGCGTGCTCGAACTCCCCTCCACCGGCTGGCTGCGCCGCTATCGCGTGCGCGCCTTCGGCTCGGTCACCCAGGCCCAGCTCGACAGCCTCAAGCACGGCATCACCGTCGAAGGTGTGCAATACGGCCCCATCACGGCGACCCTGGAACGCGAGCAGGGCAGCAATGTCTGGCTGGTGCTGGGTCTGCGCGAGGGCAAGAACCGCGAGGTCAAGAATGTCCTCGGCTCGCTCGGCCTTGAGGTCAATCGCCTGATCCGCATTTCCTACGGCCCCTTCCAGCTCGGCGATTTGCCCGAGGGCGGCGTCGAAATGGTCAAGTCCCGCATGCTGCGCGACCAGCTGGGCAAGAAGCTGGCCGAATCCGCCGGCGTCGATTTCGAAAGCGAGGCTCCCGATATGGTGCAGCCCGCGCCGCGCGACGAACGCCCCGTGCGCTCGCCGCGTGATCGTGCGCCGCTGCGCCCCCGCCCTGCCGGGCGTGATGCTGGGCCGCGTGGATATGACGAGGATCGTCCGATCCGTGCCCGCCGCGTGCATTTCGAGGATGACGAGGGCCGCGCCCCGGAGGCCTATGAGCCCAAGGGCCCCGGCCGCCAGCGTCCCGATCGCGACGACCAACCCGCCCGGTCCTTCGGCAAGCCCGCCGCCCGCCCTGAACGCGGCGACCGTCCGGACCGTTCGGAAGGCCGCAAATCCTTTGGCGACCGCCCCAAGCGTGACTTCTCGGATCGCCCCAAGCGCGACTTCGGCGACAAGCCGGCCCGTTCCTTCGGCGATCGGCCCGCGCGTGGACCCCGCCCCGAGGGGCGCTTCGAGGATCGCCCCAAGCGCAGTTTTGGCGACAAGCCGGCGCGCGGCGGGTTCTCCGAGCGTCCGAAGAAGGATTTTGGCGATCGTCCCAAGCGCGATTTCGGCGACAAGCCGGCCCGGTCCTTCAGCGATCGGCCCGCGCGTGGACCCCGCCCCGAAGGGCGCTACGAGGATCGTCCCAAGCGTGACTATGGCGATCGGCCCCAGCGCTCCTTTGGCGACAAGCCAGCCCGGGGCCCGCGTCCGGACAAGCCGTTTGGTGATCGTCCGCCCCGCCGCGACGACCGCCCGCAGGGCGGGCGCCCCAATGCCAAGTCCTTTGGTGACCGGCCCCAGTCTGGCCGCCCCGGTGGCAAGCCGTTTTCGGGCAAGCCCGGCGGGCGTCCTGCCGCTGGCCGCCCCACGGGTGGTCGCCCTGCCGGCAATCGCCCCACGGGTGGCCGTCCGTCCGGTCCGCGCAAGCCGCGCCCCTGACGCACTCGGAGTACACCCTCCCCCGGAGTGGGGAGGGTAGCGGCGCTAGGCCCGAAGGGCCTTAGCAGAGCTAGGGTGGGGGCGAATGGCCCACAACACCAACGGAGCCCTTATGCGCATCATCGGCGGCAAATTCCGTGGCAAGACCCTGTCTTCCCCCAGTGACGACAGCATCCGCCCCACTTCGGACCGCGCTCGCGAGTCGATGTTCAACATCCTTGGCTCGCGGCTCGGTCCGGTCCTTGCCGGCAAGCGGGTGCTCGACCTCTTTGCCGGCACCGGGGCGCTGGGTCTCGAAGCCCTTTCGCGTGGCGCCGAACACGTCACATTCGTGGAAACCGGCGCTGAAGGCCGCGGCCTCATTCGCGATCACATCGAGGCTTTCGGGGCCGGCGGGGTCACCAAGCTCCTGCGCCGCGATGCGACCGGCCTTGGCAAGCCTGGCACCTTCGGCCAGTTCGACCTCATCTTCCTCGATCCGCCATACAATCAGGGTCTGGGCGAAAAAGCTCTCGCCGAACTGGCGGCCAATGGCTGGATCGCGCCCAATGCCACGATCGTCTGGGAAGAGGCTGCCGGTGCCGAGGTGACCATTCCTGCCGGCTTCACCCTGGAAGACACTCGCGAATACGGTGCGGCCGCGGTCCGGTTCCTCTCCTGGCCCGGCCAATGACATTCTGTTGATGAACTGAACCATCCCTGCGCCGCCGGGTTTGCTCCTGCACAACCCGGAGACCAATCATGGCCGAAGAGACGAGAACGGGCGGCTGCCTCTGCGGTGCCGTGCGCTATCGATTGCGGGGCGAACCGTTCAAGTCGGGATTGTGCCACTGCGCCGACTGCCGCAAGGTCACAGGATCAAGCTTCCTCGCCTATGCCGACTGGCGCCCCGATCAATTCAGCGTCGAGGGCGATTTCGAGACCTATGACGGACGCTCCTTCTGCCGCCAGTGCGGGTCGCGTCTCTTCAATCTCGGCCCGACCGGTGCCGAAATCTATCTGGGTACGCTCGACGATGCGCCGAACGCCATCAAGCCGCAGGTGGAAGGCTGGTGCAGGCGGCGCGAGCCCTGGCTGCCCGTTGTTTCGGGCCTGCCCATGTATCCGGGCGACCCATGAACGCCGGCCCGATGGCGTTCAGGCCGCCTTCAGGCACGCCGCGCAACGGCCACGGATTTCCATGGTCGTGCGCTCGACCTTGAAACCAGTCTTGCCCGCCCAGTCGCCCAGCCGCTGCTCGATCACCGCATCGGCGAACTCATCGACCTTGCCGCAGCTTTCGCAGATGGCAAAGGCAATCAGCCCCTTGCGGTGGCAATGTTCGTCTGCGCAGGCCACAAAGGCATTGAGCGATTCCAGCCGGTGCGCCAGCCCGCGCTCCACCAGCTTGTCCAGCGCCCGATAGACCTGCAGCGGCGCCCTGAGGCCCTCGGCGCGCAGCAGGTCGAGAATGTCATAGGCCGATAGCGGGGCAGGGGCGCCGTTGAGCGCGCCCATCACCAGTTCCTGGTTGCGCGTCAGGTCCGTGGGCTTTGCGTGCTCATGCGCCATGGTGCTCTCTCCTGCCAAACAGTTTCGCGGTCGGCACGGCCAGCGATATCAGGAAGATCGCCAGCGCCATAACCACGATGGACGGCCCCGAAGCGGTATCCCACGTTCTTGAGCCGAACAAGCCGCCCACCACGGCCACCGCACCCAGCAAAGCCGCGACGATGGCCATCATTTCGGGGGTGGCGCTGAGGCGTCGGGCCGTCGCCGCCGGAATGATCAGCAGCGAGGTGATCAGCAGCACGCCCACCAGCTTCATGGCGATGGCGATCACGCTGGCCATCAGCAGCATCATGATGATGCGGCTCACTTCTGGCCTCAGCCCCTCGGCTTCCGCCAGTTCGGGGCTCACCGTCGCCGCCAGCAGCGGCCGCCAGTTGAGCGCCAGGATGATCAGGATCGCGGCGCCCCCGCCATAGATGATGGCAATATCCTCGACCGACACCGCCAGGATGTCGCCGAACAGGAACCCCATCAGGTCGATCCGCACCTGCGTCAGGAACCCCACGATCACCAGGCCAACCGCCAGGCTCGAATGGCTGAGAATGCCCAGGAGCGCGTCGGTCGAAAGCGTGTTCTGTCTTTGCAGTAGCAGCAAGGCACCCGCCACCAGAGCCGCCACGGCAAAGACCCCCAGCGTCATGTTGACCGAGAGCAGGATGGACAAGGCCACCCCCAGCAGCGCCGAATGCGCCATGGTGTCGCCGAAATAGGCCATGCGCCGCCAGACCACGAAACAGCCCAGCGGCCCGGTCACCGCGGCCAGGCCAACACCGGCAACAAGCGCCCGCGAGAAGAAATCACCGAACATGGTTGTTCCTCCGCTCCATCGGCTCCGTCGCTTCCCTCCCCCTTGTGGGGAGGGAAGCGAGATAGGACTTAGCTTCTGCTAAGTCCGTCAAATCGAGCAGGGTGGGGGTGTACTCCTCCCCCCTCTTCAGGGGCTTCGAGCCGATCCGAAGGACAGACCGCGCCAGTGGCGCGATCTGCGGCGAGAAGGCCATGACAGCTATGCTCGAATGGCAGTCGGGTGGGGGTGAGCCGGCAAACTCAATGCGCATGCTTGTGCTCCCCATGCTCGTGATGGTGATGCACATGCTCGTGGCCCGGCTCCGCCCCCACCACGCAGCCATCGTCATGGTGTTCATGGTCGTGATGGTGTTGGTAAAGCGCCAGCGTCGCCCCAGCCCGATCCCCGAACAGCCGCAGATATTCCGGGCTGGTCTTGACCGCATTGGGGGTGCCCCGGCAGCACACATGGCCGTTGAGGCAGATCACCGTGTCAGTCTCGGCCATCACCACATGCAGGTCGTGGCTGATCATCAAGATGCCGGCCTTGGTGGTATCGCGGATTTGCCGGATCAACTCGTAAAGCGCCGCTTCGCCGGAGAAATCGACGCCCTGTACCGGCTCGTCCAGCACCAGCAGGTCCGGCTTGCGGATCATCGCCCGCGCGAACAGCACGCGCTGGAATTCCCCGCCCGACAATTCCTGCACCGCCGCCTTGAGCAGCCGCGTCGCGCCCACGGCATCCAGCGCAGCCGCGATCTCCGCCGCTCCGTGCCGCCCGGTCAGCGTCATCAGCCGTTCCACCGTCAGCGGCAGGGTCCAGTCGATGCTGAGCTTTTGCGGCACATAGCCGATCGTCAGCCCCGTCTTGCGGCTGACCGTGCCCATGCTGGGCTTCAGCACCCCGGTGACCATCTTGGCCGTGGTCGACTTGCCCGAGCCGTTCGGCCCGATCAGCGTGACGATTTCGCCCCGCGCAATGGTCAGGTCCACCCCTTCCACCAGCACCCGCCCGCCACTGCGCACGCCAGCACCGGATAGGGTGATCAGGGTTTCTCTGTTGGCTCGTTCCAGCATCGGGTGGCTCGTCTCCTTCGGTCCTGCCCCTTTGTGGAGAGGGGCAGGGTGGGGTGCAGTGGCTTTGATGCCATAACGGCAAACATCATCCAGCGGCCGCAAAAGCACTCTTGACGGCAATGAATACGTTATAGCATAACACCACCGCAAGCGTAATAACATAACATATCGCTTCCGATCTTCCCCTTTCCAAGAGGCCAGACGATGTCCCGTACCCCCCTAACCCTTGCCGCCCTCGCCACGATGCTGCTGACCGGCACCGCCTGGGCGGCACCCGCCGTGGTGGCCTCGACCAAGCCCATTCATTCCCTGGTTGCCGCCGTCATGGGCGATCTGGGCAGCCCCACGCTTCTGGTCAAGGGCGCGAACTCACCCCACACCTACTCCCTCCGCCCCTCCGACGCGGCAGCGCTCGAAAGCGCCGACATCGTCTTCTGGACCGGCCATGGCATGGAGCTGTTCCTGGCCGATGCTCTCGATACCCTCTCTACCGATGCCCAGGTCGTGGAACTGGCCGAATCCCCCGGCATCACGCTTCTGCCCGTCCGCGAAGGCGGCGCCTTCGAAGCCCACATGCATGAGGGCGAAGACCACGATCACGAAGAAGCCGATCGCGATCACGATCATGAGCATGGCGAAGGCGACATGCATTTCTGGCTCGACCCGCAAAACGCCAGGCTGATGGTCACCCAGATCGCCACCGTCCTGGCCGAAGCCGATCCCGAAAACGCGGCCACCTACAATGCCAATGCGGAGGCCGAACTGGTGCGCCTGGACGAGCTCGGGGAGGACCTGCGCCAGACCCTGGCACCCATCGCCGACAAGCCCTTCATCGTCTTCCACGACGCCTATCAGTATTTCGAGGCGCGCTTCGGCCTCACCGTCGCCGGTTCCATCACCGTCTCGCCCGAGGCCATGCCCGGCGCCGCCCGCATCGATGAACTGCGGTCCAAGGTCAAGGAACTGGGCGCCACCTGCGTCTTTGCCGAACCCAATTTCGAGCCCGCGATCGTCAGCACCATCATCGAGGGTACCGAAGCCCGGGCCGGCACGCTCGACCCCGAAGGCGCCGCCCTCACCGAGGGGCCGAACCTTTACCCCGAACTGTTGCGCGGCCTGGCGCGCGGCCTGGTCGACTGCCTCGGCTAGGCCCTATTTCAGCGGCCCCTTGAAGATGAAGAAGGCGCCGAGCCCGATCAGCGCGAAACCGATCCCGTGGTTCCAGGTGAATTTTTCGCCCAGATAGAGCACGGCGAACAGCGCGAACACCGAAAGGGAGGTCACCTCCTGGATGGTCTTGAGCTCGGCGCCCGAATAGACGCCATAGCCGATCCGGTTGGCGGGCACTGCCAGCCAATATTCGAAAAAGGCGATGCCCCAGCTCACCAGCACCACCACCCACAGCACCGCGCCGGGGAATTTGAGGTGCCCATACCAGGCAAAGGTCATGAAGAGGTTCGAGGCAATCAGCAGCCCGATCGGGGCCAGCGTGGCAAGGTTGAAGCCCAATTATTCACCTGAAGGAGCAGCGAATCGGCCCGCTCCGGGGCCGTTTCATGCATATCTCCTCCGCCCCTTGCGCGCTGGCAAGCGGCATCAGCGCGAAGACCCGGTCATCTGCTCGAGCGAGAAGATCTCGTCGCTGACATCGTCGATCTTCTTGCGCACCAGCGCCTGCGCGTCATAAAGGCCGCGATTGTAGAAATAGGCGCCCATCTTTTCGGCGAAGAAAGCCATCAGCATTTCCGCCGGGATGGCCCCGATCGTCTGGTCCAGTTCCTCGCGGAAATAGTCCTGGATGTCGCCGACGATGGCCTTGGTCTCTTCGCGGCTGAAGGTAATCGGTTTCATGGTGCCTCTCTTTCAGCGCCCGTTCATACTCCGAGTCGCAGCTTGCCGGGCCATATCGCTTGCGCCAGATTGGCGCTGCCCGAGGAGGTCAATGCCATGCGCGCCGCTCTGTTCCTGCTCCCCACCATCCTGCTGGCCTCTCCGGCCCTTGCCCAGGAATTTTCCTGCGAAGGCGCCTTTGCCATCGACAGTTCCGAGGCCCGGCTGATCGAAATCTATGGTGCCGACAATGTCTGGACCGGCATCGTCCCCGGTCCCGAGGGCACCGAAATGCTGGCCACGCGGGTCTTCCCCGATAGCCCCAAGCGCATGCTCGAATTCGTCTGGTGGAACGAGGACGCGCGCACTGACCCCAGCTATGTCGAGCTGCCGGGCAAGATGGCCGGTCCTGCTGGGGTCCGCGCCGGCATGAGCGTGGCTGAGATCGAAGCGCTCAATGGCGAACCCTTCACCCTGTCCGGTTTTGGCTGGGACTATGGCGGCTATGCCGGCTTCGAAAGCGGCGCGCTATCCGGCCTGCCCGGCGGCTGCAACCTGTCCCTGCGTTTCTCGCCCGGTCCCGATCCGGTCGATGTCGATACCGATGCCATCTATGGCGACCGCGAATTGCGCTCCACCGAACCGCTGCTCGAAACGGTCGGCGCGCGCGTTGATTCGGTTGCCATCGGCTATCCCCATCCTGATTTCCGCGACTAGTCATCGCCATTGACCCGCTGGGTCCTTGGGCATAACACTGATTGCAGGTTGGTTCCCCGCGCCCATACCGGCAAGGGGATCAAAAGGGAACACGGTGAGGCGTACCCAAAAGGGACCGAATCCGTGGCTGCCCCCGCAACTGTAAGCGGCGAGTGCCCCCTCTGGAGCCACTGACATCATGCGATGTTGGGAAGGCCGGGATGCACGATGACCCGTGAGCCAGGAGACCTGCCAACCTCTGTTTGAACACTCGACTGTCGGTGGGACAGATGGAGGAAAAGATGATCAAGCCGTCAGGCTAGCCCCGTTCGGGACCCAGGTCCCAGGCCGCTCCGTCGCCAGCGCGCCGGGCGGTTCTTGCCGCTCAAATTCATTCCCGAACTGGAACAATCAAAATGCATATCGAACCCGGCCTCGTCTCCCCTGAAAAGATGCTTCTGGCCTATGCCACCGCCGCCGCCGCTGGCGCCATGACGGTCAAATTTGCGCTCGACAGCATCCGCGAACGCGGCGTCGTGTCCCTGGCCGCCCGCGCCGTCCTGGCCAGCGCCGCTGTCTTCACTTTCTTCGAGGTCTTCCCGCATTATCCCGTGGGCGTCAGCGAGGTGCATCTCATCCTCGGCTCGACCCTGCTGTTGATCTTCGGTGCGGCTCCTGCGGCCATCGGCTTGGCCGTGGGCCTCTTGATCCAGGGCCTGTTCTTCGCGCCCTTCGATCTGCCGCAATATTTTGCCAATGTCACCACGCTGGTCGCGCCGCTGGTGGCCATCAAGTTCCTGGCCGATCGCATTGTCCGTCCCGATACTGCCTATGTCGACCTGCGCTACAGCCAGGCCCTGGCACTCTCGGCGACCTATCAGGGCGGCGTGGTTCTCTGGGTGGCCTTCTGGGCGCTCTATGGTCAGGGTGTCGGTGCTGACAACCTCACCTCGGTGGCCACCTTCGGCGGCGCCTACATGCTGGTCGTCCTGGCCGAGCCGCTGATCGATCTGGCCGTTCTGGCCGGCGCCAAGCTGGTGCGCGGCCTGGGCAAGACCGGTCTGGTCACCTCGCGCCTCTACGCCTGACATCCATACTCATCAAACTTGCGCGCGCCTCCGGCAACGGCGGCGCGCCTTTTGACTTGAAGGCGGAAACGACATGACCACCAAAATCCCCACCACCGTCATCACCGGCTTTCTCGGCGCCGGCAAGACCACGCTCGTGCGCCACATGCTGGCCCATGCCCCCAAGGGCAAGCGCATTGCCCTCATCATCAACGAATTCGGTGACCTCGGCGTCGACAAGGACATTCTCGCCGGCTGCGGCGACGAAACCTGCCGCGAAGAAGATATGGTCGAACTCTCCAATGGCTGCATCTGCTGCACCGTGGCCGACGAGTTCATCCCCACCATGCAGGCCCTCCTGGCCCGCGACGAAAAGTTCGATCACATCGTCATCGAAACCTCGGGCCTGGCCCTGCCGCAGCCGCTGATCCGCGCCTTCAACTGGCCCGAGATCAAGGCCCAGGTCACCATTGATGGCGTTGTCACCGTGGCCGACGCCGCCGCCCTGGCCGAAGGCCGCTTCGCCTCGGACGAAGCCGCCGTCGATGCCCAGCGCCGCAAGGACGAAATGCTCGATCACGAGACGCCCTTGGGCGAGCTCTTCGAGGATCAGCTTTCCGCTGCCGACATGGTCATCATCAACAAGACCGATCTGGTCGATGCCGCCATGCTCGACACCGTCGAGAAGAATATCAAGGCCGAACTCCGCCCCGGCGTCGGCATTGTCCGCGCCGCCAATGGCCATGTCGACATCACCGCGCTGCTTGGCATGGGCATGTCATCCGAAGACGACATCGCCAATCGTCCCAGCCATCACGAACTGGAGCATGGCGGCGAGACGCACGAGCACGATGATTTCGACAGCTTCTCGCTGACCTTGCCCAGCATTCAGGGCAAGGATCACCTGCTCTCGATCATCGAGGACACCATCAAGGCCCATGACGTCCTGCGGCTGAAAGGCTTCGCCGCAATCCCCGGCGCCGCGGCCCGTCTCGCCATCCAGGCCGTAGGCCCCCGCGTCACCGCCTATTTCGACCGCCCCTGGAAGGCCGGCGAAAAGCGCGAAACGGCTCTCGTCGTCATCGGCGAACAGCCCCTCGACCGCGCCGCCATCACCGCCAGCCTCGGGCAGGCGGCGGCTTGAGTCTGGACCTGCACTTGCGGCTCCTGCCCACCCTCCCCCTTGTGGGGAGGGTAGCGTCGCTGGGCCGAAAGGCCCTAGCAAAGCTAGGGTGGGGGTGTCGCCGCTTCCTCGCGCTGAGGGGGGTGTAGCCGTGCACCTCCTCTCCGCCCAGGCCGGTGCGATCCAGCAGGAGGGCGAGGCCATCGACCTCGCCCAGTCCCCCGGCGACTATGTTTTCGCCTCCTCCGCCGATAGCGAACTGGCCATGCTCGCCGGTGCCGCCGACCGGGCCGGGGAGGGCGCCTTGCGCCTCGCCAATACGCTCCGGCTTTCCAACAATCTCTCGGTCGACATGTGGCTCGAAAAGACCGTAGCCCATGCCCGCCTTGTCGTTCTCCGTCTCATCGGCGGCGCCGCCTATTTCCAATATGGCGTCGACGAGCTGACCGCCCTTTGCGCCAACAAGCGCATCCCGCTGGTCCTCCTTCCCGGCGACGCCAATCCCGACCCGATTCTGCAATCCCGCTCTACCATCCACCCCGACGACTGGACCGCGCTCCACCGCCTCTTCATCGCCGGCGGCCCCGACAATGCCGATGCGATCCTCGACGCCTTTTCCACGATGTCCAGGCAATCACCAGGCCAAAGCCCCTCCCCCCTGAGGGGAGGGGTTGGGGTGGGGGTTCAGGCGTCTCAGCCTTTGCTGGCTGGGAATATTGAACCCCAACCCTTCCCCCGCTTCGGCCTCTGGCATCCGAAAATCGGCATGACCGACGAAAACGGGCTTCGACGTCTGCACGCTGATGCCTCGCCTCCATCGCCCCCCTCCCCCTTGAGGGGAGGGGAGGGGGTGGGGGTGTCGAGCGTCTCCCAGGACCAGGCGGCATCGGTGGCCAAGTCCAACCGCCCCCACATCCCTGTCCTCTTCTACCGCGCCGCCCTCGAAGGCGCCGGCACGGCCACGCTCGAAGCGCTCATTGCTGCACTCGAGGCCCGCGGCCTCGCGCCCGTGCCGCTACTCGTTTCCTCCCTCAAGGAAGCCGCCTGCACCCGCTTCGTCCAGGATGCGCTCGCCGCCTTCCCGCCCTCGGCCATTTTCAACCTCACCGCCTTTGCGCTCGGCATCGCGGATCTTGACGACAAATCCAACCCCTTTGCCGGCACCGACGCCCCGGTGATCCAGCTCATCCAGTCCGGCCGCTCCGAGGCCCAATGGGCCGCCGACCCGCAAGGGCTCTCCGCCAAGGACATGGCCATGTATCTGGTCATGCCCGAAGTCGATGGCCGTATCGGCGGCATCCTCGTCGGTCACAAGGCCGATGCCGTCTGGCACGAACGCACCCAGTGCCCGCTTTCCGCCTATGCCCCCGATCATGGGGGCATCCAGCGCGCTGTTGACCTTGCCTTCAATTGGGCCCGCCTGCGCGCGACCCCCCGCGCCGATCGCCGCATCGCCATCATCCTCGCCAACTACCCCATCCGCGACGGGCGCCTGGCCAACGGCGTCGGCTACGACGCCCCCGAGAGCACGGCGCGCATGCTCATGGAGATGGAAAAGGCGGGGTATGACCTGGGAACCATGTCTCCTGCGCCTCCCTCCCCCTTGAGGGGCTTCGCGCCGTCTCAAGAGAGCAGTTCGCTCCAGCGGAGCGAACTAAGGCAAGAAGGCCATGAGAGCTACGCTCGAATGGCTGGGCAGGGTGGGGGTTCGGGGACATCGGAGCATTCGGAACAATGGTCTGGTCCTTCCGTCGGCTTTCGGAACACCCGTCTTGCCCGTGCCCCGAGAAACATCGAACGGGCTCGGCAGATGCGGGCCAATCCGCCCAGCCCCGAGCAAGCATTCTGGCGCTTCTTGCGCCAAGCCTTCCCTGATGCGCATTTCCGGCGCCAGGTTCCCATCGGCCCCTATTTTGCAGATTTTGCATCGCATCGGTCGAAGCTTGTCATCGAACTTGATGGTGACACGCATGCGACCAAAACAGCCCAGCATCACGATGAGATGCGCGACAGTTTCCTGCTCAATGCTGGCTATCGGGTTGTGCGAATCGCCAATAACGAGATCGGTAACCTGGACGGTCTTTGGGACGTGATCTCTCCGCTGGTGACAACCGCCCGAACCCCCACCCCCCACCCCTCCCCTCAAGGGGGAGGGGAGCTTTCGGCGTCTTTCTCGATGTATCAATCCGCCACCGGCCCAGAGCCCCTCCCCCTTGAGGGGAGGGGTTGGGGTGGGGGTTCGGGCACATCCCCCTTCCCCCATACCTCCGCCGATCTCATAACCCTCCTCCAGTCCGGCCCCACCAACGCCAGTCCCGAACGCGGCGCCTCCGACGCGGTCCTGCCGCTCGCCCGCTACACCGAACTCTTCGCCGCGCTCCCCGAGGAAATCCGCGAGGCCGTCGCCGCGCGCTGGGGCGATCCTGCCACCGACCCGTTCATCCGCGACGATTCCTTCCACTTGCCCGCCCACCGCTTTGGCAATGTCGTCCTTCTGCTCCAACCCGCGCGTGGCTGGCAGCTCGACGAGACCGCGAGCTACCACGACCCCAATCTGGTCCCGCCGCACGCCTATCTCGCCGCCTATCTCTGGCTGCGTCACGAGTTTGGCGCCCACGCCATGGTGCACAACGGCAAGCATGGCACGCTCGAATGGCTGCCTGGCAAGTCGGCGGCGCTCGATGCAGATTGCTATCCCGACGCGCTCTGGGGGCAGCTGCCGCACCTCTACCCTTTCATCGTCAACGATCCGGGCGAGGGGACACAGGCCAAGCGCCGCACCGGCGCCGTCATCATCGACCATCTGGTGCCCCCACTCACCCGTGCCGAAACCTATGGGCCCCTCAAGGACCTCGAGGCCCTGCTCGATGAATATTACGCGGCCTCCGGCATGGATCGCCGTCGCCTCGGCGACCTCAAGCGCCGCATTCTCGACTTCACCCGCGACAGCCGGCTCGACCAGGACATCGGCCTGCCCGAAAGCGACACCGAAGCCCTGATCAAGATCGACAACTTCCTTTGCGATTTGAAGGAAGCCCAGATACGCGACGGCCTGCATGTCTTTGGGCACTCGCCAGAGGGAGGGATGGCGCGAGACCTTGCCGTCGCATTGGCCAGAATACCGCGCGGCGAGGCCCCCGGGGATAACTCGCTGATCCGCGCTCTGGCCGATGACCTGAAGCTCGGATTCGATCCCCTGACCGCCAAATTGGGCGAGCCTTGGTCCGGGCCGGCGGAATGGCATTCACAACGCGTTCATGAAGCGACCCCTGGCCCTGCGCCGAGACGCATTGGCGACGTTGTCGAGCAGCTCGAAATCATCGCCGCCGATCTCGTCGCCGGCACGTTCGCCTGCCCACCGGACTGGCCTGCCACGCGCGCTGTCCTCGACACGGTCAACTCGTTCATCAAGCCACGCCTGGCCTCCTCCGGGCCCGCGGAGATGCTGGCCTTCCTCGACGCGCTCGACGGCAAATTCATCGCCCCCGGCCCCTCTGGCGCGCCCTCGCGCGGGCGCCTAGACGTCCTGCCCACCGGCCGCAATTTCTTTTCCGTCGATGCCCGCGCCGTGCCGACGCCAAGTGCTTGGGAACTCGGCAGAAAATCGGCCGAGAGCCTGGTGCTGCGGCACCTCCAGGACCATGGTCACCATCTCAAATCGGCCGCCCTTTCGGTCTGGGGCACCGCCAATATGCGCACCGGCGGCGACGACATCGCCCAGGCCCTGGCCCTGATCGGCGCCCGCCCCACCTGGGATCCCGGTTCGCTCCGGGTTTCCGGCTACGAGATCATTCCTCTCGCCAGGCTCGGTCGCCCCCGGGTCGACGTAACCCTAAGAATTTCCGGCTTTTTCCGCGATGCCTTCCCCGCCCAGATCGCCCTTTTCGACCGGGCGACGCGCGCCATCGGCGCGCTGGACGAACCCGAGGACGACAACCCCATCGCCGCCCGCATGCGCGCCGAAGCGCTTCGCCTCATGGCCCAGGGAAAGTCCGAGGCACAGGCCTCGCTTGAAGCGGGCGCCAGGATTTTCGGTTCAAAGCCAGGCACTTACGGCGCAGGGCTGGGGCAGCTTATCGACAATGGAAACTGGACGGACAAGGCCGACCTCGCCAACCAGGTGCTCGCCTGGGGCCAATATGCCTATGGTGCCAAGGCCGCGGGCCTGCCCCTGCAGGACCGCTTCCGCGCCCGTCTCGGCCAGATCGACGCCGTCATCCACAACCAGGACAATCGCGAGCACGACCTGCTCGACAGCGACAACTA
The DNA here is from genome assembly GCF_019504385.1 of Devosia salina. Classification (NCBI taxonomy): domain Bacteria; kingdom Pseudomonadati; phylum Pseudomonadota; class Alphaproteobacteria; order Hyphomicrobiales; family Devosiaceae; genus Devosia; species Devosia salina. The sequence continues at coordinate 567,378 of NZ_CP080590.1, forward strand.
CTACCAGTTCGAAGGCGGCCTCTCCGCTGCCGCCGAAACGCTTGCGGGCCACAAGCCGGCCGCCTATCACAACGACCATTCGCGCCCCGAAAGCCCAAGAATTCGCACGCTGGAAGAAGAGGTTAGCCATGTCATGCGGTCGCGCGTCGTCAATCCGAAATGGATTGCCGGCATGCAGCGGCACGGCTATCGCGGCGCCTTCGAGATCATTGCCACGGTGGATTTCATGTTCGCTTTCGCCGCCACGACTGGGGCTGTGAAGTCCCACCATTTCGACCTCGCCTTCGAGGCCTTTGTCGAGGATGACGCGGTGCGCGAATGGCTCAGAGCAGCGAATCGCTTCGGTTATGATGAGCTGATCGCCAAATTCCTTGAGGCACGGCAACGAGGCCTGTGGTCGCCGCGCTCAAATTCCGCCTTTGCCTATCTGGAGGACACGCCATGACCGACTTGCCCGAAAAGCCCCTCAAGAAAACCGACTTCATGACCGAGGCGGAGCGTGATGCCTATCATGCCGAGAAGATGAAGAAAAAGAAGGCAGCGCGCGACAAGATCCTCTCCACCAAGACCGAGGAAAAGGGCCTGCTCATCGTCCATACCGGCAAGGGCAAGGGCAAGTCGACGGCCGCCTTCGGCATGGTCTTCCGCGCGCTGGGCAATGGCATGCGCGTCGGCGTCGTCCAGTTCGTCAAGGGCGTGTGGAACACTGGCGAGCGCACCGTGCTCGACAAGTTTCCCGATCAGGTCACCATCAATGCCATGGGCGAGGGGTTCACCTGGGATGTCGCCGACCGTCAGCGGGACCTCGCCGCCGCCCGCAAGGCCTGGGAGCAGGCCAAGGCGCTAATCGCCGATCCGACCTATGATATGGTGCTGCTCGACGAGCTCAATATCTGCCTGCGCTACGACTACCTCCCCATTGAGGAAGTGGTCGAGGTGCTGCGCAACAAGCCCGCCAGCAAGCATGTCATCGTCACAGGCCGCAATGCCAAGGACGAACTCATCGAGATTGCCGATCTGGTGACCGAGATGACCGAGATCAAGCATCATTTCCGCGCCGGCGTGAAAGCCCAGAAGGGCATCGAATTCTAGCAGTCCGATGGCCTGAACGACCGCACCAGCCCCTCGACGACCGTCTGCATCTGCGCCAGGTCGCCAATATTGTGTTCGAGGCGGAAAGCCGCGTAGCTGGTGTCATCGCAGAGCGCGATCATGCGTTGGTAAAAGATGCGGTGATCGCGCTGGCCCGAAAAACTCGCCCAGTGCGGCGTGCTGGCCTGATAGCTGATGCCCCAGTTTTCCGCGCTGGCATGGGCAAGCCGGTCAGCGACTTCCTGCTCGAAACTGTCCAGAAGATGACCGCCCCATACCGCCAGGCCCTGTTGGGAGCCAAGGTTGTAGTAGAGCTGCCCATCGCCATTGTCGCTCTCGCCTTGGCCAACGAATCCGGGCGGCACGTCAATCTCGTAGCCAAATCGGGCATTGGCATAATGCCCCCAGAACTGGGCCAGGGCAGGGGAGGCGACAAGACAAAGGACAAGGGCAACAAGCAGGCGCATACCCATAGTCTGCCTGTAGGCCCAGCGCACCGCAAGCAGGCTACAGAACGACAATGCCGGCGTGTTTTGCCTTCTCTTCAGGTTCGACATGGATGGTGATCTGCGCATCCTTGACCGCCTCTCGCAGCTTGGCCTCGATGGCGTCGCAAATGGCGTGAGCGGCATCCACTGTCATGGCGCCAGGCACCACAAGGTGAAAGTCGATAAAGGTCATCTTGCCCGCCTGCCTGGTGCGAATGTCATGAGCCTCCAGCGCGCCCTCGGCATTGGTCGAGATCACCTCGCGAATGGTCCTCTGTGTATCGGCCGGCACGGCCACATCCATCAGCCCGCCCACGCTGTCGCGGATCACCGCCCAGCCTGACCACAGGATGTTGACGGCAACCAAGGCCGCAAGCACGGCGTCCAACTGCGCCAGTCCGGTGAGATAGACCAGGGTGAGGCCGACCAGCACACCCAGCGTCGAGACCACGTCGGTCATCAAGTGCCGGCCATCGGCCTCAATGGCCGGCGACTTCGCCCGGCGCCCGTGGCGGACCAGCACCTGGGCCCAGACCAGATTGACGGCGGTGGCAACAACGCTGACGGCCAGCCCCTGGACGGGCGCCTCGGGCATCTGTGGGGCGAGGAACCCCAAAATGGCCTCGCGCAGGATGAGGATGGCCGCCACAATGATCATCACGCCCACCAGCACCGCCGAGAAATACTCGGCCTTGTGATAACCATAGGGCAGGGCGGCATCGGCCGGGCGCTGCGCCAGGCGCACTGCAATCAGCGCCGCCGCAGCGGTGACCACGTTGACGATCGATTCGAGTGCGTCCGAATAGAGCGCGACGGACCCGGTCAGCCACCAGGCCAGGAATTTCAGCCCCAGAACGATGACACCCACCGCCAGGCTGCTCATTGCGATGGCCAGCGTCTTGTTGGTCTTGGCCATGGCGCTGCCTTTTCGAACCGAGAGGAATGTTCATGCCATAGACAAGGCCGTACACCTGTGCAAGCTCTTGTATTTGCAAACGATTTTCAGAAGCATTTCGATCTTTTCGGGAAGGCGGGCCCATCCCGCACAAGCCTTTGATTGACCACGTGCTTTGCCCCGCCTAGAACCGGGGCTATGCAGCGTTCCCAGGATGGAACTGAAACAGAGCTCGGTGCGGTCGACCAATTTGCGGGACCAAATCCGGGGCTGCTCCGGTTTTGAGCGAACCTGCCTCGTGTCCCGAGGCGACCATGATTGACGACACTGCCGGTCCCGCATCGGCCTCTTCATCGCTGAACCGGCCCGGCCTTGTGGCCGGTCTTGGCTTGCGCACACAAGCCGGACCCGATGATGTGCTCGGTCTGCTCGACATCTGTCTTGCCATGGCCGACATGACCCGTGCCGACCTCGTTGCGCTGGCGACTGTGGAGGACAGGCAGGATCATCCCGCGCTTGTCGAAGTGGCGCGACAGCTCGCGGTTCCTCTCCTCGCACTGCCGGTTGAGGGTCTCACCATACCCGTTCCCAATCCTTCGGCACGCGTGCAGAAATTGACCGGGCTGACCTCCGTGGCCGAGGCTGCGGCGCTTCGGTTTGGCCCATTGCTGGTCGACAAGCAGCGCAGTGCCCGTGTGACCTGCGCCCTGTCCCGCTACAGTCCCGCCAGAGACTCCGGCAGGTCGAGTGCCTCTATGGCTTCCTCGATGCTCGCCGCCTCCAGCGCCGGGCCGTAAAGGGGACGTGCGATCATGATCACCTGCACATTCATCCGCCGTGCGGCCTCGAGCTTGGCCGCCGTCTGCCCGCCACCCGAATTCTTGCTGACCAGGTGGGTGACGCCATGACGCCGCAACAATGCCATTTCGTCCTCCAGCCCATAGGGCGGGCGGCTGAGGATCAGCTCGGCGTGAGGCGGCATTTCGAAGGCGGGCGCTTCGATGACGCGCACCTGAAAACGGCAGTCGTCGCGCTCGAGGAAGGTTTCGAGACCCGCATGTCCGGTAGTGAGCAGCACAGTGGCCGCCCCGGGCAGCGCGTCCGCCGCCTCCTGCGCGCTCTCGACAAGCATCCAGGTCTGCCCCGGCAGGGGCGTCCACGGGGGCCGCATATACCGCACCAGCCTGACGCCGCTGGCTTGCGCTGCCGCAACGGCATTGATCGAGATCAGCCCCGCATAAGGGTGGGTGGCATCCACCAGGCGCTCGATGCCAGCGACGCGCAAATAGGCGCACAGTCCCGGAATGCCGCCAAATGGCCCCATGCGCAACCCGCCCTCGGGCAGGATCGGGTCCTGCGTCCGTCCGGCCAGCGATGTGATCACGTCGTGGCCAAGCGCCACCAACCTGTTCGCCAATTGGCGCGCCTCGGCCGTGCCCCCAAGGATCAGGATCTTCATTTCTTGCTATCCACTGATTTGGTCCAATGTGCCCGCCCGCGGTACCGCACTCAAGAGGCGTCCGATGCTGCACTCTGACCCTGTCTTCGCCCAGCTGGCCGCCGCTGATTTCCCGCCCTTCCTGCCGGGCAGCGTCTGGCTGGTCGGCGCTGGCCCGGGTGGCCCGGGCTTGCTGACGCTGCTGGCCTGTCACGCGCTCGGGCGCGCCGATGTCATCGTCCATGATGCTTTGGTGTCACCGGACATCCTGTCGCTGGCGCCGCCCCAGGTCGAACGCATTCACGCCGGTAAGCGCGGCGGCAAGCCTTCCCCCAAACAGGCTGACATCACCATCCGTTTGATCGAACTGGCCCGTCAGGGCAAGCGCGTGTTGCGGCTGAAGGGCGGTGACCCGTTCATGTTTGGGCGCGGCGGAGAGGAAGCCGGTGAGCTGGCGCGCGCCAGGATCCCGTTCCGCATCGTCCCGGGCATCTCTTCCGGCCTGGGTGGACTGGCCTATGCCGGGCTGCCCATCACCCATCGCGACACCAACCAGGCCGTATTATTCCTCACCGGACACGACGAAACCGGCGCCGTGCCCGGCGCAGTCGACTGGCCTTCAGTGGCCCGTGCGGCGCCCGTCATTGTCATGTTCATGGCGGTCAAGCACCTGCCTTCTATTGCAGGCAAACTCCTGGCGGCGGGACGACAGCCCGGCGATGCCCTGACCATCGTGTCGCATATCGCCGGCCCGACCCAAAGCGTGCTCGAAACCACGCTGGGTAACGCAGCGGACCTGCGCGACGTACCGACACCGGCCATCGTCGTGCTCGGCCCCGTGGCACAGTATCGGGACCAGCTCGACTGGTATGTTGACGAAGTACGGAGACATGTCTTTGGCTAAGGGCCTTGTGGTCGCCGCCCCGCGATCGGGGTCTGGCAAGACGTTGATTACGCTTGGCCTGCTGGCCGCATTGCGCAAACGTGGCCTGGTCCTCGCGCCAGCCAAGACCGGTCCGGACTATATCGACCCGGTTTTTCTGGGACGGGCCGCCGGTCGCGAGGCAATCAATCTCGATCCCTGGGCCATGCCGCCCGGCCAGCTCCAGGCGCTGGCCGCACAGCATGCCACCGGCGCTGATCTCTTGATCGTAGAAGGGGTGATGGGGCTGTTTGACGCGGCGGCAGACGGGCAGGGCTCCACCGGCGACCTTGCCGAGACACTCGACCTTCCCGTCGTCTTCGTCGTCGATGCCGACCGGCACAGCCAGTCCGTTGCGCCGCTGGTCGCCGGCTTTGCCCACTGGCGGCCGGGCGTGCGGATCGCCGGGGTCATCCTCAATCGTGTGGCCAGCGCGCGGCATGAGCGCATGCTGGTTTCTGCCTTGAGGTCCACCGGCATTCCCTTACTCGGGGCAATCCCCCGCCGCGCCGAACTGGTAGTGCCCGAGCGCCACCTCGGCCTTGTGCTGCCCGACGAAATCGACGGCTTTGCCCCCTTCCTCAATGCCGCCGCCGAGGCCATTGGCGACTTCATCGATCTCGATGCCTTGTTTCCTTTGGCTGCGCCCGTGCCCGCAGCCGCCGGCCTCCCCGCACACCTGCCGCCCCTCGGACAGCGCATGGCAATCGCCCAGGATGCAGCCTTTGCCTTTCTTTACCCGCATCTGCTCGATGGCTGGCGCACGGCCGGGGCCGAGCTGAGCTTTTTCTCGCCGCTGGCGAACCAAGCGCCCGCGCGTGACGTCGATGCCGTCTTCCTGCCCGGTGGCTACCCGGAATTGCATGGGGCGGCTTTGTCCACAGCCAATGCCTTTCATGCCGGCCTCGCTGCCGCCCGCGACAGTGGCGCGCTGATCTATGGCGAATGCGGGGGGTTCATGGCCCTGGGAGAGGCCTTGGTCGACAAGCGTGGCGTCAGCCACGCCATGTCGGGTCTGCTGCCGGTGGTGACACGCATCGACCGGCCCAAGCGCGTCCTTGGCTATCGCCGCCTGCTGCATGAAAGCGCCTTGCCCTGGCCCGCCGGGCTCAATGGGCATGAATTCCACTATTCATCGGCCAGACAGACCGGCCTGTCACCACTGTTCGAAGCGCTAGATGCCGAGGGCATCCGGCAATTGCCCATGGGCGCGCAGCTTGGGCGCGTCATGGGCTCTTACGCGCACGTCATCTCTGCGCCATAAGGTCCCTATGACCAAGGCACTAATGTTCATGGGTACCGGCTCGGATGTGGGCAAGTCACTCATCGTGGCGGGTCTCTGCCGCGCACTTGTCAATCGCGGGTTGTCGGTTGCGCCCTTCAAGCCCCAGAACATGAGCAACAATGCTGCCGTGACCGAAGACGGTGGCGAGATCGGACGGGCACAGGCCTTGCAGGCCCGTGCCGCGCGCCGGGCTCCAGTGACCGCCATGAACCCGGTGCTGCTCAAGCCCGAGGGCGAAACCGGGTCGCAAGTAGTGGTTCGTGGCCAGCGCCGGACGAGCCTTTCCGCCCGGCAGTACTGGTCCGACCGCGCCCAGCTCATGCCCGAAGTGCTTGCCGCCTTCTCCGAGCTGGCCACCACCGCCGACTATGTGCTGGTGGAGGGGGCGGGCAGTGCCTCCGAAGTTAATCTGCGCGCCGGCGACATCGCCAATTTCGGCTTCGCCCGCGCCGCCAAGGTGCCGGTTGTGCTGATTGGTGATATCCATCGTGGCGGTGTCATCGCCTCCATCGTCGGCACATTGGCGGTGATTGATCCGGACGACGCGGCACTTGTGCGGGCCAGCCTGGTCAACAAGTTTTTCGGCGACGCTAGCCTCTTCGAAACCGGCAGGGCTTTTCTTGCCGAGCGCACGGACCTGCCCTGTTTTGGCCCGGTTCCATATTTTCCCGACGCTGCGAAGCTTCCGGCGGAAGATGCCCTGGCACTGGAGGATTATTCGGGGGGCAGCGGCACATTTCACATCGCCGTGCCGCGTCTGCCCCGGATCGCCAACTTCGACGACCTCGACCCGCTGCTTGCCGAACCGGGTGTCCGGCTGACTCTCGTGCAACCTGGCGAGGCCATGCCGCGCGACGCGGATCTCATCCTCCTGCCCGGCTCCAAGGCGACGCGTGCCGATCTTGCCGCCCTTGTCGCCAATGGCTGGGATATCGACATCAAGGCCCATCATCGCGCTGGCGGAAGGGTAATCGGCATCTGCGGGGGCTACCAGATGCTGGGCAAGTCCATTGCCGATCCCAATGGCATCGAAGGTGAGCCAGGCCGCAGCGCCGGTCTTGGGCTGCTGGACGTCGAGACGGTATTGGGCCCTACCAAGCAGTTGCGGATCGAGACCGCCACGCATGTCGGTTCCGGTGCTTTGGTCTCGGGATATCACATGCATATGGGCGTCACGACGGGCGCAGACCTGGCGCGTCCCTTCGCCTTGGTTGGTCGCGTCCCTGAAGGTGCCGTCAGCCAGGACGGCCGTGTCATGGGCACATATCTACATGGCCTGTTTGCCGCCGACGAGTTTCGTCGGGCCTTTCTGGGCAATGCCGCGAGTCCGGACCTCGCCTTCGAGGCCAGCGTGGAGGCAGCGCTCGACGGGCTTGCGAAGCATCTTGAATCGCATATCGATATCGACCGCCTTCTGGCCCTTGCCGCTCCGATCGAGGTTTGAGACATGGACCCCCTGATTCCCCCGCTGGCGCTCGCCATTGAACGCCAGCTTGGCTACCCGCAGCGACTCATCGAAACGATAGGCCATCCGGTCATCTGGTTCGGCAAGCTGATCGGCTTTTGCGAGGCGCGCCTTAATACGCCCGATCGCAGTCCGGCGCAGCGCAAGCTGGCCGGCATTGTCTCCTTGGGTCTCCTCATCCTGTCTGTGCTGATCGTTACCGTTGGCATTCGCACTATTCTGTCCTGGCTGCCGCTGGGCTGGCTGCTGGAGATGTTGCTGGCCACGGCCTTCCTGGCCCAGAAGGAGCTGGGTCGAGCCGTCGCTGCTGTCTCCGACGCGCTTCGCAGCTCGCTCGATGCCGGACGCGAGGCCGTCAGCCATGTGGTCGGGCGTGACCCGCAGGCCCTGGATGAGGCCGGAGTTGCCCGCGCCGCCATCGAGACTCTTGCCGAAAGCACGTCGGATGGCGTCGTCGCACCGTGGCTTTTTCTCCTTTTGCTCGGATTGCCCGGCATCGCGCTCTACAAGGCCGTCAACACAGCCGATTCCATGATAGGGCACCGCGACGAGCGCTACCGCGACTATGGTTGGGCGGCGGCCAGGCTCGATGATCTGCTCAATTGGGTACCCGCACGCCTCAGCGCAATCCTGATCACCGCCGCCTGCTTCCTGGTGCCCGGTGCAAGCCCCGGCAACGCCTGGGCGACCGCGCGGCGCGATGCACCCAGACACGATTCGCCCAATGCTGGCTGGCCCGAAGCCGCCTTTGCCGGCGCGCTGAACTTCCAGCTCGGTGGCCCTCGCAGCTACGAAGGCGAAATCATCGACCTGCCCGCCTTTGGCGATGGCAAGGCCGTCTTGGGCCCGAGCGATATCCTGCTGGCGCTGCTGCTCTATCGACGCACGCTTGATGTGCTTTTGGCGGTAAGCACCGTCCTGGCGGTAATGGTTTTGGTCAGCTGAGCGGCGGGGGCGCATCGCCCTTCATGGCCAGCGGCAGGCCGGCGGCAACAAAATAGACATCGTCGCAAATCTCGGCCAGGCGCTGATGCGCTGAGCCGGCGAGGTCGCGGAAGGTGCGGGCCATGGCGTTGTCCGGCACGATACCGAGCCCCACCTCATTGCTGACCAGGATTACCTTGGCCTGCCGGAACTCCATCAGCGTCGCACTCAATTCCCCGACGGCGGTCGCCACATCCTCATTGGCGATCAGCAGATTGGTGATCCACAGGGTCAGGCAATCGACCAGGATGACGTCATGGTCGTTTCCCGCCTTGAGGATGGTGTGGGATAGGTCGATGGGCTCCTCGATCGTGGTGAAGCGCACTCCCCGGCTCGCCTTGTGGCTGGTCACCCGGTCGCGCATTTCCCCATCGAGAATGTCCGCTGTGGCAAGATAGGCAGGGCGCGCGCCAGCGTGCAGCGCCAAGCGTTCGGCAAATGCGGTCTTACCCGAGCGCGCGCCGCCCAGAACCAGGCAATGTCGTGTCATAATGCGTTCCTCTTCGGGCGCCGCCTCCGCCCAAATGCTTGCGAGCTACCTTCGCCCCAAACGAGGGCTGGGGGCAAGCCGTTCCCCTTTCGAACGCCGCCTGCGTACCCTGCGCGCAAGATGTGACGTCACGGCCGCATTTTCTTGGGTCTACTACTTTCGTCTTAGCGTCTTTCGCATTATGGTCCGCGCCGAATTGACCCCCTAGTCTGGGACTGTTCGAACCGCGCCGGCGTTGCCAGGGTTCGCTTTCCCTCCCACCGACGGAGTTGCCTTTCGTGCCGCGATATTACCTTGGCGTTGACGGTGGTGGCACCAATTGCCGCGTGCGACTGGCCAACGAGCAACTCGAGACGCTGGCCGAGGTCAAGAACGGCCGCTCGAACCTGCAGATCGACGACGGCGAGCCGGCCTACAAGGCGATCAGCGCCGGTGCGCGCGATGTGTTCAAGGCCGCAGGTATCGATTTTGCCGAGGCGGCCAACACCTATGCCTGTTTCGGCATGGCCGGCGGTCGCATGGATTCGGCGCGCGAGGAATTCGCTGCCCGCGCCTGGCCGTTTGCCGGGGTCAAGGTCTATGACGACATCGACATCGCCCATGCAGGCGCCTTGGGTGGCGGTGAGGGCGGCGTCGTCATCATCGGCACGGGGTCGGCCGCCATGTCCATCGTCAATGGCCAGCGCTATCAGGCCGGCGGCTGGGGTTTCCATATCGGCGACCAGATGAGCGGCGCCATTCTTGGGCGAGAGCTCGCCCGCTATGCGGTGGAGGCCGAAGACGGGCTTGTCGAGGCGTCGCCTCTGACCAAAGCCGTTATTGCGGCCCTCGGCGGTTCCAACCAGGCCGCCATGACCTGGGCCTTCGCCACCGAGATGGATCTCAAGCTTCTCAGCCGCGATGGTTCGGAAGGCTGTGATGACGCGCTGATCGGCCGCGCGCCAGGCGAATTCGGCAGGCTCATGCCGCTCTGGTTCGACTATCTCGAACAGGGCGATCCAGTCGCCAGCAAGCTGCTTGCCATCGAGCTGGGCTACATCGACACCTATGTGAAATGGTTCAAGAATCACGGTGCCCAGGTCATGGCGATTGTCGGTGGCCTTGGACAGCGCCTGTTTCCCATCCTGCAGCAGCATTATGGTGACTTCGTCGCCTTGCCCAAATACGAACCTCTGCATGGCGCGGTGATCCTCGCCCGGCAGAATTTCGCGTCAAACTGAGGACCTTGCATTTGTCCAGCCGCATCATTCCCGTCCAGCCCTTCGACTATGTGGTGTTCGGCGCCACCGGTGACCTGACAAAGCGCAAGCTGATCCCCGCGCTGTATCATCGCTTCAAGGATGGCCAGTTCGACGAACAGAGCCGCATTATCGGCGTTTCGCGCTCCAAGCTCAGTGATGCCGAATTCCAGAAGTTGGCCAGCGACGCCATCGCCCAGTTCGTTGAGAAGGACTATCAGGACGAAGAGACCATCAAGCGGTTTCTCTCCATCTTCTCCTATGTGGTCAACGACGTCTCCGACGAAGCCGGCTGGGGCGACCTAAAGAAAGCCTTGCGCGACGATCCCGACATCGTCCGCGCCTTTTACCTCGCCGTGGCCCCGGACCTGTTCGAGCCCATCGCCGAACAGCTGAGCAAGACCAAGGTTTATCGCCGTGACGCCCGCGTGGTCATCGAGAAGCCCCTGGGGCATGACCTGGTCTCGTCCATCGAGATCAACAATGGCGTGGCCAAGATCTTCAAGGAAGATCAGGTCTACCGCATCGACCACTATCTCGGCAAAGAGACGGTGCAGAATCTGCTCGCCCTGCGTTTTGCCAATACGCTGTTCGAGCCGATCTGGAATTCGGCGCATATCGATCATGTGCAGCTGACGGTCGCAGAGAGCGTCGGGGCCGGCACGCGCGGCTATTACGATGAGAGCGGCGCCCTTCGCGACATGATCCAGAACCACATGCTGCAGCTGCTTTGCCTGGTGGCCATGGAGCCGCCGGCCAGCGACGATGCCAATGCTCTGCGCGACGAAAAACTCAAGGTGCTGCGTGCCCTCCGGCCGATCACCAATGGGGATGTCAGCAAGTTCACGGTACGCGGCCAGTATCGCGGCGTCACGTCCGAGACCACCTCCGTGGCCGGGTATCAGGACGAGCTGCCCGAGGACAAGAAGGGCAGCCACACCGAAACCTTCGTGGCCATGAAGGCCGAGATCGACAACTGGCGCTGGGCCGGCGTTCCCTTCTACCTGCGCACCGGCAAGCGCATGGCCGAGCGCGTCTCGGAAATCTGCATCCAGTTCAAGCCGATCCCCCATTCCATCTTCGATCATGCCGAAGGGGCCCCCAAGGCCAACAAGCTCATCATCCGCCTGCAGCCTGATGAAGGCGTCAAGCTCATGATGATGATCAAGGATCCGGGCCCCGGCGGCATGCGCCTGCGCCAGGTGCCGCTCAATCTGAGCTTTGCCGAGACCTTCACCGAGCGCACGCCCGAGGCATATGAGCGCCTGCTGATGGATGTCGTCCGCGGCTCCCAGACGCTGTTCATGCGCCGCGACGAGCTGGAAGCGGCCTGGCGCTGGGTCGATCCGATCCGTGAGGCCTGGGATCGTTCCTCCGAGCCGCCGCAAACATACACGGCCGGCACCTGGGGCCCGAGTGGCGCGGTGGCGTTGATCGAGCGTGACGGTCGCACGTGGTATGAGGGCAACAACTCGTGACCATCGAACGCCGCAGCTTCGCCGACAAGCCGACGCTGGCCAAGGAACTGGCCGAAGCGGTTGCCGATCGCATCCGCACCGCCATTGCCGAGCGCGGCGCGGCCGCGATCGCGGTGAGTGGCGGCTCGACGCCCGGCAAGTTCTTCCAGGCCCTGGGCAAGACCCGGGACATCGAGTGGGACAAGGTCATCGTGACCCTGGTGGACGAACGCTGGGTCGACGAGACCAGCGACCGGTCCAACGCGCTCTTGGTCAACGAAAAGATGCTGCAGGGGCCGGCGGCCACGGCCCGCTTCTTTCCGCTCTATTCGGGCGGTGACGAGCCCACGAACGAGGCCATAGCGAAGACCAATGCGCTGATGGCCGAATTGCCGCAGCCTTTTGCCGCGGTCATCCTGGGCATGGGCAATGACGGCCACACGGCCAGCTTCTTTCCCGGCGGCGATACCCTCAATGCGGCCCTGACCGAAGCGGGGCCAACCCTCGCAATCCGCGCCCCGGGCGCAGGCGAGCCGCGCATCACCTTTACGCTGCCGCGCCTGCTTGAGACCGATGGCCTCTACCTTCATATCGAAGGCGACCAGAAGGCCAGCGTCCTGGATGCAGCGCTGGGCGATGGGCCGGTCGAAAACATGCCGATCCGTGCCGTGCTGCGCTCGGGCGCGCCGGTGACAGTTTACTGGTGCCCCTGAAGGCTCCTGGGGCGGTCCCCAATTGACCGCCCTGGCCGCCTTTGAGCACCAGTCGATAACGCAAGGACAACCGCGCCAGCGGCCCCCTTCTGGCGCGCCCTTGCCCAGCATTGGAGACTTGCCATGACCGTTCGCCAGGCCATCCAGGATGTGACCGACCGCATTGCGGCCCGCAGCCGCGACAGTCGTCGCGACTATCTCAACCGCCTCGACACCTCCCGGGAGCAGGGTGTTTATCGCGCTGCGCTGTCCTGCGGCAACCTGGCGCATGGCTTTGCTGCGTGCTCGCCCGCCGAGAAGGCGGCCCTGGCCGGCAACAAGACGCTCAACCTGGGCATCGTCAATTCCTACAACGACATGCTGAGCGCCCATCAGCCCTATCAATTCTATCCAGACATCATCAAGGAAGCCGCCCGCGAGATTGGCGCCACCGCACAGGTGGCGGGCGGTGTGCCGGCCATGTGCGACGGCGTTACCCAGGGCCAGCCGGGCATGGACCTCTCGCTGTTCTCCCGCGATGTCATCGCGATGGCCACGGCCATTTCGCTCAGTCACAACATGTTCGACGCGGCGGTCTATCTCGGCATCTGCGACAAGATCGTGCCGGGCCTGGTCATCGGCGCGCTGAGCTTCGGGCACCTGCCGGCAGTGTTCATTCCCGCCGGGCCCATGCCCTCGGGCCTGCCCAATGACGAAAAGAGCAAGGTTCGCCAGCTCTATATGGAGGGCAAGGTCGGCCGCGCCGAACTGCTCGAAGCCGAGAGCAAGTCCTATCATTCGGCCGGCACCTGCACCTTTTATGGCACCGCCAATTCCAACCAGATGCTCATGGAAATCATGGGCCTGCACCTGCCCGGCGCCAGCTTCGTCAATCCCGGTACGCCGCTGCGCGACGCCTTGACCCGCGAGGCCACCAAGCGCGCGCTGTCACTGACCAGCCTGGGCAACAATTACACCCCGATCGGCCACATCATGGACGAGAAGGCCATCGTCAACGGGCTTGTGGGCCTGCACGCCACGGGCGGCTCGACCAACCACACCATGCACCTGATCGCCATGGCCGCCGCGGCCGGTCTCCAGGTCACCTGGGATGACATGAGCGATCTCTCGGATGCCACGCCCTTGCTGGCGCGCGTCTATCCCAATGGCGTTGCCGATGTGAACCATTTCCACGCGGCGGGCGGCATGGGCTTCCTCATCAAGGAACTGCTCAACGACGGCTATCTCCACGAGGACGTCAAGACCGTCTGGGGCACGGGGCTCTCTGGGTACACCGTCGAGGCCAAGCTGATCGAGGACAAGCTCAGCTTCGAGCAATCCCCGGACGAAAGCGCACTGCCCAAGGTGCTGACTGGGACCAAGGCACCGTTCCAGCCGACTGGCGGCCTCAAGCTTTTGAAGGGTAATCTCGGCCGCTCTGTCATCAAGGTCTCCGCCGTCAAGCCGGAGCATCGGGTGGTCGAGGCGCCTGCACGCGTCTTCCATGGCCAGGAAGGCCTGCAGGCCGCATTCAAGGCGGGGGAATTGACTGGCGACATGATCGCGGTCGTCCGTTTCTCCGGTCCCAAGGCCATCGGCATGCCCGAGTTGCACAAGCTCACGCCGGCGCTAGGCGTTCTGCAGGATCGCGGCTTCAAGGTGGCGCTGCTCACCGATGGGCGCATGTCCGGCGCTTCGGGCAAGGTGCCGGCTGCCATCCACATGACCCCGGAGGCGATTGACGGCGGCCCGATCAGCAAGATTCGCGACGGCGACATGATCCGTCTCGACGCCAATGAGGGCACGCTGACCTTCCTCGGCGACGAGAAGGAGTTCTTCTCTCGCACCCCGGCGACCGAGGACCTGCGTCCGCAGCATTTCGGCATGGGCCGAGAGCTCTTCGCCGGTTTCCGCAGCCTCGTCGGCGTGGCGGACAAGGGCGCGAGCGTCTTCAACTGATCTCGGGCCCCGGGCCGGTATAGCGGGCGCGCGGCCTTATCAGCGCGCCCGCCTCAACCTGTTCCAGCGCATGGGCGATCCAGCCCACGCTGCGGGCCAAGGCGAAGATCTGCAACGGCGCGTCCTCTGGCAGGTCGAAGGCGGCGGTCATCGCGGCCAGCGCGAAGTCGATATTGGGTTTTTCGCCGGTGAGGCGCTCGCCAGTCGCAGCCAACTCGACGAAGATCGGCGGCACCGTGAATGACGCCATGAGGCCGCGGGCGCGCACATCGCCCTCGGCGTAGAGGCGGTGGCCGAAGCAGGGCAGGGCGCCGCCCTGGCGCAGATGCGCGGCGATGGCCAATTCTGACCCTTGCCGCTGCGCCTGATCGACGAGCGCCCGCATGCTCTGGCTCGCATTGCCATGGAGTGGCCCCGACAGCGCTGCCAGCCCGGACAGCACGGCGGCAGCAAGGGGCGCGCCGGTCGAGGCGGTGACGCGGGCCGCGAAGGTCGAGGCGTTCAATTCGTGCTCGGCCAGCAGCACCAGTGCACGGCGGATCGGATCGGCGGCATCTTGCCGCTGCCACCGCCGCGCCAGCCGCTCATGCATGGGGTCGGTTCCCGGCGCCGCCAGCGCGCCGCCGAGATAGGACACGACCCTTGCCGCATCCTCGATCAGCACCGTCCGGTGCCGTCCGCTTGTCGGCATCTCGGTGGCGGCCAGCTCGGCCATGGCGCGATAGGCCGCGGCGATACCGGGTTGTCGCGCCTGCGCCCGGTTGGCGAAGTCCGGGCGCAGGTCCGAGGCCCAGAGCAACTGGGCCGCGGCGCCCAGCGTCGCCGTTTCTGCCAGTTTGACAGCGTCCTCACCACGATAGAGCAGGCGGTCATCGAGGATTGTTGAAATCGCGGTGTCCAGCACCGGCTCGCCCCAGGCGATGGTTTCAGCGGCCACGGCACGCGCCGGGCGTCGGCCCTGTTTGCGGCTGGCCAGCCGGTCCACGTCTTCCTCACGGTAGAGGCTCTTGCGCGGATCACCGGGATCGGGCCGCGCGGCGATCCGGCCACGACTGACATTGGCATAAAGCGTCTGGGGCTTGGTGCCCAAACGCGCCAGGGCATCTTCGGCAGTCATCCAGCTCACAGGCGCCTCACATTGATCAATTTCATCAAGATTGACGTCAATCTTGATTGGCTCGATCTAAGGCAAAACAGCAAGGAGATGCAACATGTCTAGTCTCGATAGTGTCATTGCCGCGGAAACCCGCCTGTCCGAAGTGGACGGTGTCCAGGGTCGGCTGGTCATCTGCGGCCATAGCCTGGACGATCTCGCCGGCCGCTTGAGCTATGAGGCCGTGCTGGCCCTGTTGCTCGGCGATCTGGTGTCAGACAGCGAGGTTTCGATCAGGGCCGAACTGGCGCAGGCGCGGCTTCGGGCCTTTGAGGAGGTTTCAAGGCTGGATGCTGACCTGGTCTCCCTTTCCGTCACCGAGGCGCTTCGAGCCCTTATGGCGCGGCTTCCCGATGGTGAGGATAAGTCGGCGGCTCTGCTGCAAATTGCAGCGCCCGCGGTCTTCGTGCCGGCCATTGTGCGGGCCAAGGCCGGACAGAAGCCCATCCCGCCCCATGCGGGCCGGGCCCATGCCGAGGACATGGTGGCCATGCTCGGGGGCGCGCATCCGGGCGCCGAACAGGTGCGGGCGCTCGACACCTATCTGGTGACGGTGTCCGATCACGGCCTCAACGCCTCGACCTTCACCGCCCGCGTCGTTGCGTCCACTCGCGCCGGCTATGCCTCGGCGGTGCTGGCGGCGTTGGGGGCCCTCAAGGGACCGCTCCATGGCGGCGCCCCCGGCCCCGTGCTCGACATGCTCGATGCCGTGGGCACGCCGGACAATGCCAACCCCTGGCTGGCCGAGGCCCTGGCGCGCGGCGAGCGGCTGATGGGTTTTGGCCACCGCATCTACCGGGTCCGCGATCCGCGCGCCGATGCCCTCAAAGGCGCCCTGCAGCGGCTCGGGGCGGCCGGCGGCATGGACCCGACGCGGCTGGCCCTGGCCGAAGCGGTGGAGCGCGAGGCGCTGGCCCTGCTCCGGCAGAAAAAGCCCGACCGGCCCCTGGAAACCAATGTCGAGTTCTTCACCGCGCTCCTGCTCGAAGCCCTCGGTTTCCCACGCGATGCCTTTACCGGCGTTTTCGCCGCCGGCCGGGTCGGTGGTTGGATTGCCCATGCCCAGGAGCAGATCGAAACCGGACGTCTCATCCGGCCCCAGTCCCGCTATGTGGGGCCCAAAGCGGCCTGACCCCGATCATGCCACGGCGCACAAGGCCGGGCACAAGTGAGCCGGAACCGCGATTGCCACCGGGGTTCCGGCTCATGACAGGCATGGGCCATAGGAGGGAATGCGGTCGCGGGCGACCGGCTCGACCTTGGGCAGCCAGAGATTGTTCTGCTCATCAAGGACGCCGAAGTCCCCTTTTGTCAGGTTCTCGAGCTTCTTGCCGGCTGACTGACCCAAATTCTCGCAGTCGGCGGTGGCGGCAAGCAGATAGGCAAAGGCCATCTGCGGGTCGTGCCGAAGGCTCAGGAGCGCTGCTGTATCATGCGCAGATGACACGCCGCAGGATGCAATAAGACAGGCAAGTCCAAACACAAACCGCATTTCGTACCCCCTTTGTTCCCAAGCAACGGTTGCCTTTTTGTTCTGGTGCGTCAAGTCAAATTCGTTAACGACTCCTTCCGAACAGTCTTTCGATGTCGCCCTTCTTGAGTTCGACATAGGTGGGGCGGCCGTGAATGCACTGGCCGGAATGGGGCGTGGCCTCCATGTCGCGCAGGAGGGCGTTCATTTCATCCACCCGCAACCGGCGGCCCGAACGCACCGAGCCATGGCAGGCCATGCGGCCGATCAGGGCATCCATGCGGTCGGTCAGCGCCGCGGCGCTGTCCCATTCGCTGAGGCCATCGGCGAGGTCGCGCACAAGGCCGGATATGTCGGTATTGCCCAGGAGGGCAGGGGTCTCGCGCACGGCGATGGCACGGGGACCGAAGCGATCGAGATAGAGCCCGAAGCGCTCCAGTTCAGGCGCCGCCTCTTCGAGGCGCGCGCAATCCTCCTCGGGCAGTTCGACGATCACCGGGATCAATTGCGCCTGGCTCGGCACCGGGCCGGCGGCCAGTTGCGCCTTGAACCGCTCATAGACGAGACGTTCATGGGCCGCGTGCTGGTCGACCAGCAGCAGGCCGGTGCCGTTCTGGGCGATGATGTAATTGTCGAACATCTGAGCACGCGCCGTACCGAGGGGGTAATCCACCGGCTCGGGGGCGAAATCCACCGGCTCGACCCGGGCACTCGGTTCGGTGAAGCCGGAAAGCTGGCCCGGGCGCCGGTCGAAATAGAGGGCTGCGCGTTCGCTTGGCCCATTGAAGCCTTGCGGCCGATGGCTGGATGTTGGCGGCGCAACCGGCGCAGGGGCCGAAGGCTCGGCCATTTCCGGAGCCGAGAAGGCGCCCAGAATGTCTTCGGCCACGCTGGTGGAGGCCTTGAAGCCGGCGGCCGCCAACGCCATGCCGATGGCCTTGATGACCGCACCGCGCACCGCGCCCTGATCGCGGAACCTGAGCTCCGCCTTGGCCGGATGGACATTGACGTCAACCTCGGCCGGGTCGATGGCCAGATAGAGCGCGACCACCGGGAAGCGGTCGCGGAAAGTATAGTCTGCATAGGCGGCGCGCACGGCGCCCACCAGCACCTTGTCGCGCACCGAGCGGCCATTGACGAAGTAGAACTGGGAGAGCGAATTGGCCCGCGTATAGGTGGGCAGCCCGGCCAGGCCCGCCACGACAATGCCATGCCGCGCCGTGGCCAGGGTGACCGCGTTGTCGACGAAGTCCCCGCCCATCACCTGGCCGAGGCGGGCGCCGAGCGCGCCTTCGCCGGAGACGGCCGGCCAGTTCGAGGCGGTGCGGTCACTACCCTCGAGCACGAAATGCACTTGCGGATTGGCCATGGCCAGCCGCTTCATCACATCGGTGATGGCGGCGGTTTCGGCGCGGGCGCTCTTGAGGAATTTGCGGCGGGCCGGCACCTGGGCGAAGAGATCGCGGACCTCGATCACCGTGCCCCGGTTCATCGCCTGGGGCATGGGGCCGGAGCGCCGGCCATTGTCGACCACGAGCACCAATCCGCTTTCCGCCTCGGCCGTGCGCGAGGCGACGGACAGGCGGGCAACCGAGCCAATGGACGCCAGCGCCTCGCCCCGAAAGCCCAGCGTACGGATGTCGTCGAGATCGTCGGCCGAGAGCTTGGAGGTGGCGTGGCGCTCCACCGAGAGCAGCAGGTCGTCGCGGTCCATCCCGTGTCCGTCATCGGCAATGCGGATGAGGTCCATGCCGCCATTGGCCGTGGTGACGGTGATGCGGCGAGCGCCCGCATCGATGGAGTTTTCGACCAGTTCCTTGACCACGCTGGCCGGGCGCTCGACCACTTCGCCGGCGGCGATGCGGTTGATCAGGTCTTCGGGTAGCTGGCGGATGGGCAAGGGCGATTCTCCTGAGCGCCAATATAGGGCAGGGCGGACGGCCTGCCGACCCGGCTGGCAGATTGTGCCCATGCCAATTTGCCGCCCCGGCCATTCGGCTTGCGGTTGCACGGTGAAAAGCGGCTTTCGCCAGTCAAATTGAAGAAGAGGCGAAAGCCGCTCCCCACGATCAGGATTTCTTGCGCTCGCATCGAGCGGCCCCTTTTTGAGGTTGCCCTTCCTCTCAAGAAGGGCGGGCGCATTGCGTCTGGCGCGAGATTGGTGACGGCCCGGAAGCTGCAGATGCCAATACCATTGACCCGTCCCCCCAACCGGGTTCACCTAGCCCCATGACGACCATCCAGCCGGGCCCAGCCAGAAGTTGGAGCCGACGGGCCAACGCCATCTGGGACGCTGTGGCCTATCATCTCTCGCCGCCCGGCCTGTTGGTGGGGGCGATATTTTTCGCGCTGTCGCTGACGCCTTCGCTGCTGCCGCGCACCGAATTGGTGCAGGGGGGCCTTTCGGGGGGCTGTTTTGCCGTGGGCTATGGCTTGGGCAATCTGGCCCACTGGCTCTGGGGCTTTCTTGGCCTCAAGGTGCCGCCGGGCCGGATCACCCGCGCCCTGGGCGCAATGGCCGGGCTGGCCTGCCTCGCCCTGGTGCTGGTGGCGCTCAGCTATGCCAATACCTGGCAGAATTCGGTGCGCTCGGTGATGGGCATGACCCCGGTCGACCAATCCCAGCCGCTGGTGATTGCCTCCATGGCACTGCCGGTGGCGGCGGGCTTGCTGATCCTGGGCAAACTGCTGGTGACGCTGATCCGGCTGGTCTGGCACTGGCTGATGCCGCACCTGCCGCGCCGCGCCGCCTTTGTGCTGGCCACCGCGCTGGTGGTCGCCCTGGTCAGCATCCTGGTCAACAATCTGTTCCTGCGCACCGCGCTGCGCGCGGCAGACAATTTCTACGAGCGGCTCGATGCTCTGGTGTCGACCGAGGCGGAGCCGCCGCCGCATTGGTACCAGACCGGCAGCGCCGCCTCGCTGATCGACTGGGACACGATTGGCCGCGACTCGCGCGTCTATGTGCAATCCGGGCCCGATGCGGCGGCCATCGAGGCGCTGACCGGCAGGCCGGCGATGGAGCCCTTGCGCACCTATGTCGGCCTGCGCTCGGCGCCAACGGCCGAGGCGAGGGCAGCGCTGGCCCTGGCCGAACTCAGGCGCATCGGCGCCTTCGACCGGTCGGTGCTGGTGCTGGTGATGCCGGTGGGCACGGGCTGGGTGGACCCGGCGGCCATCGACACGCTGGAATATCTCCATGGCGGCGACGTCGCCAGCGTGGCGGTGCAATATTCCTATCTCACCAGCGTGCTCTCGCTGTGGATCGAGCCCGAACTGGGCACCGAGACGGCCCAGGCCCTGTTCAACGCCGTCTATGGCTACTGGACCCAATTGCCCCAGGACGACCGGCCGCGCCTTTATCTGCATGGGCTGAGCCTGGGGGCGCTCGCCTCGCAGAATTCCACCACGGTCTATGACGTGCTGGCCGACCCGTTCGATGGGGCGCTCTGGGTGGGGCCGCCCTTCCCCAGCCCGATCTGGAGCCGCGTGACGCAGAACCGCCAGCCAGGATCCCCCGCCTGGCTGCCGCGTTTCGGCAATTCATCGGCCATCCGCTTCATGAACCAGTCGGGCGCCGCCGGATGGGAGGGGTTGAACTGGGGGCCGATGCGCATTGTCTTCCTGCAATATGCCAGCGACCCGATCGTGTTCTTCTCCTTCGACGCGGACTGGCGGCGCCCGGCCTGGTTCGACGAGCCGCGCGGCCCCGACGTGTCGCCGGCGCTCAACTGGTATCCGCTGGTCACCTTCCTGCAGCTGGCGCTCGACGCGGCGCTGGCGCAAACCCCGCCGGTGGGCTACGGACATGTCTATGCCCCGGCCGACTATATCGACGCCTGGACCGCCGTCACCCAGCCTCAAGGCTGGACCCCGACGGCACTGGACGCGCTGAAGCAGGCCATCAACCCCGACGACTACGCCGTGAGCGCAAGTGACCCCCGCCACCACTGACAAGCCCATGGACCTGGCACTCGCCCTCGCCGCCGAGGCGGCCGAACGGGGCGAAGCGCCGGTGGGCGCCGTGATCGTGGACGGCACCAGGGTGCTGGCGGCCGAGCGCAACCGCATGCGGGCGCTGGGCGATCCCACCGCCCATGCGGAGATGCTCGCCATTCGCACGGCTCTGGAGGCCAGGGGCACCGGGCGCCTGGACGGCTGCGACCTCTATGTGACGCTCGAGCCCTGTGCCATGTGCGCCGGGGCCATCGCGCATACTCGGCTGCGGCGGGTCTATTTCGCTGCCGAGGATATCAAGGCCGGCGCGGTTGAAAACGGCATCCGCCTGTTCGATCAGCCGACCTGCCACCACCGGCCCGAGGTGATTGGCGGCCTTTCGGCAGGGCGGGCGGAAGCCATGCTGGTGGATTTCTTCAGGAAGCTCAGGGATTAACCCCGCCTCGTCCGGCAGCGATGTTCGTCACATGCAACATAATGTTAGAAATTATTGACATCATGTTTGAAATGATCGATATAGCGCCAAGTGAACTTTCCATGGAGGCATCGAATGACGATGCGCGAAAAGGCAGCCTGGATCCTGGTGACCGTGTCGCTGGCGATCTTCGGCTGGTATTTCTGGAGTGTCTGGACCGACCACGCGGTACGCGCTCTTGATGGCGACGCGCTGTTCTGGCGCTTCCTCTGGTGCGCCGGACTGGCCATCGCCATCATGCTGCCGGCGGCACTATTGGCCGCCTGGCTGGGCAAGCAGCAATTCGATCCGCCCCCGGACGAGCTGGAAATCCGCATCGAAAACAACGCCAACCGCTTTGGCCTGGCGCTGCTTGAAGTGTCCCTGGTGGGTATTGTCCTGCTGAGCAAGGCCGTCACCGATATTGCGCGAACCGACTATGCCGCCGACCCCGCGGGGGCCACCGCCGTCATGCTCGTCAATCTCGTGCTGCTGGCCACCGCTTCGGCGGGGGTGGTGCGCGAGATCATCGTCATCATCCAGTATCGGCGGTATGCCTGATGCCTCCGCCGCCGCCCATCACCAATTCGATCCGCCGCCTGCGCTTCGACCATGGCGAGATGACCCAGCAACAACTGGCTGACGCCATCGGCATGACCCGGCAGACGGTCGCGGCCATCGAGCAGAACAAATATTCGCCCTCGCTGGAGGCCGCCTTCCGCATCGCCGAAGTCTTCGGTGTCGAGATCGGCGACGTCTTCCAGTGGAAGGCCGGCCAGAAACCACAGGGCTAGGAGCTCCGACATGAAAGCCTGGTTTGCCCGCCATTATGGCGGACCTGAAGTGCTGCGCCTCGAAGAGGCGCCGAAACCGGCGCCGAAGCCGGGCGAAGTGCTGGTCCGCATCCATGCCACAACCGTCAATTCCGGTGATGTGCGCGTGCGCGGCTGCGATCTTCCGCGCGGCACGAAGCTTCTGGGGCGCCTGGCCTTGGGATGGACCCGTCCGCGCCAGCCCATCCTCGGCACCGAACTGGCCGGCGTGGTGGACGCCGTGGGGCCGGGCGTCACCCGCTTCGCACGGGGCGATGCCGTCTATGCCTTTCCCGGCGCGAAGATGGGCGCCCATGCCGAATATGCCGTTCTGCCCGAGGCCGGGCCGCTTGCCCACCTGCCAGAGGGTCTCGACTTCCACACGGCCGCAGCCCTCTGCTTCGGCGGCACCACGGCGCTGCAGTTCCTGCGCCGGTCTGGGCTGAGGCGGGCCGATACCATGCTGGTTCTGGGCGGGTCGGGGGCGGTCGGCATGGCGCTGGTGCAACTGGGCCGGCATCTGGGCGCCGCGGTGACGGCGACGACCAGCACGGGCAATATCGAGCTCGTCAAGGGGCTCGGTGCGGACCGGGTCATCGACTACACCGCGACCGACATTGCCTCGCTTCCGGACCGCTTCGACATCGTCGCCGATGCTGTCGGTGCCATGGACTTTGCCACGGCACAGCGCCTGCTCGAGCCCAGGGGGCGCTATCTCGCCATTGCCGGTGCCCTCGCCGAAATGCTGGGCAGCCTCCGTCCGGGCCCGCAGGGCAAGCGGATGATTGCCGGACCTGCCGCGGAGCGGATCGAGGACATCGTCGAACTCGGACGCCTGGCCGCGGCGGGGCTATATCGGCCGCATATCGAACGCATCTATCCCTTTGCCGACCTGCCGGCCGCCCACGCCCATGTCAATACCGGCCGCAAACGGGGCAGCATCGTCATCGCGGTGGCCGAATAGAGAGGGTAGCTGTAGTCTTGCTTGAGCGTATTGGGATATTTCCCGATGATTTTACTTATCAGATGAAGTAGGCACGAAGCTCAACAGGGCACTTTTCTATAATCAGCTCTTGATGTACAGTCGTGTTGACTTGGAGGACTGGCGCATCCCGTGGTGCGCGCCAGCAGGTTCAGCACGGCCTCGCGTCCATGGACCGGGCTGAAGATGGGGGAGCATTGCACGCCATGTGTATTCCCAAATGCTCCCCCATATCCCTCAAAGGGCCGGCATTCGGGCGGGTTTGAGCGGCAAGAGCCTGCGGCATGGCAAGCGGAATGGTGCGCCGCTCCGGCCGGGCCATTGGCGTAGTGGCAGCCGGGTCGCTGCTAGCCGGGATTGCTGTCGATCGGCTGGATCTGGTTCTGGATATAGGCCTCGATCTTGCGCTCCACCATCCATTTGAAGCGGTCCTTCTCCGCCTCTGCATGGGTGATGATCTCGCGCACCCGCCAGAACTCCATGGCGCCGAAATTGGACACATGCGGGCGGATATAGATGTCGGGCGGATAGGCCGCCATCATATGCGCGGTCAGCGAGTGCATCATGATCTGGGCGGAGCCGAACCAGATATCGATGGCCTTGTGGTCGGTCTTGGTGAGATTGGCCGAGGGATCGCCGGCCACGTCGATGCCGATGAGAAAGTCGGTGTCGATATCGGCCTGGTCGAGGGGCAGCGGGTTGACCACGCCGCCGTCGACCAGGATGTGGTTGTTGTAGGCAACTGGCTTGAAGAAGCTCGGGATCGCCAGGGAGCCGGCAATGGCCGGGCGCAGCAGGCCCGAATTGAACACCACCTGGTGCCAGGACTGGAAATCGGTGGCCACCACATAGAGCGGCACCTTGAGGTCCTTGAACTCAAGCGGGAAATTCTCGGGAATGAAGGCATCGACAATGCTGGTGGCGTCCAGCTGCATCGAAATGCCGTTCTTGAGCAGTCCGCCAATGCCGCGAATCTGGGTGGCCCACAGCTTGGCGGCAATGGTGCGCAGCGTGCCCAGCACCTCGAAGGAGTGCTCGCGCAACTCCTTGCCGGTCATGCCGGCGGCCCAGCCCGAGCCGATCAGGGCCCCGATCGAGGTCCCGGAAATCACCGAGGGTTTGAGGCCCAGCTCGTCCATGGCCTCGATATAGGGAATATGCGTCAGCCCCCTCGCCGAGCCGCCGCCCAGTGCCACGCCGATCCGTGGTCCGCTGGTCGTGTTCATGCTGCCACGCTCCGCACCCTTCCGGCGCAGCTTGTCCGCCAGCGCCATGCCACGCCTTTCCAGAGGCGTCGGCTGGCGTTGCGGCGTCGCCGCGTCAAAGACGGTTCTGAGGGAGCTTAGCGTCCTAAGATTGAAGAAAGGTTCAGCTTTCGCGGGCGATTTCCCGCCAGCCGATGTCGCGGCGGCAAAAGCCTTCTGGCCAATCAATCGCGTCCACGCCGTTGTAAGCACGTTCCTGTGCCTCTCTGACAGATGCCCCGAGCGCCGTGATATTCAGCACGCGCCCTCCACTGGCCAGTAAACGCTTGCCGTCGCGCTTTGTTCCGGCGTGGAAAACCGTCAGCGTGTCGCTATCCAGACCGTCGGCGCCGCGGATTTCGCTGCCCTTGCCATACTCGCCGGGATAACCATTGGTCGCCATGATGACGGTCAAGGCAAAGTCGTTTTTCCAGGTGACGTCGTGGCCGGCCAGCGTGCCGGTGGCCACCGCATGGAGCAGGGGCACGATGTCGCTCTGCATGCGCATCATCATTACCTGCGTTTCCGGGTCGCCGAAGCGGGCATTGTATTCAACCAGCCTGGGGCCATCCTCGGTCAGCATCAGACCGGCATAGAGCACGCCGGCATAGGGGGTGCCACGCTGCGCCATACCGCGCACCGTGGGCTCGATGATGCGGACCATGGTCTCGTCATAAATGTCCTGGCTCATCACCGGGGCAGGCGAATAGGCGCCCATGCCGCCGGTATTGGGGCCCTCGTCGCCATCGAAGGCGCGCTTGTGGTCCTGCGCCGTGGTCAGCGGCAGGATCGCCTCGCCATCAGAGAGCACGAAGAGGCTGACTTCCTCGCCTTCCATGAATTCCTCGATCACCACGGCCGCCCCGGATGCTCCGAAGGCGCCCGAGAAGCAGTCGATGATGGCCTCCTCGGCCTCCTCGACGCTCATCGCCACGGTGACGCCCTTGCCCGCGGCCAATCCATCGGCCTTGATCACGATGGGTGCACCCTGGGTGTAGAGATAGGCCAGCGCCGAGGCTTCGTCCTCAAACCGGCCATAGGCGGCAGTGGGGATGTCGAACTCGTCGCACAGGGCCTTGGTGAAACTCTTGCTACCTTCGAGCTGACCGGCCGCCTTGCTGGGGCAGAAGCAGGTGATGCCGGCCGCGCGGACATCGTCGCCCAAGCCAGCCACCACCTGCGCGTCGGGCCCCACGACCACGAAGTCGACCTGGTTGTCGCGTGCCGCCGCGATCACGGCGGCATGGTCGGTGATATCGACGGCGATATTGGTGGCCAGGCGCTCGGTGCCGCCATTGCCCGGCGCCACGAACAGCGCTTCGACCAGTGGCGATTGCGCGATCTTCCAGGCCAGTGCGTGTTCGCGTCCGCCCGAACCGATGACCATTACGCGCATGCCGTGCCTCCGTGCCTGTTTGGGCGCGTGATGCACGAGACGGGCGGATGAGGCAATTGTTTTTGTAAGAAACCCTTCGCCGGCGCGACTGTTGGACCTGTGAGCAGACCAAGAGGCAAAGCATTCATGCCCGAGGCAAGACGGGAAACACACTACCGGACCATCGCCGCGTCACATGGCGCAGCTATTGCGCGCCTCGCTGCGGCCTATGAAAAGGACCCGGGTCTGCGGCAGGACCTGGAGCAGGACATTCACCTCCATCTCTGGCGCAGTCTCGAGCAATTCGCCGAGCAATGCAGCCTGGCCACCTGGACCTATCGCGTGGCCCATAATGTCTGTGCCCGCCATGTCGACAAGGCCGTCCGGTCCCGTCCGGCCGGTGCCTGGCTCGACATCGGCGCCGTCGAGCCCGAGGACCAGCGGGCAACGCCCGAACAGGCCACTGGCACGGCCCTCACACTCGAGCGGCTCTACACCCTTATCGACCGGTTGCGGCCGATCGATCGGCAGGTGGTGCTGCTCTATCTCGAAGATGTCGACGCAGCAGGGATTGCCGAAGTCACCGGGCTGTCGCCCGGCGCCGTCGCAACCCGCATCCACCGCATCAAGGCGCTGCTGGCGCAAGGATTTCACCCGGAGGCATCGGCATGACGGTCTCACCCCACTCGAACGCGCCAGATCCCAAATCTCTCTGGAAAGGACAGGACATGACACCCCAGACCATGACCCCACACATGCTGGAAACCCGGTCGCGGCGGCTCGACGACCGCATTCGCAACCGCAATCGCTTCGAATATATCGCCGGCGGCATTGCCGCCCTGGTCTCGCTCTTGCTGGGGGGCTGGCTGCTGCTCGGCGGGCCGGCCGGGCGGCCAGACCTGATGGTCGGCAGTGGCTTTGTCGCCCTTGCCATCGGCACGGCGGTCTCGATGCTGCAATTGCGCCGCAAGACCGGTGGCCCCTCGCTGACGGATGGGGCCCAATCAACCCTTGGCGGTTACCGGGCCGAACTGGTGCGCCAGCGCGACGCGCTGCGCTCGGTGTTCTCCTGGTATATTGCCCCGTTCCTGCCCGGCTTCCTCCTGATCTATGGCGCCAGCTTCCTCGACCCCTCAGCCGCGATCTGGGCCGTGTTGCTGCCCGCAATGGTGACGGCCGTCTTCCTCGCCTGGGTGGTCCGCGCCAATCTGCGCGCGGCAGCCTGCATCGACGAGGAAATCGCCGTGCTGGATCGGGAGGCCGGCCGCTAGACCTCGGCGAGGCGGGGCCGGCATACGCCCCGCCTCACTTTTGGCGCCATTCATGCGCTATCCACCCGCGTCAAGCCCAGGGAGAGCGATGCGCATGGATTGGACACTTTTCGGCCTCTTGCCCATGATCTTCGGCGGTGCCCCGGCCGACTCGCCGCGCGCCCTGCTCGATGCAATCTATGAGCCATTGCAGAGCGGGCAGCAGATCAATCTCGAGGACTACTACACCGACCACCTGATGGACCTGGTGGCCTACAATCTTCAGGTCAACGTGGTGGACAACAGCGGTGCCCCGATCGAGCCCGACGCCCCAGGCATCGTGGCCTTCAATCCGTTTCTCAACGGCCCGGAGAGCCCGGTCGAGGCGCTGGCCGTCAGCGAGCCTGTGGTTCAGGGCGATACCGCGGTGGCCCTGGTCAGCTTCGAACGGGCCGGCCAGCCGACCATACTCACCGTTTCCATGGTGCATGTCGAGGGCTGGAAGGTCGATGACGTTGCCTCAGTCGGAGCCGGCGAGAAGTGGCTCTATTCCTGGCTGCTGCAATACGATCCCTACAACCAGCAGTAGCTAGAGCTCGGCTTCGGTGAAGATCGGGGTCACGTCACCGCCCCACTCGCCGTGGAACTTCTCCAGCCAGCGTTCGGCGGGGGATTTGCCGGTGCGGACGGTTTCCTCGAGCGGGGCGAGATAGATGGTCTCGTCCTGGCCGGCGGCGTTGAGGCGGTTGCGGCGCACCAAACCTGCCTCGGCAATGCCGACGGCCTGGGCCGCCACGTCGAAGATGCTGGACCGATCGAAGGGGGTAGCGAGGCCCAGGCGCGGCACTTCACGCCGCAAATGCTCGCGATCCTCATCGGTCCAGTTGCGCACCAGCTCCCAGGCGGCCTCAAGCGAGATGTCGTCATAGAGCAGTCCGGTCCAGAACGCGGACAGCGCCACCACATGGGCCTCGTCGCCCATATCGGCGCCGCGCATTTCGAGGAATTGCTTGAGCCGCACTTCGGGGAACAGCGTCGAAAGATGGTCCTCCCAGTCCTTGACGGTCGGCTTTTCGCCCGGCAACTGCGGCAGCCGCCCGTCGAGGAAATCGCGGAAGCTCTCGCCGGCCACATTGACGTATTTGTGGTCACGGATGACGAAATACATCGGTACGTCGAGGGCATAGTCGGCATATTGCTCGAAGCCGAACCCTTCTTCGAACACGAAGGGCAGCATGCCGGTACGGTTGTCGTCGGTATTGCGCCAAATCTCGCTGCGGAAGCTCAGATAGCCGGTCTCGCGGCCATTGGCGAAGGGCGAATTGGCAAACAGCGCCGTGGCCACCGGCTGCAGCGCCAGCGACACGCGCAGCTTCTTGACCATGTCGGCTTCGTCCGAGAAGTCGAGATTGGTTTGCACCGTTGCCGAGCGATACATCATCGAGGTGCCCAGCGTGCCGGTCTCGGCCATGTATTTGGTCATGATCCCATAGCGGGACTTGGGCATGGCCTTGATCTCGTCCACCGCCCACAGCGGGGTAACGCCCAGACCCAGGAAATGAATATCGAGCGGCGCAGCCACCTTCTTGGTGACGCGCATATGTTCGCTCAGTTCCGCCGCCGTGCCATGCAGATCCGCCATGGGGGACCCACTGAGCTCGAACTGCCCGCCTGGCTCAAGCGAGATGCCGCCGGCAATCTCGTCGTTCCTGAGGCCGATCGGGTTTTCGCCGTCATAAAAGGGGTGCCAGCCGGTCTCTTTCTCGATGCCCGCAAGGAGCGCGCGGATGCCCTGCTCGCCCTCATAGGCGACAGGCCGCAGCGGATTGGTGTGAAACACGTGCTTTTCGTGCTCGGTGCCGATGCGCCATTGGTCGGCCGGCTTGGCGCCGCGTTCCATCGCCTCGATCAGGTCTGCCCGCGAAGAGATGAGGGGCGAGGGAGTGTCGGCGCCGGCCATGAAGTCCTCATTGGTGAGGGAATAGAGTGGAGCGGCAAAATAGCGAGAGCAAGGCGGAATGCAATCGCCTTTTATCGCCAATCACCGATGATCGCCTGAATGACCGCCAATGCGGCCACCGCAGCGGTGTCGGCCCTGAGGATTCTGGGCCCCAGGCTAATGGGGATAACGAAGGGCAGAGCATGCAGCTTTTCCCGTTCCGCCGGGGAGAAACCGCCTTCGGGGCCGATAATCAGGCCAATGCGCTGGCCGCGCAGTTGTTCCAGTGCGGCCACGGGCGAAGATGACGCTTCCCCCTCATCGGCGAAGATCAGCTTGCGGTCGCCGTGAACGTCGCTCCAGCTCTCCAGGAGCGGGCCCAGCCCGACTTCCGGGGCAATTGTGGGGACATTGAGCACCTCGCACTGCTCGGCCGCCTCGATGGCATTGGCAGAAAGGCGCTCGGGCTTGAGGCGGTGGAGCTGGGTGAACTGGGTCATCACCGGCTGGATGGTGCCCACGCCCATTTCGACCGCCTTCTGGATCACATAATCCAGGCGCTCGCTCTTGAGCGGGGCAAAGCCGTACCAGAGATCGGACGGCGGGGTCTGCGGGGCGATTCTCTCGATGGTCTCAAGCGTCACCGATTTCTTTGAGTCGCTGGTCAGCCGGCAGAGCCAGGCGCCGTCCCTGCCGTTGAACAGGACAACGTCGTCGCCAACCGCCTTGCGCAGGACGGCGGCGAGGTAGAGCGACTGGTCCTTGCCAAGTGTTAGCGACGTTCCGGCCGCAAGATCGAATTCGACATAAAGGCGCGGAAGGCTGGCGTGGCTGCGGGGCATCTGTTCTTCTCCCCTTCCCCCTGCGGGAGAAGGTGGCCCGAAGGGCCGGATGAGGGGTTTTGCGCGCTACCATAAACACTGTATGCGTGGAGAGAACCCCTCACCCTGATTTTCTGCTGAACGCAGAGAATCTGTCTCTCTCCCGCAAGGGGAGAGGGGAGATCGGTGGCTTGCAAGAGGCGCTCATGAACACCCCAAACCCCACCGGCACCGTAGCGGACGCGCAGAAGGACAACTGGCTCGATCGTTACGCGCCCGAGCCGGTAAAACCCTATGGACGGCTGGCGCGCTGGGACCGGCCGATCGGCTTCTACCTGCTGTTCTGGCCCTGCGCCTGGGGCATCGGGCTGGCGGCGGTCCGGCAACCCGAGCTGGGCTTTGACTGGTGGGCAGCGATCCTGATGTTCATCGGCGCCATCCTCATGCGGGGCGCCGGCTGCACCTTCAACGACATTGTCGACCGCGACATCGACATGAAGGTGGCCCGCACCCGCTCGCGTCCCATTCCCTCGGGTCAGGTGACGTCGCGCGAAGCCTTCTATTTCCTCATCGCTCAGGCGCTATTGGCCTCGGCGGTGCTGTTCCAGTTCAACCGCTTCACGGTTTATGCCGCCATCGCTTCGCTGGTGCTGGTGGCCATCTATCCGTTCATGAAACGGATTACCTGGTGGCCGCAGCTTTTCCTTGGCCTCGCCTTTTCCTACGGCGCGCTGGTGGGCTGGTCGAGCCAGACCGGCAGCCTCGGCTGGGCGCCCTTCGTGCTTTATGCCGGCACAATTCTCTGGGTCATCGGCTACGACACCATCTATGCGCTGCAGGACATCGAGGACGACGCGCTGGTCGGGGTGAAATCCACGGCGCGCCTCTTCGGCGACAATGTGCGGCCGGCGGTGGCGGCGCTCTATGCCGGCGCCTTCGTGCTCTGGAACATTGCATCGCTCACGGCTGGCGGCGGCATGGTCTTTTCCGCCATCTCGCTGGTGGCGGCGGGGCTCATGGCCTGGCAGCTCTGGACGCTGGACAAGGATATCCCGCGCAACCCCTTCAATCGATTCTACAACAACCATTATGTCGGCATGGCGCTGACGCTGGCACTCCTGGCCGACTGGGTGTGGTGACGACGGCGGTCTGCCAGAAAGCCGAAAGGGCCGACCGCACCACCGGTCGACCCTTTTCGGCTTGCTTTGGAGGCAAAGAATTCAGTTAGCGACGTCTTGGCCGGGCTTGCGGCGATTGAGGAAACGCGGGCGGCGCGAGGCATCGGCGGCCAGTTTCCGGCGCGGGGTCGGGCTGCCAAGCATGACGCCATCGACCTGCTGGGAATAGGGCAGATAGGCACCGTCGCCCGCCTTGATGAACAGCGGCAGGCGCAGCTTCTTGCCCCAGTTCTGCCATTCGGCGACGACGTTGTGGTTGCCCTCTTCCTCGAAGACCTTGTAGTTCAGCTCGGCATCGGAATGGACCAGTTCGATCGAACTGGTCAGCATGCCTTCTTCGGAGATGGAGGTGGCCACGGCAACGCCGATGAATTCGGTGACGGGCACCTTGATCTTGACGGCGACGCCGCTGTGCTCGAGCTGCTTGCGGACCGTGACGGTCTTGACCGGATCTTTCGGACCATTGTCGTTTGCCGCCATGAAGCGGCGCTCGGCTACGGCCGGGCGGCCGAAGGCCAGGAGGACTGACGACCCTTCCATCGCAACGCCATGAACCATTTTTGATGCCTTCCTGTAACTTCGAGAGCTGCTTTTTTTGCGCTCCGTTTATGAGACCAATCTACCCCAGCCCCTTACCCGCCCCCTTAATCGGTTCGGTTAAGTTTATGTTGTTTTCCCGGAGGGTTAGCAGGGTGTTGCACCCAGTTATCAGCGGTTAACCGCTTCCCTTGCCGCGCCGTTTACCCTGCCATTTTCCGGGTCGGTGCCGCCGCTCTTGTCGAAAGCCCGGGTGAAGCCTAAAAGGCCCGCATAATGCCGGCTTTCGCCCCACCTTTTTCCGATGACTTGGATCTGCTCCGCTCCACGGCGGTAGCGGCAGGCATTATCGCCTCGAGCTATTTCCGCCGCGACATCAAGAGCTGGACCAAGGACAATGCGTCTCCGGTCAGTGAGGCAGATATCGTGGTGGACCGGTTCCTGGCCGCCAACCTGCTGCAGGCGCGACCCAGCTATGGCTGGCTGAGCGAGGAGACGGTGGACAATCCCAGCCGACTCGATTGCGAGCGGGTTTTTGTGGTTGATCCCATCGACGGCACCCGCGCCTTCCTGCGCGGCGAGGACTATTGGACCGTGTCGCTGGCGGTGGTCGAGAACGGCGTGCCGGTTGCCGGCGTCGTTTATGCCCCCGCGCTGGACGAACTCTACGATGCCCACCAAGGCGGCGGCGCGCGTCTTAACGGCAAGCCGCTGACGCGGACCCGGCGGGCCGGGTCGGCGCCTTTGATCCCGGCGCCCGGCGCCGTGCATCAGGAACTGCAGGCCGCCGGCCTCGACTACACCCGCGGCCCGGCTTATCCGTCGCTGGCCTACCGGCTGGTACAGGTGGCGACCGGCCGGCTCGATGCAGCGGTTGCGCGCCGTGGTGCACAGGACTGGGACATTGCGGGAGCGGCGGTCATCCTCTCCGAATGCGGACTGGACTTTGCCGATGTCTGCGCTGGGTTCCCACAATTGAACAAACGAGATGTGCGCCATGGGGCGCTTGCGGCCTTGGGCGACATGAGCCTAAAACCCCTCGTGCACGCGGCACTGCTCAAGGTTTACGGATGTCCCGAGGTTCGGGAGGCCGTGCCCGGGGACGCTGCCGCTCCGACAGATTCACATTTGCCTCAAACGCGGGACTGACCGATGGCTGACAAGACCGAAAAGCAACTGCTGCACCTGGTGATCGGCGGAGAACTCTCGAGCCTCGAGGGGGTGACCTTTGCCGACCTCGACCAGGTCGACATCGTCGGCGTCTATCCCAATTACGCGGCGGCCGAAAAGGTGTGGCGTGCCAAGGCCCAGCAGACCGTCGACAGCGCCCAGACCCGCTATTTCATCGTGCACCTGCACCGCCTGCTCGACCCCGAAAGCGCGGCCGAATAGGCTCAGGCCCCGGCAGCTTCAAGCCCCAGGGCCTCCAATATGGCCCTGAGGGCGCCCGGCCCGCCAATGCGTTCGCGGCCAATCGCGCCCAGGCGCGCCCGCTCTTCGGCATCCTCCAGCAGATCGCCCAGCGCCATCGCGACATTGCCGATTTCTGCATCGACCACCACGCGCGCGGGCCCGAACAGGCGCTGTTCGTCCTCGAAGCGGGACCGCCGGTCGCGTGGATTAACGAAGGTGATGACCGGCTTGCCCAGCCCTAGCGCCTGAATGCTGGCCGTACCGGCCTGGCTCAGCACCACATCGGACACTGCGAGCAGATTGCCCATGGCCCGGCCGCGGGCCAGATGCACCGTCAGCCCGTCACCGCTCAATGTCCCCAGATCATCGGGCTCGCTGCTGAGCATGGGCACCCGCGTCAAGCCGGCGGCCCTGGCCAGATCCTCGACGCTGACACTGCCCGCCACGGCGACGAACACATCGGGCCGCTTCTCTGCCGCAAGGCGCTTGAGCGCCCCGATCTGGAGGGCAAAGCTCTCCCCGGTCAGGGCCCGGCTGCCGGGCAGCAGGGTGACGGCAAGCGCCTGCGTGCGGCGCGAGGCGGCGTCGTAGCCGCCATGGGGGATGGTATCCATCATCACATTGCCGGCCGCGCGTGCATCCACGCCGCTCTCGCGCAACAGGGCGGCCAGGTTGTCGGCACGGCAGAAGACCAGTGCGCAGGCGCGACGGATGGCCTGGCGCTCCAGCCCGGAATAGAGCCGCGCGGCGCCGGTCTTGTAGACGTCGAGATAGATGAGATCGCGATGGCCGGTCACGAGGCACGCCAGGACGCCCACCATGTCGCCAACCACCAGCACACGGTCGTAATGGCCGCGCATGGCGCGCAGGAATTTGAGCGCCGGCGGGACAGTCAGCAGGCCCCCATTGACGATGTCGCGGCGCAGCGAGCCCTTGACGTTGCGCCAGCCTTCCGAGGCGAGGGTGGCGCGTGGGCCCACGATGCGGCAGATGCCGTCATAGGCCTTGCCACTGCCGATCATTGGATAGGCATCGGCCGACACATTGGCGGGGAGGCGGGCCACCAGTTGGGCTGCAATGGCATCCTCTCCGTGTCCGTTGGAAATGACCAGGAAGCGCTGACGCGGCGCCGCCTCGGCCACGCTCAGCTGCCCCGTCCGAAACGTTCGAAAGCCGTGTGGGCTGCCTCCGCATCGGCATAGGGCTCCTGCCGGTCGACGCTCCAATAGAACAGCTCGTCGAGCGGGATCGGCTTGCCGGTGATGGCGCATCGCACGAAGCTGCCGGGCTTGAGCACGACATAATCGCCATCGAGGTAGCGCAGGCTGGCTTCCGCGGGAGCAAATCCCTTGTCGAAGATATTCATGCCATCACTCCTTGCCTGTGCGGCAGCTATATCGGACAGGAAAGCTCATCAAAAGAGGCTTTCCTGTGACCCGTCATCCGGACCGGAGCGGGCCGGTTTGCGGCGCGCCGCCGGGGCCCCCGCAACAGTGACACCGACTTCGCCATCGGCAAAGGTGAGCTTCAGCGCCTCGCCCGGACGGGCCGCGGCCTGGCTGCTGACAACCTTGCCGGCCTCGTCCTGTACCAGCGCATAGCCCCGCGCCAAGACGTTTCGATAGCTGAGGGTTTCCAGAAGCTTGCTCAATTGCGCCAATTGCTGCCGTCGGCCGGTGGCGAGCTGTGCCCCGGCTTGATCCAGCCTTTGTCCAAGCGGGCCGAGTTGGCCCCAGGCGTGCCGCAAGTCGGCGCGCAGCGGCTGGACGGTCAGGCGCGGCAATAGGCGAGCGAGCAGCCCCTGCTTGCGCTCAAGCGAGGTGGCGGCCGCGATGGGCAATTGCCGCGAGCGTGGGTCGAAGGTCAGCCGGGCGCGCTCCACCGACTTTACCAGGCCCGATTGCCCCCGCCGGCTCAGATTGGCGAGGCGTTCATGAAGCTCGGCCTGGCGCTGCCGTACGAGGCGCGGCTGCATGGCCGAGGCCAGGTTTGAAAAGGCGATACGCCGCGCCTGCACGAAATGCCGCAAGGCGCCGGAGAGCTGGCTCGATGCCAGATCGAGGCTCTGCCGCTGGGTGGAGACGAGGTCGGCGGGGCGGGGCAGACCGGCGCCGGCGGCACGTAGCCGGTCCTTGAGGCTGGCGATGCTGCGCCGGGCCGCCTGGCGCTGGCGCGCGCCATGATCCTCGACATAGGCGATCAGCTCTGCCCGCACCGGCACGGCCGCTTCGGCCGCAGCGGTCGGGGTCGGCGCCCGCATGTCCGAGGCGTAGTCGATCAGCGTGGTATCGGTCTCGTGGCCAACCGCCGAGATGATCGGAATATTCGAGGCCGCGACCGCACGGACGACCGCCTCCTCGTTGAACCCCCAGAGGTCCTCGATGGAGCCGCCACCCCGTGCCACGATCAGCAGGTCCGGGCGCGGGATCGCGCCATCGGGCAGGAGCGCATTGAAGCCCTCGATGGCATTGACCACTTCGGGCGCGCAGGTATCGCCCTGCACCCGTACCGGCCAGATCAGCACATGGCTGGGAAAGCGGTCGTCGAGCCGATGGAGGATATCGCGGATCACCGCGCCGGTGGGCGAGGTGACAACGCCGATGACACGCGGCAGATAGGGCAGGGGGCGCTTGCGCTCGCGGGCGAACAGGCCCTCGGCCAGGAGCTTCTTGCGCCGCTCCTCGAGCAGGGCCATCAGCGCGCCCGCCCCGGCCGGCTCAATATTCTCGATGACGATCTGGTATTTGGACGACCGCGGGAAGGTGGTCAGCCGCCCCGTCGCAATCACCTCGAGCCCTTCTTCGGGCTTGAAGGCGAGACGCGCATAACTGCCCTTCCACACCACCGCATCGATGGAGGCCGCGTCGTCCTTGAGGGTGAAATAACAGTGGCCGGAGGAATGCTGGCCGCGAAAACCAGAGATTTCGCCGCGCACCCGCACATGGCCGAACTCGTCCTCGACCGTGCGTTTTACCGCCTGGGCGATCTCGGAAACGGTGAATTCGGCGGCATTGGTCAGAACCTGAGACATCAAGCGTTTCCAGCAAAAGTGGCAACGGTTTTGCGTTTCGGAAACGCGACAAAACGAGACCCTCTGGTGCGCCAAAGCGGAATGAGGGTCAAGTCGCTACTCGGCCGCTTCCGCCTGTACCGGCTGCTCGAGATTGCCCATGGACTGCACGATGTGGTTGGCCAGCGCATCATAGATGCCGCCATAGGCGTGACTGGCGCGCATCAGGGCGATCTGTGCATCGGCAAGGCGCGGCAGCCCGTATTCTTCGCCAATGACACGCATGCCCGGCTGCAATGCGCTTTCGGGCAGGAAGCCGACGGCGAGGTCGGACAGGACCGCCGACGAAATCGCCGTTGCATTGGACGAAGTATAGGCCACGCGATAGTCCAGCCCGGTCCGCTCGAGCTGCTCCATGGCATCCTTGCGCCAGATGCAGCAATTGGGGCCGCAGGCAATGGCCAGCGGCTCGCTGGCCAGCGCCCTGCCGCCATGGCTCGAGACCCAGAACATCTTCTCGGTGCGGAACAGCTCGCCGAAATTGTGGTCCGTGCCCTGGGTAAAGACGATCAGGTCATAGCGACCCGCCTTCATGCCCTCGAGCAATTGCTCTGACGCCATGCAGGCGACGTCGACGGCAATCTTGGGATGGGTGCGCTGAAAGCTCGACAGGATCACCGGCAACAGGCGCACGGCATAATCGTCCGGCACGCCGAAGCGGATCGACCCGGCCAGGTCCCCGTCATTGAAGTGGTCGAGAATCTCGGCATTGGTGCGCAGCATCTTGCGCGCCCGCTCGTAAAGCAGCTCGCCATGATGGGTGAGCGTAACGCTGCGGCCATCGCGCGCCAGCAGCGTATGGCCAAGCCGTTCCTCCAGCCGCTTGATCTGCATGGAGACCGCCGACTGCGTCTTGTTCACCCGCCGCGCCGCCTCTGTGAAGCTGCCGCAATCGGCAATGGCGCAAAAGCTCTGTAGCTGATCGAGATCGAGGGGAGCTGTCATGATCTTCCATCACCCAAATTGATCATTGAGATGAAATCTATTTGTTAGACGAATGGAAGTCCAGTGCGCTATTGCATTGGTTGTCGATGCAAAGGTGAGTCGATGCCCCGCCGGCCTCCCTCCGGCGGCTTCCTTATGACCATGGAGACTTGAAATGGCTCTCTCGCTGCCCGGCGAGCGGTCGGTCGCGGCTGGCTCGCACGTCAATCCTTTCCGCGCCCTCATTGCCTGGTTCGCCCAGGTCAAGGCTGCACGTGCCCGCCGAACCGCCCTGCTGTCCCTGCTTGAGCTGGACAGTGCGCGTCTTCGGGATCTCGGCATCACCCAGGCCGATATCGCCGATGCCATGGCGGCCGGCCAGGGGCGTACCGCGGGCATGGTGCTCAGTGCCGCCCGCGCCCGCAGCGCCCGGCGCTGATCCTTTTTTGCGGCCGCCCAGGCGGCTGCCTCCCCCGTTGGGACGAACACTTTTGCCGGTGCGCGTCCCATCTCCCGGGCCGGTTTTGCCGCCGGTCCCGTTTCCTGACAACTTGCCGGGCCGTGCAGTGCACGCGTCCGGCTTTTTTCCGGGTTCTCAGGCTAGAGAAAACGCACGCCGATCTCGGTTTCGTTGCGCCACGCCACTTCGCAGGAAAACTGCCGGCCATCATGCATGGCCAGCTCGAAGCGGTGCGGAATGGTCAGCGAACTGCTCAACGCCAGCTTGGCGCCGGATTCCGACAGGTTCCGCACCGTGCAGTCGAAGGTGGAAAATCCATCATTGATCACGATTCTGCCGCCCTTGAGGGTGCGGTGGCGCTGGGCGTCGCGATGGTCTTCGCTCACGGCGGCAGTCCTCGATGTCAGGGCAGGGCGGCAAAGCCTTCCGCAAAGCCATTGAGGGAGACCGGGATGCCGACGCCTTCCTCGGGTGTCTTGAACACCACGAATATGGCGTTGGTCCCCTCGGAGAGCACCTTGACGATATCATCGTCCAGCTCGACCTCGGCGATGCAGCCATTGGGCAGGCAGCGCACGAAGGCCACGCGCCCCATATCGGTGCCATCGACATTGAGCCCCAGGCCGTTCGGCAGCAACACGCCGAGCGGCGCCAGGACCCTCAGCAGCCGCGCCTCGCGGTCTGCCGTGCGGAGCACGATGACTGACAGGCCCACATTGGGCTGATCTTCTGCCAATACGTTCTGGATGATCGCGCATTGCTCGAAACTGGCCCCGGGCGGGGTGTCGCAACTCATCTGCCAGTCGCCATATTCGGCGCGCACCGTACCCTGCGCCAGGACCGGGGCCGTCAGCAGGGTCACCCCGATCGCACCAAGCACACTCAGCCGCTTTGCCCAGACCATCACTTCTATCTCTGCTCCTGCCGAATCGACGCCTCGCGCATGCATTCGGACTGTTTCCGACACGTGTCCGGGCCTGTCAACCAAAGCCCGGATTTCCGGCCGGTTTTCAGGGCAAAGTGCGGCGCGGGTGAGGCATTGGCACGGCAAAAGGGCACCAATTTGCCGCAGTGCCGGGCGGCAAGGGCGCAATAGACTCGGGCAATGCAATGTGATTTAGGTCAAAGACGAGTTTTGCGCTCCGAAGTTGAGTCGGGGCGGCGTTAGCTATGCCGCTATCAACCCCTCCACCTTCGGTGCACGCCGCCAGAACATGTCGATAGGGGGTATATGGTGACCGGGCAGTTCTTTAGGAAGATGGGCGCCGTTTCGGCGGCCGCACTGGCGCTGGTGCCGGCGATGGCAGCAGCCCAGGAAATCGGCCGGGGCCACCCTGAGCCGGGCCAGTTCCATCTTCAGCAATCCGTGACCCCGATCATGGACTCCATCACGGCCTTCCACGATGGCATCCTGATGTGGACCATATCCCTGATCGTGCTGTTTGTCCTGGCGCTCCTTGTCATCGTCATGGTGCGCTTCAACGCCAAGGCCAACCCGGTGCCGGCGCGTTTCACCCACAATACCCTGGTCGAGATCATCTGGACCGTCGTGCCGATCCTGATCCTGGTGATCATCGCCATCCCGTCCTTCGGCGTGCTGTCCGACCAGTTGACCGTGCCCGATGGCGAACGCAAATACCTAGGCGCCAACATCTTCTCGCTCGGCGAGGTGGACGTCCCCGAGGCGGCGCTGACCGTCAAGGCGACCGGCGAGCAGTGGTACTGGAACTATGAGTATGTGGATCAGGGTGTAGGCTTCGATTCCAATATTCTGGGCGAAACCAGCAGTACCGGCATTGATCGCCCGACCCTCAAGCCCGACCAGCCGCGTCTGCTCGCCGTGGACAACGAGCTGGTTGTGCCGGTGAATACGACGGTGCGCATGCAGGTTACGGCCAGCCCCACCGGCGTGATCCATGCCTTTGCGGTGCCGTCCTTCGGCATCAAGGTGGACGCGGTGCCGGGGCGCCTCAATGAAACCTGGTTCAATGCCCGCGAGACCGGCATCTATTATGGCCAGTGTTCGGAACTGTGCGGCAAGGACCATGCCTTCATGCCGATCGCCGTCCGCGTCGTGACCGCCGAGGAATTCGACGCCTTCATCAAGGCCTTCGAAGACAGCCGAGACTACGCTGCCGCAGCCGCCGCGCTGCCGGCGCTGTAAGAAAAGGGTCAGAGGAAACCAAAATGGCAAATACTGCAAACCTCGAAGCCCACGCCACCGGGCACGACCACGCCAGCCACGAGCACCATACCCCCACGGGCTGGCGGCGTTGGGTCTATTCGACCAACCACAAAGACATCGGGATCATGTACCTGGTGTTCTCCATCGTCGCCGGCATCATCGGCGGCCTGCTTTCGGGCGCCATGCGCATGGAGCTGCAGGAGCCGGGTATCCAGATCTTCCACGGCCTGGCTGCGATGGCCTATGGCGTCGAAGGCGATGCTGCGCTCGACGCCGGCAAGCACATGTTCAACGTCTTCGTGTCCGCGCACGCGCTGATCATGGTGTTCTTCACCGTGATGCCGGCGACCATGGGCGGCTTTGCCAACTATTTCGCGCCGCTGATGGTGGGTGCGCCCGATACGGCCTTCCCGCGCATCAACAATGTGGCGTTCTGGCTCCTGCCGCCGGCCCTGCTGCTCACCGTCCTCTCGATGTTCTTCGAGGGTCCGGCGGGTGCGCTTGGCTTCGGTGGTGGCTGGACCGCCTATCCGCCGCTCTCGACCACCGGTCATCCGGGCCCGGCCACCGACTTCGTGATCTTCTCGCTGCACATTGCCGGCGTGAGCTCGATCCTGGGTGCCATCAACCTGATCACCACCATTCTCAACATGCGCGCCCCGGGCATGACGCTGCACAAGATGCCGCTGTTTGCCTGGTCCGTGCTGGTGACCGCCTTCCTGCTGCTGCTGGCCCTGCCGGTGCTGGCCGGCGCCATCACCATGATGCTGACCGACCGCAATTTCGGCACCACCTTCTTCTCGCCCGAAGGCGGTGGCGACCCGGTCCTCTACCAGCACCTCTTCTGGTTCTTCGGTCACCCCGAAGTGTACATCATGATCCTGCCGGGCTTCGGCATCATCAGCCACATCGTGGCGACCTTCAGCCGCAAGCCGGTCTTCGGCTACATGGCCATGGCCTATGCCATGGTGGCCATCGGCTTTGTCGGCTTCGTGGTGTGGGCGCACCACATGTACACCACCGGCCTCAGCCTTGACGTGCAGCGCTACTTCGTGGCCGCCACCATGGTCATCGCGGTGCCCACGGGCGTGAAGATCTTCTCCTGGATCGCCACCATGTGGGGCGGTTCGATCACCTTCCGCATTCCCATGCTCTGGGCCATCGGCTTCATCTTCCTGTTCACCGTTGGCGGCGTGACCGGTGTGGTGCTGGCCAATGCCGGTGCGGACCGTGCCCTGCACGACACCTATTACGTGGTGGCGCACTTCCACTACGTGCTCTCGCTGGGTGCCGTGTTCTCGATCTTTGCGGGCTGGTACTACTGGTACCCCAAGATGTTCGGCTACATGTATAACGAGTTCCTGGGCAAGCTGCACTTCTGGGTCATGTTCATCGGCGTGAACCTGATCTTCTTCCCGCAGCACTTCCTGGGCCTCGCCGGCATGCCGCGCCGCTACATCGACTACCCCGATGCCTTTGCGATGTGGAACCGCGTCTCCTCGATCGGTTACTATGTGACCTTCGTGGCCATGCTGATCTTCTTCTACGCCACCTGGGAAGCCAGCCGGAAGAAGCGTCCTGCCGGCGACAACCCCTGGGGTGATGGTGCGACCACGCTGGAATGGACCCTGAGCTCGCCTCCGCCGTTCCACCAGTTCTCGACCCTGCCCAAGATCGACTCCAAGGACGCCCACTAGGGCCTTCGATGACAAGATCTGCGGATCGCGCTCCGGCGCGGTCTGCTTCTCCAAAGGAACAACCAGTGGCTCTAGTTGACGACAGCAGGGAAGCTTCCGCCTATGCCGGCGGTGCACGCGTGGAGGATTACCTCGCGCTGCTCAAGCCCCGCGTCATGTCGCTGGTGGTGTTCACGGCACTGGTCGGCATGCTGATCGCGCCCGTCGGCATCAATCCGCTGGTGGGCATGATCGCCATCGTCTGCATCGCCATCGGTGCCGGCGCCTCGGGCGCCCTCAATATGTGGTACGATGCCGATATCGACGCGATCATGAGCCGCACGCTCAATCGTCCCATTCCCGCCGGTCGCATGACCCGCGGCGAAGCACTGGCTTTCGGCCTGGTGCTGTCGGTGTTTTCAGTGACGTTGCTGGGCCTTGCCACCAACTGGGTTGCCGGTGGGTTCCTGGCCTTCACTATCTTCTTCTACGCCGTGGTCTATACCATGTGGCTCAAGCGCTCGACGCCGCAGAACATCGTCATCGGCGGCGCCGCCGGGGCTTTCCCGCCCATGGTTGGCTGGGCCGCCGTGACCGGCACGCTGAGTTGGGAGAGCCTGGCGCTCTTCCTCATCATCTTTCTCTGGACCCCGCCGCATTTCTGGGCATTGGCGCTCTACAAGCAGGGCGACTATGGCGCTGCCGGCATTCCCATGATGCCCAATGTCGCGGGCGAGCGCTCGACGCGCCGACAGATTTTCGCCTATGCGGTGATCCTGGCGGTGGCAAGCCTGCTGCCGCTGGCGCTTGGTTTTTCGGGCTGGATCTATGGCGCCGTTGCCGTGGTCACCGGCCTGAGCTTCGTCTGGTTCGCCCTGCGCCTGCTGCGCGCGCCCGATGGCGTCGACATGCGCCGGGCGGCCCGGTCCCTCTTCACCTTCTCGCTGAGCTATCTCTTCGTGCTGTTCCTGGCCTTGCTCATCGACAATTTTGCCCTGCGCCTGGGAGTGATCTGACATGGACACCCATACCGGCGCCAAGCTGGCACCCAATGGCATGACCCCCGAGCAGGAGGCCGCGTTCCGCAAGCAGCGCCGCCGCCGCTCCCTGGCCCTTGCCGGGGCCTTGGCGCTCTTCGCCCTGACCTTTTATGTGCTGACCATCATCAAGATGGGTCCCGGCCTGTTCGATCGGTCGCTGTGATGGCTGATACCACCGCGCCCTACCAGCCTCGGACGAGCGGCAACCGCAACAAGCGGCTGGCGCTGGTTCTGTCCGTCCTGGTGGCGGGAATGGTTGGCCTCGCCTTTGCGGCGGTGCCGCTCTACCAGATTTTCTGCAGCGTGACCGGCTATGGCGGCACCACCCAGGTGGCGACCGACAATCCCAAAGGTGTCATCGCCCGCGAGATGAAGGTGCGCTTCGACGTCAATGTCGACCACGGCTTGCCTTGGACGGTAAAGCCGGCGGCCTCGATCACCGACCAGATCGGCCGCGTCGACACGGTGAACTACATCGCCACCAACAATTCCGACCGGCCGATCACTGGCCAGGCGATCTTCAATGTCGTGCCGGACCAGGCGGGGCTGTACTTCAACAAGATCGAATGCTTCTGCTTCACCGAGCAGACCCTGCAACCCGGTGAAACCGTGGAAATGCCGATTGTGTTTTTCGTCGATCCAGATATCGCCGAGAACCGCGAACTCAACACCATCAAAGAGATCACGCTCTCTTATACCTTCTACGCTTCAGACAGTGAGGGAAGCTGAACATGTCCGCCATTGAAAAGAACCACGACTACCACATGGTGGAACCGAGCCCGTGGCCCTTCGTCATCTCGATCGCCGTGTTCGTGATGATGATCGGTGCCATTGCCTGGATGCAGGAATGGACCCCGTGGCTGTTCTTCATCGGCCTGGCCGGCGTGCTCTACACCTTCTACGCCTGGTGGTCCGACGTGGTGAAGGAAGCCAATGACGGCGTCAGCCATACCCCGGTCGTGCAGATGCACCACCGCTACGGCATGATGTTGTTCATTGCCTCGGAAGTGATGTTCTTCGTGGCCTGGTTCTGGGCCTATTTCGACGGCTTCTTCCGCTTTGACGACGTCGAGCAATATGCCCGCGTTGCCTTCACGGGCGCGCATTGGCCGCCGGCCGGAATCGAACTGTTCGACCCGTTCCACCTGCCGCTGTTCAACACGCTGATCCTGCTGACCTCGGGCACCACCGTGACCTGGGCGCACCATGCGCTGCTGGAAGGCGATCGCCAGGGCCTGCGCTGGGGCCTCGTGCTCACCGTGGCGCTGGGCGTGCTGTTCTCCTGCGTGCAGTTCATCGAATACACCCATGCCGGGTTCACCTTCTCGGGCAACCTCTATGGCGCCACCTTCTTCATGGCGACCGGTTTCCACGGCTTCCACGTGCTGATCGGCACGATCTTCCTGGCCGTGTGCCTGGTGCGCGCGGAAATGGGCCATTTCACCCCCGAGCGTCACCTCGGCTTCGAATTTGCCGCCTGGTACTGGCACTTCGTGGACGTGGTCTGGCTGTTCCTGTTCGCCTCCATCTATGTGTGGGGCAGCTGGGGCGTGGCGCTGAACCACTAGGCCCGGCAGGGCAAGCAAACGGGGGGCGCGGCATGGCTGCGCCCTTTTTCTTTGGCAGCGGGATCAACCTGGATGACCACCTCCCATTCCATTCGCACCGGCCTTGCCTGCCGGTGCCCGCGCTGTGGCAAGGGCCGGCTCTTTGACGGCTATCTCAAGCTCGCTCCCGCCTGCACCCAGTGTGGCCTCGACTATGACTTCGCCGATAGCGGCGACGGACCGGCCGTATTCGTAATCTTCCTCGTCGCCCCCATCGTCATCATCCTAGCGCTGGTCGTGGGCTCGCTCTGGACCATCCAGCCCTGGATGCACCTGGTGCTGTGGTTGCCGACCACGGTGATCCTCAGCCTCGCGCTGCTGCCACCCTTCAAGGGCGTGCTGATCAACCTGCAATATGCCAACGATGCCCATGAGGGGCGTTCATGAACGAGACCAAGCGGCACGGCCTGCGCTGGACCGATGCGCTCTTTGCCATCCTGATGCTCATCCTCGCCGTCACCTGCCTGTGGCTGGGCAATTGGCAGATGGCGCGGCTGGGAGAAAAGGAAGCCTTGATGGCGGCCGTCGACAGCCGCCTTTCTTCTGCTCCCGTCTCCGCTCCCGGCGCCGACCAATGGGCAGGCCTTGATCTCGAGGCCTGGAATTTTCAGCCGGTGACGCTCACCGGCACCTATCGCTATACCCAGACGGTCACCGTCTTCACCAGCCTCGCCGACGCACGCGGCCGCTTCTCCGGGCCGGGTTATTGGGTGGTGACGCCATTTGAGCTGGAGGGCGGCGGCACCGTCTTTGTCAATCGGGGCTTCGTGCCCCAGGAGCTGCAGGAGCAGGCGGCCCTCGGCGATCTCCATGGCGACGATCCCGGCATCGTGACCATCACGGGTCTCTTCCGCCCCGGCGAACAGGTCGGCTTCATGGCCCCGGAACC
Organism: Devosia salina; assembly: GCF_019504385.1. Classification (NCBI taxonomy): domain Bacteria; kingdom Pseudomonadati; phylum Pseudomonadota; class Alphaproteobacteria; order Hyphomicrobiales; family Devosiaceae; genus Devosia; species Devosia salina. The sequence continues at coordinate 612,220 of NZ_CP080590.1, forward strand.
GGACATGTCGGATCGCATCGAATGGGTCCGCAATCCGGAGCGGCTGGCGGCCATGGTCGACCCGGCCCTGGCGCCAATCGCCCCCTTCTATGTCGACCTGCCGGCCGGCGGCGCCGGCGATCTCCCGCAGGGTGGGGAAACAGTCGTCAGCTTTTCCAACAACCATTTCGGCTATGCGCTGACCTGGTACGGCTTTGCCATCGTGGCGGTAGTGATGCTCGGCTTCTGGCTCTGGCGCCAGATCCGCCGGCCGGTGCAGTCAGCCTGATGGGCCCAAAACCTTGCAGGCACCGTCCGGTTTGACTAGGTTGCAACAATTCTAAAAGGGCACCTCCCCTCGATGCAGTTTGTTTCCACGCGCGGCCAGGCGCCCGCGCTCGGCTTCTCCGATGCAGTTCTGGCCGGCCTGGCTTCCGATGGCGGACTCTATGTTCCGGCCAGCTGGCCCCAGATCAGCGCCGACGAGATCGCGAATTTTGCCGGCAAGCCCTATGCAGACGTTGCCTATTCGATCATTTCGCGGTTCACCGGCGACGAAATTCCGGCAGGCCGGCTCAAGGCCATCATCGAGGAGGCCTATGCCACGTTCCGGCACCCCTCGGTGACGCCGCTGGTGGAGTTGGAGCCGGGCCATTTCGTGCTCGAGCTGTTCCATGGCCCGACGCTGGCCTTCAAGGACGTGGCGATGCAGTTCCTGAGCCGCATCATGGACCATATCCTGTCCGAACGGGGGCTCCGGGCCACCATCGTCGGCGCTACCTCCGGGGACACGGGATCGGCGGCCATCGAGGCCTTCCGCGGCCGCGACACGACGGACATTTTCATTCTGCATCCCAAGGGGCGCACCTCCGAGGTGCAGCGCCGGCAGATGACCACGGTGCTGGACGACAATGTCCACAATATCGCGCTCGAAGGCACGTTCGACGATTGTCAGGACGCGGTGAAGGCCATGTTCAACAACCATGGTTTCCGCGACCGCATGCGCCTCAGCGGCGTCAACTCGATCAACTGGGGCCGCATCGTCGCGCAGATCGTCTATTATTTCACCGCCGCCGTGTCGCTGGGGGCGCCCCACCGCAAGGTCAGCTTCACCGTGCCGACCGGGAATTTCGGCGATATCTTTGCCGGCTATTGCGCCCGGCAGATGGGTCTGCCGGTCGACAAGCTGGTGATTGCCACCAATGCCAACGACATCCTGCGCCGCACCCTGGAGACCGGGCGGTACGAGATGACGGGCGTCGCCCCGACCATCAGTCCCTCAATGGATATCCAGATTTCCTCCAATTTCGAGCGCCTGCTGTTCGAAAGCGCTGGCCGGGACGCCAATGCCGTCAACCGCATGATGGCAGCGCTCAAGCAGTCGCGCGGTTTCGACCTGCCCGAGCAATCCATTGCCGCGATCCGCCGCGACTTTGCCGCCGGTACGACCGACGAGGCAGATACCCGCCGGGTGATTGCCGAAACGCAGAAGGCCTCGGCCTATCTGCTTGACCCGCATACGGCCGTTGGCGTCGGCGTCGCGCGCCGGCAGCCGCATTCGGGCGTCCCGATGATCACGCTGGCGACGGCGCACCCGGCCAAGTTTCCCGCCGCGGTGGCGGAGGCCTCGGGCATCGCACCGGCACTGCCGGCCTGGCTGGCCGACTTGTACGAACGACCCGAACGGGTCACGGTGCTGGCAAACGACCAGCGCCAGATTGAAGACTTCATAGCGGCCCGCAGCCGCGCCTGAACGACACGAACAAAGCCGCGGTCGTTTCGGCCGACGGTTCGGGAGGACCCGTGTGAGCGTACGATCGACGACCCTTGAGAACGGCATGGTGGTGCTCACCGATGACATGCCGCATCTGGAGAGCGCCTCGCTGGGCGTGTGGGTGAAGGCCGGTGCACGGTCCGAGCGCAAGTCCGAGCATGGCATCTCGCACCTGCTCGAACACATGGCGTTCAAGGGTACCAGTTCCAGGTCTTCCCTGCAGATTGCCGAGGCCATCGAGAATGTCGGGGGAGATCTCAACGCCGCGACCTCCATCGAGCATACCGGCTATTTTGCCCGCGTTCTCAAGGATGACGTGGTGCTGGCGGCCGATATCCTGGCCGACATCCTGCAGAATTCGACCTTCGACGAGGACGAACTGGCCCGCGAGAAGCAGGTGATCGTGCAGGAGATCGGCGCCGCGCGCGACAATCCCGACGACCACGTCTTCGACCTGTTCCAGCAGGCCGCCTATCCCACCCAGCCGATCGGCCGCACCATTCTGGGCACGGTGGATTCAGTGCGCGCCTTTTCCCCCGAGACGGTGCGCAAATATATGCGCCGCAACTATGTGGGCGACCACATGGTGATCGCCGCCGCCGGCCATGTGGACCATGAAGGCCTCGTCGAGGTGGCGCGCGAACGCTATGCCGATCTCGCCCCCAATGGTGCCCCCGATCCACAGCGCGCCGAATATCGCGGCGGCCAGGAACGGCTGATCTCGGACCACGAGCAGGCCCATATCGTCCTCGGTTTCGAAGGGCGCGCCTATAATTCGGACGGCTTCTATGCCGCCCAGGTGCTGGCCTCGATCCTGGGCGGGGGCATGAGCTCGCGTCTGTTCCAGGAAATCCGTGAAAAGCGCGGCCTCTGCTACTCGGTCTATGCCTTTCATTGGGCCTTTGCCGATAGCGGCGTCTTCGGGGTTGCGGCGGCCACCGGCGAGGATGAGGTGAGCGAACTGGTGCCCGTGGTGCTCGATGAGCTGCGTCGAGCCACCGAAACCATCACCGACGAAGAGGTGGTGCGCGTCCGCAACCAGATTCGCGCCGGCCTTCTGATGTCGCTCGAGAGCCCGTCGGCGCGGGCTGGCCAGCTGGCCCGCCAGCAGATCCTGTGGGGGCGCCCGATCCCCATGGCCGAAACGGTGGAGCGCATCAACCGCATCACCGCGCAGCGTGTGCGCGACGTGGCCGAGCAGATTTTCACCACCGGAACGCCAACTCTGGCCGGAATCGGTCCCATCAGCCGCCTTGCCGATGTCGAAAGCATCGGCGAGACCCTGCTGCGCTGACCCATGTTCTGGCCCTGGTCTTCGCCGGCGCCACTGGTCACCCTGCGCGGGCAGCGCGTCCTGCTGCGCCTGCCGGAGATGCGCGATTATGAGGCCTGGCATAGCCTAAGGCGCGCCAGCCAGGATTTTCTCAGGCCCTTCGAGCCACGTTGGACCGAACTTGACCTGACCCGCCGAGTCTTTGCCATGCGGGTACGCCGCGCCCGTCAGGAAGCCGAAGAGGGGACCGACTTCACCTTCTTCGTCTTCCTCAGGCAGGACGGGGGCGACGTGCTGGCCGGTGGCATTACCCTGTCCAATATTCGGCGCCGCGCCGCCCAGTTCGTCAATCTGGGCTATTGGATGGGGCAGAATTACGCGGGCAACGGCCTGATGACGGAGGCCGTGGCGGTGACGCTGCCCTTCATCTTCGAAACGCTGGACCTGCACCGCGTGCACGCCGCATTCCTGCCCACCAACACCGCTTCGCGCCGCGTGCTGGAAAAGAACGGCTTTGTCGAAGAGGGTTTTGCCGAGCGCTACCTGCAGATCAATGGCCGCTGGGAAGACCACGTACTGATGGGCCTGACCGAGGAACGCTGGGCCGCAGCCCGGTTGGGACAGCGGCACTGGGTGGCCTGAGGGACAAATCCCTGTGTGTTGCGCGCCTGCAACAGCCCATGGTCCTTGTCGCAAGCGTCAATCTCTCGTACCAAGTTAGCGCTCCGCTGGAGGATCAAGAAGACAAGGGCTTGTCCGGGCTTCGCGCATGTTCCCGAACTGCCGCCATAATGAAGCCTAGCGCAGGATATAACTGCCCCCGATGCGTCAACTGTTTGCACTCGCGATCTGTCTTGCGTTCGCGCTGTTCGGCCTTGCGCCCGCTTTGGGCTTCGAGGTCATCTCGGTTCCCGAGGACGTCAATGCCGTCAATCTGTCCGACGTCGTCGAGGTGGTGCCGGGGCAGGGCGGGCGCGTTCAGCTGTCCACCGCACCGGACGCCGACGGCATCATCCGCCGCATTGAGGTGCTGGCCAGCGATACGGAAACCAACCCCAATTTCGCGCTGATTGCGCTGCGCAATGACAGCGACCAGCAGATCCAGCGCCTGCTGGTGGCGCCCTTCTTCCGCCTGCCGGGCTCGGGCGTGTTCCAGCCCGACCTGGGCGAGAGTCGCATCACCGCAGTCACGCCCAGCGCCGGCATTCGCCCGGTACGATTGAGCGATCCGGAAGCCGATGTGTTCGAGGTGACGCTCGACCCCGGCGCGACCATGACGGTGATCGCCGAACTGGCGGGCGACGACCTTGCCGAACTCTACCTCTGGGAACCGAGCGCCTATCGCGACTACGTCAACTCCTTCACCCTGTTCCGCGGCGTGGTTCTCGGCGTCGCCTCGCTGGCTGCGGTGTTCCTCACCATCATGTTCGTGGTCAAGGGTCGAGGCGTCTTCCCGGCGACGGCCGCCTTCGCCTGGGCCGTTCTGGCCTATCTGCTCATCGATTTCGGACTGTTGGGGCGCATCCTGGGGCTGTCGGCCAACGGCATGCAGCCCTGGCGCGCCGCAGCGGAGGCGGGTATTGCGACCACATTGGCCGGGTTCCTGTTCATCTATCTCAACCTGCACCGCTGGCACCTGCGCTTCATCCATCTGGCGCTTGGCCTGGCGGCGCTGTTCCTGGCGCTGTTCCTGTTCGCCTTCTTCCAGCCGGCCATAGCCGCCACCATCGCGCGGCTGGTGCTGGCACTGCTGGGTGTCTCGGGCTTCTTCCTCATCCTGCTGCTGGCCCTGCGCGGCTATGACCGCGCCGTTCTGCTGGTGCCCACCTGGATCATCTTCATCGCCTGGCTGTTCTATTCCTGGCTGGTGATCTCAGGCCAGGTGACCAATGACGTGGCCCAGCCCGCCGTCGGCGGGGGCCTGGTGCTTATCGTGATGCTGCTTGGATTCACTGCGGTGCAGCACGCCTTCTCGGAGGGGCAGGTGTCCATCGGCACGCTAAGCGAGGTGGAACGCCGCGCCCTTGCACTGACCGGCTCGGGCGATTTCGTCTTCGACTGGAACATCGAGCGCGACCGCGTCACCGTCAGCGACGAACTGGCGACGCGGCTGGGGGAAAAGCGTGGGGCCCTGCGCGGCGCCATCAAGCGCTGGCTCGACCGCGTCCATCCCGACGATCGCGACCGCTTCCGCACCGCCTTCGATACGCTGGTGGAACTGCGCCGCGGCAAGGTTTCGGCGGATATGCGCGTCGCCGGGCACGACGGCAATTTCCGCACCTTCCGGATGCGCGTCAAACCGGTGCTCGGCGGCGACGGGCAGGTCAATCGCATCGTCGGCACGCTGCAGGACGTGACCGAGGACCGCGCCGCGCGCGAACGCCTGCTCCACGATGCGGTGCATGACAGCCTCACGGGCCTGCCCAACCGGCAGCTCTTCCTTGACCGGCTCGAACGCGCGCTGGTGCGCGCCCGTACACCGGGCGGCACCAAGCCGGCTGTGTTCCTGATCGACATCGACCGCTTCATGGAACTCGAGGAACGTATCGGCCATTCGGCGGCCGATTCGGTGCTGCTGGCCATTTCGCGACGCATCTCACGCGTCATGCGCCCGCTCGACACCGTGGCCCGCATTGCCGGCGACCAGTTCGCGGTCATTCTCTCGTCCGAACAGGCGGCCGCCAAGATCGCCGAGACCGCCGAACAGATCCGCAAGGCATTGAAGGCGCCGTTCAACTTTGGCGACCGCGATCTGGTGCTGACGGCCTCGATCGGCGTCACCATCTATGACAGCAATCCCTCCACCGCCGCCGACGTGCTGCGCGATGCCGAACTCGCCATGTACTATGCCAAGCGCCTTGGCGGCGACCGTATCGAGGCCTATCGCGCCTCTGCCCGCTCCATCGCCTCTTACAACAAGGCCAGCGAGGAGGACCTGGAGCGTGGCCTGAAGCAGGGCGAACTGCATGTGCAGTTCCAGCCGGTCATGGATATCCATTCCGGTCAGATTGCCGGCGCCGAGGCGCTGATGCGCTGGACCCATCCGACGCGCGGCATGGTGACGCCAGAAGAATTCGTGCCGCTGGCCGAACGCTCGGGCCAGATCGAGAAGCTGGGCCGGCTGGCCTTCGAACAGGCGGCCGCCCAGGCCAAGGACTGGATGACCACCATCGGCCTGCCCGAGGGCTTCTTCATCTCGGTCAATCTCTCGCCAAGCCAGCTCGCGACCGAAACCCTCCTGGCCGACATGCGCAACCTGGTCTCCCAGGACCGCGACCTGGCCGGCCATCTCAAGCTCGAGATCACCGAAAGCCAGGTGATGACCAATCCCGAGCACTCCGCCTATATGCTCGAGGCCCTGCGCAATATGGGGCTGGGGTTGGCGCTCGACGATTTCGGCACCGGTCACTCATCACTGAGCTATCTGCACCGCTTCCCGTTCGACACCATCAAAATTCCCGCACCCTTCGTGCGGCTGGGAACCGACAACGGCATTGCCCACACC